>JAYWDK010000265.1:0-4476 GCA_043779845.1 Betaproteobacteria bacterium | reverse complement strand
GCTTGGGCCGCTTGACCGTCGATGCCGTGCTGGCGCGAGATTTTCCAACGATCCAGGGCGTGATCCTGCTGTTCTCGTTTGTCTACGTGATGGTCAATCTGCTGGTCGACCTCAGCTACGTGATCTTCGATCCACGCATCCGGTATTGATCCCCATGAGCAACCCCAACTGCGAAGCGCTTGCTGTCGAATCGGCCACCGTCGTCACGCAAGCGGGCGCCTGGACGCGGGTGCGGCGCAATGGCGCGGTGCGCGTGGGTGGCGTGATCCTGCTGGTGCTGGTAGTCATCGCGCTGCTGGCGCCGTGGCTGGGCACGGTCGATCCGTCGCTGTTTGACCCCGCCAGCCGCGACCTGCTGCCCGGCAAGGTGGGCGAGATCACCACTCTCGAAGGTGAAACGCTGAAGCACAAGTTCCTGATGGGCAGCGACAGCTTTGGCCGCGACATCTACAGCCGCGTCATCTACGGCACCCAGGTGTCGCTGATCGTGGGCGTGTTCAACGCGATGGTGGCGCTGGCCATCGGCATCGTGTTTGGTCTGATGGCGGGTTATTTGCGATGGCTTGACGGCCCGCTGATGCGCTTGATGGACGGCTTGATGGCCATCCCGGCCATCCTGATCGCGATCGCGCTGGTGGCCATGTGGCGCGGCAGCCTGCTGACCGTGGTGATCGCCATCGCCATCCCCGAGATCCCCCGCGTCACGCGTCTGGTGCGCTCGCTGGTGCTCACGATCCGCGAAGAGCCGTACGTGGAGGCCGCGATCTCGCTGGGCACGCCCACCTGGCTGATCATGCTGCGCCACATCCTGCCCAACTGCGTGGCGCCGCTGATCGTGCAGGGCACGTTCATTTGTGCCTCGGGCATCCTCACCGAGGCCATCCTGTCGTTCCTGGGCGTGGGTCTGCCGCCCGACATTCCCACCTGGGGCAACGTGATGGCCGAGGGCCGGACCCAGTTCAACGAGTACCCGCACAACATCTTTTTCCCGGGCATCTTTTTGGCCATCACGGTGCTGGCGGTCAACATCCTGGGCGATGGATTGCGCGACACGCTGGATCCCAAAATGGCCAAGCGCTCATGACCGCCGCCAACCCCCCCATTCTGGAAGTGCGCGACCTCACCATCGCGCTGCCGTCCGACGGTGACCGGGCCACGGCGGTGCGCCATGTCTCGTTCACCGTGGGCCCCGGTGAAATCCTCTGCCTGGTCGGTGAGTCGGGCTCGGGAAAATCGGTGATTGCGCAATGCGTGATGGGCTTGCTGCCCAAGTCGCTGCCCGTGACAGCAGGCCAGATCCTGCTGCAGGGCGAGGACATCACCCACGCGCCGCTGTCGCGCCTGCGTGAGCTGCGCGCCACGCGCATGTCGATGATCTTTCAAGAGCCCATGACGGCGCTCAACCCGGTCATGACCTGCGGTGACCAGATCGATGAAGTGCTGGCCCAGCACAGCCGGCTATCGCCTTTGGAGCGCCGCAAAAAGGTGCTGGCCATCGTGGGCGAGGTGTTGCTGCCCGACCCCGAGCGCATGGTCGCCAGCTACCCGCACCAGCTTTCGGGCGGGCAGCGCCAGCGCATCATGATCGCCATGGCGCTGGTGCTTGACCCGGTGCTGCTGATTGCCGACGAGCCCACCACCGCGCTGGATGTCACCACCCAGGCGCAAATCCTGAAGTTGGTGCTTGACCTGCAGCACCGCCACGGAGCGGGCGTGCTGTTCATCACCCATGATTTTGGTGTGGTGGCCGAGGTGGCGCACCGTGTGGCCGTGCTGCGCCTGGGCGACATGGTGGAAGTGGGCGACAAACATGACGTGTTGCAACGCCCGCAGCACGATTACACCCGCATGTTGATGGCCGCCGTGCCCACGCTGCACCTGAAAGAGCGGCCCACCGACCCCAGCGCGCCTATCGTCTTGAAGGTTAGCAAGCTGGAAAAAACCTACCTCGACAAACGCTGGTTCAGCGCAGCTCGCGAGGTGCACGCGGCGCAGGATGTCAATTTTGAGATCCGGCGTGGCCAAACGCTGGGCATCGTCGGTGAATCGGGATCGGGCAAGTCCACGGTGGCGCGCTGCATCGTGCGCCTGATTGACCCGACCAGCGGCTCGGTGCAGTTGGGGGGTGGGGGCGGTGGTGACCCGGGCGCTGGTGCCGCCGGCTTGGACATTGCCATGATGTCGGCGGCCCAGTTGCGGCCGCTGCGGCGCCGGGTGCAGATTGTTTTTCAAGACCCCTACCGATCGCTCAACCCGCGGCGCAATGTGGCCGAGGCCTTGATTGAAGGCCCCGTCAACTACGGCCTGGGCCGGCCAGAGGCGCTGCAACGCGCGCGGGGCTTGCTGGATCTCGTGCGCATGGATGCCAGCGCGCTGGAGCGCTACCCGCACCAGTTTTCAGGCGGCCAGCGGCAGCGCATCTGCATTGCGCGCGCGCTGATGATGGAGCCCGAGCTGCTGGTGGCCGACGAAGCCGTGTCGGCGCTGGATGTGTCGGTTCAGGCGCAGGTGCTTGACTTGTTCGAAGAGATCCGCAGCCGCTTGAACCTCGCCATGCTGTTCATCACCCACGATCTGCGCGTGGCGTCGCAGGTGTGTGACCAACTGGCGGTGATGTGCCGTGGCCAGGTGGTGGAGTACGGCCCGGCACACCGCGTGTTTTCGGCCCCGCAACACGCCTACACCCAGGCGCTGTTTGCCGCCGCGCCCGGGCGTGATTTTGCATTTGGCGTTTGACGGCGCCCACCTTGAATCGACATCCAACTTGACCCGTGTCCTGATCGCTGGCTACCAGCACGAAACCAATACCTTTGCGCCCAGCCTGGCCGATTGGGCCGCGTTCAACCGCGGCGATTCATTCCCGGCCTTCATCCGGGGCCCCGCGATGCAGCACAAGCTTGCGGGCATCAACATCCCCGTGGGTGGCTTCATCAGCGCCGCCAAGCGGCACGGCTGGACCTTGCTGCCCTCGTGCTGGGCGGGTGCCATACCGTCGTCGTTTGTCACGCGAGACGCGTTTGAGCGTGTGGCTGGCGCCATTTGCGCGGATGCCGCCGCTGCCAGCCAAGGCCCCGCCGGTGAAGGCCTTGACGCCATCTACCTTGACCTGCACGGCGCCGCCGTGGCCGAGCACGTGGCCGACAGCGAAGGTGAGTTGCTGGCCCGCTTGCGCGCCATCGTGGGCCCGCACGTGCCCATCGTCGCCAGCCTGGATCTGCACGCCAATGTCACGCACCGCATGCTGCGTGAAGCCGACGCGCTGGTGGCCTACCGCACCTACCCACATGTGGACATGGCGGCCACCGGTGAGCTGGCCGCCGAGTTGTTGGCCCGGCGCCTCAAAGCCGGCCAGCGCCAGCCCATGTTTGCGCGCCGCCTGCCATTTTTGATCCCGCTCAACGCCCAAAGCACCTGGATGACACCGGCCCAAGGGCTGTATCAGGCGCTGGGGGCGCTTGACCAGCAGCACGGCACGGTGCTGAGCTTTTGCATGGGTTTTCCTGCCTCTGATTTTGACGAATGCGCGCCCATGGTCTGGGGCCATGGCGCGGCGGCCGAAGCGGCGGTTGAGCAGCTCTACGCCCGGGTGGCCGAGCCCACGCAGTGGCGCCTGAACATCCTGGGCGCCCAAGAGGCCGTGGCCTTGGCTCTGGCGCTGGTGGCGAAACAAGACGAGGACCGGCAGGACGAGGATCAGCAGGCCGGGCATCCAACGGCGGGCGTCGCCCGCCCGGTGGTGATCGCCGACACGCAGGACAACCCGGGCGCGGGTGGCGACAGCAACACCACGGGCTTGCTGCACGCGCTGCTGGCCCAGGGTGCGGGCCGCAAATACCCGGGCCTTGTGGCGCTGGGCCTGATGTTTGACGCGGCCGCGGCCAGCGCCGCGCTGGCTGCGGGCGTGGGCGCCGAGCTCGATCTGGCCTTGGGCACGGCCGTGCCCACCTTCACCGGTGAACCCAGTGATCCGCCCGTGCGTGGGCGCTTCAAGGTGCTCGCGCTGAGCGACGGCGTCTGCACGCTCACGGGGCCGATGATGACGGGCCTGACCGTGCACCTGGGCCCCAGCGCCTGTCTTGAAATCGATGGCATTCGCGTGGCGGTGGTCAGCGGCAAAAAGCAGTTGCTCGACCGCGAGTTGCTGCGTTTGGTGGGCATCCACGCCGAGTTGATGCGCATCATCGTGGTCAAGAGCTCCAACCACTTTCGGGCTGATTTCCAAGCCATGGCCAGCGCCGTGTTGGTGGCCAAGGCCGCCGGCCCCATGGCGGCTGACCCGGCCGATTTGCCTTGGCAGCACCTACCTGCGTCGACTCGACTGCGGCCATGATCCGAGTTGGCCAGTTCGGAGACCAAAGCCGGTCGATAGGCGGGTGACGGCTCAAAGCTGAGTTTCAAGGACTGCTTTGCGTTGAGTGTGTGTCGCGCGGCAAAGCCGCGTCAGCGCCCGCCGCAGCGCGCCACGGAAGCGGTCGT
>JAYWDK010000264.1:0-4480 GCA_043779845.1 Betaproteobacteria bacterium | reverse complement strand
TGGCCTTGACGCAGCAGAAACTGAGCTTGGACGAGTTCTTGAGTTGGGAGAACGCCCAGCCCGAACGAAATGAGTTTTACCGTGGCGAGGTGTTTGCGATGGTGGGCGGGCGACGCACGCACGGCCGGGTGGTGCTGAATCTGGTGCGCCGACTGAGCAATCAGCTCGACGGCTCGCCCTGTCAAGTTTTTGCCGAATCAATGAAACTTCAAATCGGCGACGACACCCTGCTTTACCCCGACGTTTTTGTCACCTGCGACAAAACCGACCTGGCCACCGAGATGATTTTTCGCGCGCCCACGCTGGTGATCGAGGTGCTGTCGCCCAGCACGCAAGCCTATGACCGCAGCCGCAAATTTGCGCTTTACCGGCGGCTGGCTTCATTGCGGGAATACATCCTGATCGACCCCGATACGCGGCGGGTTGAAGGTTTCAGGCGGGGCGCCGACGACCAGTGGGTGTTCCATGACATGAGCCAGGATGAGGCCATGGTGGCCGCCAGCGTAGGCTGCACGGTGGCGCTGGCGCAGGTGTTTCAGGGCATGGACCCGGTCGACTGATTTTTGGCCTGGCGGCCGTCAGACCAGCGGTTTTTGCAGCCACGCCAGCACATGCGTGCGCAGCAGCGGCACGGCGTTCAACACCGGGTACAGCGCGGGGCTCAGCCGGCAAGCGGCACGGGCGATGGGCGGGGCCAGCGTCACCTTGACTGACGTCAAACTGGCCTGCGGAAACAGCTGCCGCAGGCGGGCCAGCGGCACGCCACGCACGTCCGCGTTGCGCGGGTTGTTGACCGTGAAGTCGTACCACAGCACGCCACCACCCGGTTTGACCCAACGCCACATCGCAGCGGCCAGATGCTGCTGGAAGCCGTCGTCCAGCAAGGACGAAAACACGGTGGACTGCATCACGATGTCGCGGCTATCGGGCGTTATGTCCAGCGCGCTGGCATCGCCGCCCCACAGCTTGACGGCGTGCGGCAAAACATGCCTGGCCTGGGCCAGCCGCTCAGGCAGCAGCTCGGCGCCGGCCAGGTTTTCAGGGGCAAAACCCAGGCGCAGCAGCTCCAGCAGGTTGCCGCCGGCGCCGCAGCCCACCTCCAGCGCTGTTAGCGCCGACAGATCATTGAAGCCCAGCTTGACGAACAGCTTGAGCATGGCGCGCTGGCGCTCTTGCACGCCGTGCCACACGTCGGCTTGCAGCATGTTGTAGCGGAACAGGTCGGCGCGCCGGGCGTAGCGCGCGGCCACGGCATCGGCCTCAGTTTGGATCGGGCGCCCGCCGGGATCGCTCATCGCTGCATGGCCTGTATGAACCGCTGCGCCAGCACCGTGTAGGTGTGGTGGGCCACAACGAACGCGCGGCCTCGTTCGCCCATCACGCGCCGCAGCGAAGCAGGCAGCGCGGCCAGTTGGCGCAGGCCATCGGCCACGGCTTGGGGCGATTCGGGCGGCACCGTCAGACCGCAGCCGCTCTCGGCCACCGAGTCGTTGCCGGCGTCCACGCTGTGCAGCACGGCGCAGCCGGCCATCATGTAATCCATCAGCTTGTTGGGGGCGATGCCGAAGCGGTAAATCGGCACCCGCTGCCAGCCGATGTAGGCGATGTCGAGTTGCCGCAACAGCGCGGGGATCATCGCTTTGGGGATGGGCGCAAGCAGGGTGACGTGGTCCAGGCCCTCAGCGACTACCCGCTGCGACAGCCGCGCCCGCTCGTGGCCGTCGCCCACCATCACGATGGCGATGGGCTCGTTTTTGAGCAGCGCGGCGGCGTCCAGCAGCACATCCAGCGCATTGGGCAGGCCCATCGAGCCGGCGTAGCCCACCACCGTGCGGCCGGCGGCGCGGTGGTGGGCGATGGCAGCAGTCAAATCGTCACGCAAAGCCGGCAAACCAAGCTGCCCACCCTCGGACCACTCGTCTTGCGTGATGCCGTTGGGCACGATGTGCAGGCGGCGCAAATCAAGCCCGCGCGAGGCCATGTAATCGTGCACCTTGGGCAGCATGGACACCACCACGTCGGCATCACGGTAGGCGGCAGTTTCAGCGGCCTGGCACAGGCGGATGAAGGGGTGCTGGGGCGACATGCCAGATAGCTCGATGGGTGACAAGGGCCACAAATCGTGCACTTCAAACACCAGCACCGCGCCGGCCATTTTGGCGATGCGCCGCGCCACCCAGATGTCCATCGGGTAGGTGCTGGACGCGATCACCACGTCGGGCTTGAACTCACGCACCAGGCGCTTTGATTGGGCCCACACCTGCGACAAAAAACGCCAGATGTTCCATACCCGGCCTATGCCGTTTCCTTGATAGGTGGGGGTGGCCAGCCAGCGGTACTGGATGCCGTCGATCAGCGCGTCGCCCGCCTTGGGCTGGCGTGCCCGCACGTGCGAAAAATCAGCCGCCACGACCTGCACCGTGTGCCCTGACCGCACCCATTCACGCGCCAGGTAATAGGGCCGGTACTCCATGCCCAGCGCCGGGCTGCCGGCGTAGTGGTTGAGGTAGAGGATGTTCATGGTGTGCCTGCTTGCAGGGCCCGCAGGCGGGCTAAAAAGGCGCTGACCGAGCGGCCAAACATCGCGTGCTCAGTCACCCAGGCATGGTTGGTGGCAGCGATTGGGTCGGCGCGGGCCAGCAGGGGCGCCAGGTCGGCAACACCCGGCAGCGCCAGGCCGTGCAGCACCAAACCGTTGTCGCCGCTGCGCACCAGCTCGTGGTTGGCCGGCAGGTCCGACAGGATGGGGATGCAGCCGTGGGCGAGGGCTTCAAGCACCGACACGGAGACCGAATCACTGAGGGGCTGGCTCAGGTACCAGCGCGCCTGTGCGTAATAACCCGCCTGGGTAGCGGCGTCCAGCCGGCCAACAAACTGCACCCGCGACGACAAACCGGCGGCGGCGGCCTGGCGCTCAAGTTCGGCCGCCAATGAGCCCTCATTGGCCACCACCAGCTGGGCGTCGGGCCAAGCGGCGGCGATGCCGGCAAACAGACGCAAGACCTGCTGCGGCGCGTAAATCGGCTCCAGAGCGCGGTTGGCAAAAAACAAATGGTCGTGCTTGGCGCCCGCCGCCGGCAAGTCAGGCAGCGCCTCCAGGCCAAACGGAAACGTCATCACCTCGCCGGCGCCCAGCGTGTGCATGCGCTCCGTCATCACTTGTGAATCACTGGTGGCCAAGGCGCAGGCGCGCAGCACGCGGCGTGTCAGCCAGCGGTGGGCTGCGCCGCGCTGCGGCGTGACGAGGATGTCCGAGCCCCAGGCAGAGCCCACCACCCGGCCAGGCGCGCCCAATAACCGCGTGGCCAGCCAGGCCAAAGTGCCGTGCGATGTCAGGTAATGGGCGTGGATCCAGTCAGGCCGCACCGCGTGCAGCCAACGGGCCAGGCGCGGCAACTGCCGCAGCAAGGCCGCGTTGCCACCTTCAAATTGGGGTTGGGTGTTGAGTGCCAACCGGCGCTCGGGCGGCACCAGCGCGTCAAAACCCGGCGCAAAACCACGCGACGACGCGGCCCACAGCTCCACTTGCGGTGCCAGCGCACGTGCCCACTTCAGCAGGTGCGGGCTGTCGCCGTCGCCCAGCAGCACCAGCCTCATGGCGCGCGGCCAGCCGCAGGTGGCTGCGCACTGGGTGACGTTTCACCCGCCCAGGCCTCGTACAGCGGGCGCAGCGCGGGCGTCGCAGTCAACCAACACGCGTCGCCGTCGCGGCTGTCGCCCACCACCTGCGCCGGGTTGCCAGCGATCACCGAGAACTCGGGGTACTCACCGCGCAGCACGCTGCCGGCGCGCACGATGCAGCCCCGGCCCAAGTGGCTGTCGGCCTCGATCAGGCTGTGCGGGCCGATGAAGCAGTACGGCCCAATCTCAACCGCGCCAGCCACCCAGCCCGGCTTCGGGTTGGCGGCATCTGCCGGCCAGCCAACGTAAGCCCGGCCCAGCAGCCGCTGCGCCCGGTGCGAGCTGTGGGTGACGATGCTGACGTGGTGGGTGATCTGCACACCCTCGCCCACCGTCACGCCGCCGCTGGCCTCAATGAAGTTGAACGGGCCGATGTAGACGTGGTCGGCCAGCAGCAGCTTGGCCTCGTGCTCGATGCAGGTGGATGGTGCGATGCGGGTGTTGGGCAGATAGCGCCCGCCCGAGGTTTCACCAAACACCACGCGGTGCAGCAGCGCATGGGCCACGCGGCGGCGCAGGCGGTTCAGCAGGCCACGCCAGGCGCCGTGCCTATCAGGACTCATGGCGCCACCACCAAACCAGTGGCCGGCGCGGTTGCGGCCAGCGGCCAGGTGGCCAGCTTCAAAAAATACCAGCCAAAGTACACGGCCATGCCTCCCGATACCGCCCAACCCGCGCCGCGCAAACCGCCCCAGGCCAAGCCCAGCGCCAGCGCGGCCACAAACACCAATTGGCCCACCAGCGCCAGCTTCAAAGCCCAGCCCTGGGCCTGCCAGGCCATCGTCACCACGCCCAAGGG
>JAYWDK010000263.1:0-12310 GCA_043779845.1 Betaproteobacteria bacterium | reverse complement strand
GCCCTTTTCTTTGCTGACTTTCTTTTCGGCCCGAAAAGAAAGTTAGGCGCCCGCCGGGGCGAATACCCGGCGCCGTGCAGAAAGCGAGCACAGCCCGTGCCGGGCGTCAAAAACAGCCGGCTGCCAAAAAACCAAACAGCCCCAAAGCCAAACAGCCTCAAAGCCCCCTCTCCCCAACCCTCTCCCACGAGCGGGCGAGGGGGCAATCCGCGCCGAAGCTGAGGTTGAGATTGAGTGCCAATCAGGGTTCGCCTTGTTGGCGGCAGGCAGTGGGCGGGCCGTGGGCCAGGTCACAACAGGCGTTCGTCGACCACCAGCGATTGCAGCCACAGCTTGAAGCGCAGCCAGGGGTGGTTGCCGGGTTCGTCGGTGGTGCCGGTGGGCCGGCCTTGCTCGTCGGTGCCGCGCCATTCAATGGTGTGGCCGTCGGCTTGCAGGTGCAGCCGGTACATCGCCTGGGGCCCGCCGTCGTCACCACGGATATCGCCACTGATGAGCCGGTTGGCGGCCTGGGCCAGGGCCGGGCTGTCGATCACCACGCTCATCTCGGTATTGCCGATGGCCGAGCGTGCGTCGAGGTTGACCGAGCCCACCGCCAACCAGCGCTGGTCCACCACGGCCATCTTGGCGTGCAAGCGGGGCGTTGACTTGCCAAATACGCCAAAGCTGCGTGAGCGCTGCACTTGCACCGGGCTGAACTCGTGGATCTGCACCCCCAGACGCAGCATTTCGACGCGGTACTGGCTGTATTTGTCATGCACCAGCGGCTCGTCGGTGGAGTCAAGCGAGTTGGTGTAGATCACCGTGCGCCCGCCCAGGCGCGCCGCCTCGCGCATCATCGGCATGCCAACGTCGCCCGGCAGGAAGTAGGGCGAGGTGATGACCACCTCGCGGCGCGCAACGGCCATCGTAGCCAGCACGCCCTGCATCGCGGCAGTGGGTCGGATGGCCGCGCCGGTGTCGACGTGGCTGGCCTTGGTGGGTGGGTCGGCAAAAACCCGGGCTGTTGCTGCCACCAGCACCAAGCGGCCCTGGGCCAGCTGCACGTCGGGGGCGGTTTGGCCCAACGGGTCCAGGGGCTGATCGGGCACCAGTGGCGCGGCCAGGCGCACGGCGGCGTCGAAGCGCGCCTGCGCGGCGGCGGTGGCGTTTGTGTCAACGGACGCCTCCGGCAGGCCCAGCACCTGGCGCACCGGCCACGCCGCGTCGCTGTTCCAGTAGGTGTCAAACACGGTGGACAACTCATGCACCAGCGGGCCGGCCGACAGCAGGTCGAGGTCGACGAAGTTGGTCTCGGCGTGGTTCATGAAGTACTCGTCGGCGATGTTTCGGCCGCCGTAGATCGCCAGCGCGTTGTCGGCCACCAACAGCTTGTTGTGCATGCGGTGGTTGTGGCGCTCAAACTCGCCGGGCGACAGCGCCAGGCGCAGCACCGGTGGGCCCCAGCGCAGCGGCAGCGGGTTGAACAGGCGCACCTGCACGCCGGGGCAGGTGGCCAGGTCGGCCAGCAGGGGCTCAAGGCTGGCGGCATGGAAGTCGTCCACCAGCAGCCGCACCCGCACGCCACGCGCGGCGGCCTTGCGCAGTTCACGCAGCAGCGCCTGCCCAGTTTGGTCGTTATGTATGTGGTAGTACTGCAGGTCGATAGCGCGCTCGGCCGCCTGCACCAGCGCGATGCGGGCGTTGAAGGCGAACACGCCCGTGGGCAGCAATCTGAAGCCCGACGGCGCGCCCGCGTTGGCGCCCGCCGCCACCAGGCTGCCCGCCGCCACCCGCGCCAGCGTGGTGGCGCCTGTGTCGGTATAGGCCTGGCTGGGCTCGGTTGGGGTGCGCGGCGGCAAGGCGGCGCAGGCGCCAAGCAGCAGGGTGAGCAGGGCCAGCAGGGCCAGGGTTGGCAGGCGCAAGCGGGGCGGCAAGACGGGGCGGGCAAGGTGAGTCATGCCAAAAGAATATCGGGATGGGCCGGGCCGCGCCAGCGCCGGGTGATGAAACCGCAGGGCGCGTCGTGGGCTGGGCCGGCGGCGGCGTGAAGACGCTGCGGCCAAGCATCACGGGCCGGCCTCAGGTGCGGAACTGCATCGCGTGCAAGCGGGCATACAGCCCACCGGCGGCCAGCAGCGTGGCGTGCGGGCCTTGCTCCACCACGCGCCCGGCGTCCATCACCACGATGCGGTCGGCGTGCTCGATGGTGGACAAGCGGTGGGCGATGATTAACGTGGTGCGCCCGCGCATCAGCGCATCCAGCGCGGCCTGCACGGCGCGTTCTGATTCGCTGTCCAGCGCCGACGTGGCCTCGTCCAGGATCAGGATGGGCGCATCTTTGTACAGCGCGCGGGCAATGGCCAGGCGCTGGCGTTGGCCGCCTGAGAGCTGGCCGCCGTTGTGGCCAATCACCGTGTGCACGCCCTGCGGCAGGCTGGCCACGAAGTCTTGCAGATGGGCGCCGGCCAGCGCAGCCTCTACACGTTTCAAGTTAGGCGGGTTGGTGTCATCGCCCAGCGCCACGTTGGCGGCCACGGTGTCGTTGAACATCACCACGTCCTGGCTGACCAGCGCAAACTGCCCGCGCAGCGCGGCGATCTGCCACTGGGCCAAGGGCACGCCATCGAGCGTGATGTCGCCGCTGGTGGGCGCCACAAAACGCGGCAACAGGTTGATCAGCGACGACTTGCCCGCGCCCGACGGGCCCACCAGCGCCACCGTCTCGCCGGCGGCGATGTCCAGGCTCAGGCCATCGAGCGCCGGGCTTTGGTCGTCGCGGTAGCGCAGCGTGACGTGGTTCAGCACGATGTGGCCCTGGGCGCGGCCGGGAGTGTTGCCGGTGGGGTTGCCGAGCTTGGTGTCGTCCGCAGGCGCCGGCTGGTAGTCGCCCTCGGGCTCGGCCGGGCTGTCGTCGAGCAGCTCCAGCCCGCGCTCGATGGACGCCAGGCCGCGGGTGATGGGCGCCATCACGTCAGACAGGTGTTTGACCGGCGCGGCCAGCATCAGCATGGCGGTGATGAAGGCCACGAACCCGCCCACCGTGGCGCCCGTGCTGTTGTTTTGCCAAAGTGCTGCCACGATCACTGCCGACAGCGCCAGCGCGGTGAGCAGCTGCGTGACGGGGGTGGTCACGCCGCTGGCGGCGACGATCTTGAGCAGCACGCGGCGCAGTGTTTGCGCATGCTGATCAAAGCGCCGGGTTTGCTGGGCCTCGGCGCCATGCAGGCGCACGATGCGCCAGGCCAGCACGTTTTCTTCGACCACGTAGGCCAGTGAATCGGTGGCCTCCTGGCCCTCGTGGGTGAGCCGGTGCAGCCGCTTGCTGACAGTGCGCACGAGCAAGGCCACGGGTGGCAGCAACACGCCCACAAACAGCGTGAGCTTCCAGTTCAAGAACAGCAAATAACCCAGCAAGGCCAGCAGCGTGAGGCTGTCTTTGACCAGCGTGAGCACCGAGCTCACCAGCTGCGTTGCGCCGTTTTGCACCTCGTAAACCAGGGTATTGGTCAGGCTGCTGGCCGAGCGCTGGCCAAACATCGTGGGCGCGCCGGTGAGCAGGCGCTTGAACAAGGCCTCGCGCAGGTCTTGCACGCCCCGGTGCGCCACCCACGACAGCGCGTACTGCGCCACAAAGCCGGCCACGCCGCGCAAGGCAAAAATGCCCACGATGGCCACCGGCACGATCCACAGCGGCAGTTGGCCAGCGGCGAAACCCTTGTCCAGCAGCGGCTTGAGCAGCGCGGGGATCAGCGGCTCGGTGGCCGCGCCGATCAGCGAGCCGATGAACGCCACCACCAGCCCCAGGCGGCCTTGACGAAAGTACGGGGCAATGCGGGCAAAACGCTGAAGCAGGGTGGGCATGGGTGGGATTATCCGGTGCGGCCTGGGCCGACTTAGCCGCCAAGCCCCCGGGTGTGGCGGCTCGCCGACACGGTGTCCCCACAAGTTTTTTCACGGTCGCCCGACCGCCCCACGTGCTGGCCTGACTTGCCATCAACACTGTATGAAAGTACAGTGTTGGTGTGAACTTGACGCTGCCCCTGTTTGATTTTTTGCCGCTTGCTGCTGCGGCCACGCCGGGCGCGCGCCCGCCAGCCGTGGGCGGGCGTGTGGCCCCGTCAGGCCATCAGGGCCGCCTGGGTTTGCATCACGGTGAGGGCTGCGGCGAGGGCTGCGGTGAGGGTGAACCTGGCGGCGGCGTGGGTTTGCCTCACGGTGAGGGCAGCGACGCGGCCGATACCGCTGTTGATGCCGCTATTGATGCCGCGTTTGACCCCACCTTTGATCCGGCCCACCGGATCACCCAGCAACTTGCACTGCACCCGGGGCTTTGGCGGGCCAGCCAGATCGGCGGCGCCCCCGGGCGGATCACGGCCAGCGGTTTTGCCGCACTGGATGCCCAGTTGCCCGGTGGTGGCTGGCCCCACGGCGTGCTGACCGAGCTGCTGCTGCCCCAGGCGGGCGTGGGCGAGCTGCGGCTGTTGAGCCCCGCGCTGGCTGCCGTGTGTCCGTTGGCTGAGCGTGAGCATGGCGCGCCGATCAAGCCCGACGAGGGCCGCTGCGTGATGCTGTTTGACCCGCCCGCCGCGCTCAGCGCCTGGGGCCTGGTGCAGTGCGGCATCAGCAGCCGGCATTGGCTGGTGGTGCAAGCAAGGGCCGGCCGGGGGCGGGCTGCGGCGCCTGGGCACGCCGGGGCACTTGGCGCACCTGCAACCCCGGCGGCATCCGCAGCATCAGCGCCCCACACCACCCAACACGGTGCGCCCCGCAGCGCCAACCGCTTGTCGCCCTTGCTGGCCAGCGCCGATTTGCTGTGGGCGCTGGAGCAGGCGCTCAAAAGTGGCCACCTGGGTGCCATCCTGGCTTGGTTGCCGCTCAATTTGGGCGCCGATTCACTGCGTCGATTGCAGCTCGCAGCCCAGGCCCACGACGGCCCGGTGTTCATTTTTCGCGATGCTCAAGCCCGCAGCAAACCCAGCCCCGCGCCCTTGCGCTTGTTGCTGCACCCGGCCGGCGTTGATGGGCTGTCGGTGCGCTTGCTCAAGCGCCGCGGCCCGCCGCTGGCCCAGCCGCTGCGGCTGGTGCTGCCGTCGGCGCTCACGCCCAGCCAGCAAGCCCAGGTGCAGGCGCGTGATCTGGTGCGTCAAGCGTCCAGCGTGATGGCGTTTGAGCCCGGCTCGCCACGCGCTGGGCTGGCGGTGGGGGCGGGCGCAGATGGCGGTGCTGATGACGGTGCGGATGCGGCGTCCGGGTCGGCAGGCCGGGCCCGGAGGCCTTGATCCATGCTCTGGCTTGCTCTGCATCTTCCGGCCTTGTCGCTGGAGTCCTGGGCGGCCACGCGCGGCCCGGCCCAGGCCGGTTTGCCGCTGGCCTTGCTGCACGATCACCAGGTGCAGCACGCCGACGCCGCCGCGCTGGCACTGGGCGTGCGCCCCGGCATGAAGCGCGCCACCGCGCTGGCCTTGGCGCCTGATCTGCTGCTGGGTCAGGCCGACGCCGCGCGCGACACCCAGGCCTTGCGCGCCGTGGCCCACGTGGCGCTGGCCTTCAGCCCGGCCGTGGCCTGGGCCACGCCGGCCGATTTGCGCACCGCCGGTGCCCAGTCCGATCTCAACGCCGACGCCAAGCCCGCAACCAACCCCGCGCTGGTGGGCGTGCGCCTCGAGGTGCAAAGCTGCTTGCGCTACTTTGGCGGTCTGCCCGCACTGCTGGCCCGCCTGCGGCATGCGCTGGCGCCGCTGGGCCACCAGGTGCGCGTGGCCAGCGCGCCCACCGCGCTGGGCGCGGCCTTGCTGGCGGCTTGGCACGGCGATCTGCTGAGCCCGGCAACGCTGGCCGGGTCATCGCTTGATCCATCGGGTGATCCATTTGCGGGGCCCGCTGGCGGGGCCGACCTGGCCGGCCTGCGTGGCCACCCCATGAGCTTGGGCCCGCACGCCACCCACCGGCCCGCGCTGCAAGCCTTGTTGAACCAGGTGCCGCTGCACTTGCTGGGCGCTGGCCTCAAACATGGGCCGGCCCTGCAGGGCATGGGTTTGCACACCTTGGGTGATCTGCGCCAATTGCCGCGTGACGGCCTGGCGCGGCGCTTTGGCCCTGATCTGCTGTCTGACATTGACAACGCCCGGGGCCACGCGCCCGAGGCCCACGCCTGGCTCACTTTGCCGGCCAGTTTTGCCAACCGGATCGAGCTGATGTGCCGTGCCGATACCAGCGCCCAGGTGCTGGCCGGGGCCCAGGTGTTGTTGGCCCGGCTGGTGGCTTGGGCGGATGCCCGGCAAGCGCGCATTGCCCGCTTCACGCTGGTGATGCACCACGAACCCCGCCACCGCCATGACAGCTTGGCCCCGGTGCAAAGCACGCTGGACATCGCCCCGGCCGTGCCCGCCATCGATGCAGCCCACTTGCATAGCCTGCTGGCTGAGCGGCTGGGCCGGTTGCCGCTGGCCGCCCCCGCGCTGGAGCTCAGCCTGCTTTGTGAGCAACTGGTGGCCGGCACCGTGCCCAACGCCGAGCTGTTTGCCAGCCGCGCCAGCGAGCGTGAGGGCCTGGCCCGTTTGGTCGAGCGCCTGCAAGCCAGGTTGGGAGTCGATCAAGTGCAGCGCCTGGCCCCGGTGGCCGACCACCGCCCCGAGCGGGGCACTTGTTGGCTGCCCGCTGACCCGGCCCGCTTGGGGGCGGATGGCCACGGTTTGTGGCTCACATCAGCCGCATTCATCGCATCGGCCAGCACGGCCCTGGCCACCCAGCCGCTGTGGCTGTTGCCCACGCCACGGGCCTTGCTGGAGCGCAATCAGGGCTTGCTGCTTGATGGCCGCCCGCTGCAACTGCTGGCCGGCCCCGAGCGGCTTGAAACCGGCTGGTGGGACGCTGGCCTGGCGGTGCGTGATTACTTCATTGCCCAGGCTGAAAGTGGCGCGCTGGTGTGGGTTTATCGCCACCGCCTGCCCAACACTGAAACCACCGATGCCACCGGCCAGGGCTGGTTTTTGCAGGGCTTGTTTGCTTGATCCGACGCCGAACGTCAGTGTGGCAATTCAGCGAATACCGGGCTCCCTCTCCACCGTACTCGGGGGAGAGGGCTGGGGTGAGGGGGCGATCCGCACCGAAGCTGAGATTGACGCCAATCAGGCGGCGTCTTGGCAGGCGCCAGCCCTGGCCGCTCAAAGCATGTTCAGCCGCTTGGCCTGCTCGGTCAGCTCGGCCCGGAATAGCGGGTGCGCGATGCCGATCAGCTCCAAGGCACGCTGCTTGGCCGATTTGCCACGCAACTGCGCCACACCGAACTCGGTCACCACAAAATTGACGTCGTTTTTGCTGGTGCTCATGTGCGTGCCCGGGGCCAGCGTAGGCACGATGCGTGAGATGGTGTCGTTTTTGGCAGTGGACGGCACGACGATGAACGCCTTGCCCCCGCGTGATCGGTTGGCCGCGCGCACAAAGTCGGATTGACCACCGGTGCCCGAATACGGCAGCGTGCCCAGGCTCTCCGAGCCGCATTGCCCCAGCAAATCGATCTGCAAGGTGGCGTTGATGGCGACCAGGTTGTCGTTTTGTCCGGCCAGCGCGGGGTCATTGGTGAAGTCAACCGGATGGATTTCAACGCCCGGGTTGCGGTCCAAAAACCGGTACAGCTTGGCCGAGCCCAGCGCAAACGTCGCCACCATCTTGCCGGGCAGGTAGTTTTTGCGCCGGTTGGTGACCGCGCCGCACTCCACCAGCGTCATGATGCCGTCGCCGATCATCTCGGTGTGGATGCCCAGGTCGTGTTTGTGCGTGAGCTGCATCACCACCGCGTCGGGGATGCCGCCGTAGCCGATTTGCAGCGTCGCGCCGTCGTCGATCATGTCGGCCACGTACTTGCCAATGGCCTCTTGCACCGGGCCGATCTTGGGCAAGCCCACTTCAAGCACCGGATCAAAGCTTTCAACCAGCGCCGTGACTTGCGAGATGTGCACATGGCAGTTGCCATAGGCAAACGGCACGTTGGGGTTGACCTCCAGCACCACGGCGCGGGCTTTTTTGATCGCCGCCATGGTGTAGTCGGCGCCCAGGCTGACTGAAAAATAGCCGTGCGCGTCCATCGTCGAGGCCATCGCAAACACCACGTCGGCGGGGATCTGGCCGCAGTCGATCAGGCTGGGGATTTCAGAAAAATAGTTGGGCAAAAAGTCGATCCAGCCCGCCTGGCCACCGGCCCGCGTGGCACCGCCGTAGAAAAACGCCACGTGGCGCACGTTGGCCACGGTCTCCGGGTCCAGGTAGTCATATTTGCGCATCGCCAGGATCTGCGCCACTTTCACATCCTTGAAATCAAGGCGCTGCGCCGACAGCGCGCTCAGCAGCGCGGGCGGCTCGCCCACGCCGGTGGGCACGATGATGAAGTCCCCATTGCGCACCTGGCGCACGGCGTCAGACGCGGACAGGCGTTTTTGGCGGTAGGCATCTTGGATAGGCATGTTGTTGCTCCGTGTTTTTGGCGTTTTTTGAGGGGGGTGGCGGCACTTGCCGGCGTGGCCAGTGCCGCCCAAAAGCGGGCCGCTCAGCCCTCCATGTGCCGGGCTTTCACCCGCTTGCCCTTGACCGTGCCTTCGTTGAGCGCGCGCAGTGCCTTGTCGGCAATGTCGCGGGCCACCGCCACGTAGGTTGAAAACTCGTTCACGTTGATTTTGCCAATTTGCGTGGCGGCAAATCCGGCGGTGCCTGTCAGCGCGCCCATCACGTCGCCAGGGCGGATTTTTTCTTTGCGGCCGCCCAAAATTTGCAGCGTCACCATGGGTGCCAGCAGCGGCCCACTGCCGGTGGGCTTGAGCTCGCTCAACGGGTGAAACTGGCTGGCCCGGCCCTGCATCTCGTCGATACGGCCCACGCGGCCCATTTCGTCCAGGCTGGCCAGGCTGAAGGCCCAGCCCTCGGCGTCGGCGCGGCCGGTGCGGCCCACGCGGTGGGTGTGCAACTCGGCGTCGGGCGTGATGTCCACGTTGATCACCGCCTCCAGGTCGGTGATGTCCAGGCCACGCGCGGCCACGTCGGTGGCCACCAGCACGGGGATGCTGCGGTTGGCAAACTGCACCAGCACCTGGTCACGCTCGCGCTGCTCCAGGTCACCGTGCAGCGCCAGCGCGGTGATGCCCTGGCTTTGCAGCACGTCCACCAGATCACGGCACTGCGCCTTGGTATTGCAAAACGCCAGCGTGCGCTCGGGCCGGTAGTGGTTCAGCAGCAAGCCCACAGCGTGCAGGCGCTCGTTTTCAAGCACCTCATAAAAAACCTGGCGGATCTTGGTGGCGTTGGGCTGGGCCGCGAGCTTGACCTCCTTCGGGTTGGTCAGGATCTTGCGGCTGATGGCCTCGATTCCCTCGGGGTAGGTGGCCGAAAACAGCAGGGTCTGGCGCTTGCGTGGGCACTGGCCCACGATGATGTTGATGTCGTCCATGAAGCCCATGTCGAGCATGCGATCGGCTTCGTCCAGCACCAGGGTATTGAGGCCCGAGAGCACCAGCGTGCCGCGCTCCAGGTGGTCCTTGATGCGCCCGGGCGTGCCCACCACGATGTGCGCGCCGTGCGCCAGGCTGTCGAGCTGGGTGCGGATAGGTGCACCGCCGCACAGCGTCAGCGCCTTGATGTTGTCCTCGGCGCGCGCCAGCCGGCGGATCTCTTGTGTCACCTGGTCGGCCAGCTCACGCGTGGGGCACAGCACCAGCGCCTGGGTGGCCGTATTGCGCACCTGCAAGCGTGCCAGCAAGGCCAGCGCAAACGCCGCCGTTTTGCCGCTGCCGGTTTGGGCTTGGGCGATCAGGTCATGGCCGGCCAGTGCCAAGGGCAAGCTGGCGGCCTGGATCGGCGTCATGACCAGGTAGCCCAGCACCTGCAAATTGGCCAGCGTGGCGGGCGACAAGGGCAGGGTGCTGAAAGCCGGGCCGGTGGGCGTGGTGCCTGCCGTGCTGGTGGGCGGGACAAGGGGCGCGGCGGAGGGCTGGGGAACGGGTTCGGTCATGCCCGATTGTCGGTGAAGGATGGGCGCTTGCTCAGCGATCAGCCGGCGCGGTGCTTGCGACCTGTTGCGCATCAAGCCCGCGCCAAACCACGCCCCAAGCCATGCCCCAAATCGCGCCCCAGAACCTGCCCAAGATCGCGCCAAACCACGCGCAACACCACGCACCAAACCACGTGCCCTAAGCCTTGCCCTACACCGTGCCGTACAACTGCTTGCGCTGCGCCGTGTAGGCCCACCAAGGCAAGGGCTCGGCGCCGCGCATGAAATCGGTGACGGCCATGAAGGTGTCGAGCACACACGGGTCTTGCCGCTTGCCGCTGTGGCTGCACAGCGCCTGGTACAGCGCGAAGGCATCACGGTGCGCCAGCTCGCTGGGGTGGTTGATGCCCAGCGCACGCAGATCGGCGGCCATGGCCGGGCCCACGTTGGGCAGTTCTTCAAGCCGCCCGCAGCTGGCCGCCGACGCGGCTTTGGGCGCCTTGACCTTGGCGTGGGTGCCTCGGGTGGCGTGAGCCAGGTGGGCCAGGTTGACGACGGGGGTGGACGCGGCCATGGCTACATGAGGAAGCTGTTGCGGATCAAGCCCACCGCGATGCCCTCCAGCTCAAAGCCATCACCCTCTTGCACCACGATGGTTTTGAAATCGGGGTTTTCGGGCAGCAGCTCAATGCCGTGCGCCGTGCGCTGCAGGCGCTTGACGGTGACATCGTCGCCCAGCCGCGCCACCACGATCTGGCCGTTTTTGGCCTCTTTGGTTTTTTGCACCGCCAGCAAATCGCCCTCCAGAATGCCGGCGTCGCGCATGCTCAAACCCCGCACCCGCAGCAGGTAGTCGGGCGTGCCAGCAAACAGCGACGCGGCGACCACAAAACTTTGATCAATGTGCTCTTGCGCCAGGATCGGGCTACCGGCGGCCACCCGGCCCACCAGCGGCAAAGTGAGCTGGGCAAAACCGGGCAGGGGCTTTGACAATTGCGCGTTGCGAGATTGATTGAGCGCACGCAAGGTGCTGCTGCGCAAGCGGATGCCGCGTGAGGTACCGCCCACCAGCTCGATCACGCCTTTGCGGGCCAGCGCCTGCAAATGCTCTTCGGCAGCGTTGGCCGATTTGAAGCCCAGCTCTGCGGCGATCTCGGCGCGGGTGGGTGGGGCGCCGGTACGCTCGATGGCGTTTTGCACCAGGTCGAGAATCTGCTGTTGGCGCGCGGTGAGTTTGGGGCTGTCAATCTGGCCGCCGGTTGTGGTGGCCTGCGAGTCGTTCGAGCTGTAGTTCATGCAAACTCCTGACGTTTTATCCAGTCACTGTATTTTTATCCAGATCGAGCCCAAATGCCAAGCACCATCGTGATTCTTGCCACCGGCGGCACCATCGCCGGCACGTCGGCCCGTGCCGGCGACAACGTGGGCTACACCGCCGCGCAGCGCTCGGTAGGCGATTTGCTGGCCGATCTGCCCAGCAATCTGGCCGGCGGCCCCCCGGCCCTGATCGAGGCCGAGCAGGTGTCCCAGCTCGACAGCAAAGACATGGACCCCGCCACCTGGCAGCACCTGGCGCGGCGCGTGGCACATCACCTGGCACGCCCCGACGTGGCCGGCCTTGTGATCACCCACGGCACCGATACGCTGGAAGAAACCGCCTGGCTGCTGCAACGCGTGCTGGCGCCCACCAAGCCGGTGGTGCTGGTGGCAGCCATGCGCCCGGCCACCGCGTTGGCGGCGGATGGCCCGCAAAACCTGCTGGACGGGCTGGCGGTGGCCCGCACGTCTGGCGCGTTAGGCGTGGTGGCCGTGCTGGCCGGCCGGGTGCACGCGGCGGGGGACGTGCGCAAGGTGCACACCTACCGCCCTGATGCATTTGACTCGGGTGACGCCGGCCCGCTGGGCGTGGTGGAAGAAGGCCGGTTGCGGCGTTTCAGGCCCTGGCCACAAGGCATGCCGCTCGGGTTGGGCGTGCTGGCGGTGGACATCGCGCTGTGGCCTTGGGTCGAGATCGTGAGCAGCCATGCCGGCGCACGGGGTGACGGCGTGCGCGCCCTGCAAGCCGCTGGCGTGCAGGGCCTGGTGGTGGCCACTACCGGCAACGGCACGGTGCATCACGCGCTGGACTCCGCGCTGATCGAGGCCTCGGCCGCTGGTGTGATGGTGTGGCGCTGCACACGCTGCGCCAGTGGCGTGATCGTGGGCGGGCACGGTGTGGATGAACGGGTCCCGGCCACGGCGCCTGCCGCAGCGATGTCACCGTGGCAGGCCCGTGTTGAGCTCTTGCTTACGCTGCTGGCGCAACGCGGCGGCGGCGCTTGACTGCGCCCACCGCCACAAGGCCGCCCAACA
>JAYWDK010000262.1:0-12314 GCA_043779845.1 Betaproteobacteria bacterium | reverse complement strand
GGACGACCTGATGTACAAATCCATCGCTGTGGGCTTTGCGTTTTTCACCATCGCCACCATCCTGGGCGCGTTCTGGGCCGCCGAGGCCTGGGGCGGCTACTGGAGCTGGGACCCGAAAGAAACCTGGGCCCTGATCGTCTGGCTCAACTACGCCGCCTGGCTGCACATGCGGCTGATGAAGGGCTTGCGCGGCAGTGTTTCGGCCTGGTGGGCGCTGAGTGGCTTGGTGGTCACCACCTTTGCCTTTTTGGGCGTGAACATGTTCTTGTCGGGCCTGCACTCCTACGGCGAGCTGTAAGCCCTTCATCGCGTAAGGTTTGGCCTTGTTCGGCGACGAACCATCACCTAGGAACCTGTCGGGCTTGGAGTCGGGCCCGCGCCGGGGAGAGTTTCGGTGCCGGGCTAGGCGCTGGCGAGGCGTGTGGCCAAGCCACACAACGAGTCGGCAACGACGCCTGGTGCCGAAAATCTCCCCGGCCCTTCGGGTTGACCCCAAGCCCGACAGGCTCCTAGTACAGCCGCGTGCGTCCTTCAGGATGCGTGCGGTCAGCGCATCGAATTCGCCGTTGGCGCGGCGCACGTAGTAGCCGACGATCAGCACCGTGAAGACGATGACGCCGACGCCGATCGGAATGCCCAGCGTCCTCACGCCGGCGCCCAGCGGCCGGGCGAGAAACGGTTTGTCGAAAGCGATCAGCGCGATGAAGCCGTAGTAGACGATCAGCATCAGCACCGTCCAACCGAGCCGGTTGCGCCGACTGCGAAGCTCCTGGTATTGCGGGTGCGAGCGAATGCGCGCGATGTTCGGGTCTGTCATGGCTTGTCTCCTTGCGTTGTTGTTGCTGACGACTTCGGTGGCCGCACGGGGTACGGCATTCGATCTTTCGACTCGGGATGCAGCGCTTCGTCGAGCACCTCGATCCAATGCTTGACCGGCGTGGTCGTGCCGGTCTGCAGGTGCTGGATGCAGCCGATGTTGGCCGGGACGATCGCCTGCGGCCGAAGGGGTGCGAGGTTTTCGAGCTTGCGGTCACGCAGCTGTTACGCGAGCTTGGGTTGCAATACCGAGTAGGTGCCTGCCGAGCCGCAGCAGAGGTGGCTTTCGCTGGTGGCCACCTTTGCGTTGAAGCCGAGCGCGTTCAGCTGCGTTTCCACGCCGCCGCGCAGTTGCTGCCCGTGCTGCCGAGTTCAAGCGCTGGGATTTCGACATCATCCCGCACCGCACGCTGATGAAAAAGGGCTTCGACACGCCCGACGGCAAACGGGTGGACGTGGAGACGGCGTTCAAGACCCC
The DNA here is from genome assembly GCA_043779845.1 of Betaproteobacteria bacterium. Lineage (GTDB taxonomy): Bacteria > Pseudomonadota > Gammaproteobacteria > Burkholderiales > Burkholderiaceae_C > Pseudaquabacterium. The sequence goes on along the minus strand of JAYWDK010000262.1, from coordinate 11,020 downwards.
GCAGCATCCGTTCAGGGTGGCGGTGGTGTGCGCGATGTGGCTGACGGGCTTTGACGTGGAATGCCTGTCCACGCTTTACCTCGACAAGCCCATGAAAGCGCACACGCTGATGCAGGCGATTGCGCGCGCCAACCGGCGCTTCCCCGGCAAGGACTTCGGCTTGGTGGTGGACTACAACGGCATGCTGGGCAGCCTGCGGGCCGCGCTGACCATGTATGCGCTGTGCCAGCCGCTGCGGCAGCACGGCGCCGATCTGGCGTCAGGCTGGGTTGAGCCCGCTCACTGGAGTGCCGCCTGCCGCACCGCGCGCTCCCAGTCCAGCATCAGCGCCTGCGCACGCTCACGTGGCAGGGTAGGGTAGAAGCGCCGCTCCACTTGCCACAGCGCTGACAGTTCATCCAAACTCTTGTAGATGCCCACCGCCAAACCCGCCAGGTAAGCGGCGCCCAGCGCGGTGGTTTCCACCACCTTGGGCCGCACCACGGGGATGCCCAGCAGGTCGGCCTGGAACTGCATCAGCAAATCGTTGACGCAGGCGCCACCGTCCACGCGCAGCTCGGCCACTGGCGCACCGCCGGCGGCCACGGCGTCGCGGCTCATGGCTTGCAGCAGCGCGGCGCTCTGGAAGGCGATGCTCTCGAGTGCGGCGCGGGCGATGTGGGCCACCGTGCTGCCGCGCGTCAGGCCGGTGATGGTGCCGCGTGCGTGGGCGTCCCAGTAGGGCGCGCCCAGGCCGGTGAAGGCCGGCACAAACACCACGCCACCGGCGTCGGGCACGCTTTCGGCCAGGACTTGCACCTCGCTGCTGGCTTTGATGGCTTGCAGGCCATCCCGCAGCCACTGCACCACCGCGCCGCCGATGAACACGCTGCCCTCCAACGCGTACTCGGGCCGGGGGCTGGTTTGGGCTGCGGCCGTGGTGATCAAGCCGTTTTCGCTGGCGCGGAACTTGTCGCCGGTGTGCATCAGCATGAAACAGCCCGTGCCGTAGGTGTTTTTGGCCAGCCCGGCTTTGAAGCAAGCCTGGCCAAACAGCGCGCTTTGTTGGTCACCGGCCAAACCTGCCACCGGGATGCCCGCGCCAAACAGGCTGGCGTCGGTTTCACCATAAACGTGGCTGCTGGGGTGCACCGTGGGCAGCAGGCTGTCGGGCACGTGCAGCAGCTTGAGCAGCTCGTGGTCCCACACGTTGTGGCGGATGTCAAAAAGCATGGTGCGCGAGGCGTTGCTCACGTCGGTGGCGTGCACGTGGCCACCTGTCAGCTTGTAGAGCAGCCAGCTGTCCACGGTGCCAAAGGCCAGCTCGCCTTGGGCGGCGGCGATGTGGGCGCCACTCACGTGGTCCAGGATCCAGCGGATTTTGGTGGCTGAAAAATACGCGTCCACCACCAGGCCGGTGCTCTGCCTGATCTGATCGGCGTGGCCGTGATCACGCAGCTGCGCGCACAGCGGTTCGCCGCGCCGGTCTTGCCAAACGATCGCGTTGTAGATGGGCCGGCCGGTGCGGCGGTTCCAGACCACGGTGGTTTCGCGCTGATTGGTGATGCCGATGGCGCTGATGTCGCGCGCAGTGAGCCCGGCCTTCTTGATGGCCTCTTGCGCGGTGGCCAGTTGCGTGGCCCACAGCACCTCCGGGTCGTGCTCCACCCAACCAGGCTGGGGGTAGATTTGCGCAAACTCACGCTGCACGATGGCCACGATCTGGCCGGCCTCGTCGAACACGATGCTGCGTGAGCTGGACGTGCCTTGGTCAAGCGCCAGTAAAAAACTCATGGGGTGTCTCCGGGTTCGTTGGGGTTGGACGTGTCGCTGTCATTGCAAGTTATGCAGCTCACGCCAGCGTCCACCAACAAGCTGCCGAACGCGGGTGGCGGGGCGGTGTCGGTGTACAGCAAGTCCACCTGGTCAAGCCGGCCCACCTCCACCATCGCCGGCCGGTTGAACTTGCTGTGGTCGGCGGCCAACCACACCTGGCGGCTGGCGCGGATGATGGCCTGCGCCACCTTCACCTCGCGGTAGTCAAAGTCGCGCAGCGTGCCGTCGGCCTCAATGCCCGAGATGCCGATCAAGCCGATGTCCACGCGAAACTGGCGCATGAACTCCACCGTGGCCTCGCCCACGATGCCGCGGTCAAGTTGGCGCACCAATCCACCGGCCACGATCACCTCGCAATCGGCGTTGTCGCTCAGGATGGCGGCTACGTTCAGGTTGTTGGTGATCACGCGCAAGCCCCGGTGGTGCAGCAGCTCACGCGCAATGGCCTCGGTGGTGGTGCCGATGTTGATGATCAGGCTGCAACCGTCGGGCACCGCGCCCGCCACCGTGCGCGCAATGCGGCGCTTGGCGTCTTCATTGAGCTGCTGGCGCTGGCGGTAGGCCATGTTCTCGGTGGTGCTGGCGGCCACGCGCACGCCACCATGAAACCGTGCCAGCAGGCCGGCGTCGGACAGCAGCTTGACATCGCGCCGCACGGTTTGCAGCGTGACGCCAAAGCGCTCGGCCAGCGCCTCCACCGAGGCCGTGCCCCGCTCGCGCACGGTGTCCAGCATGCCGGCCTGGCGGGGGTTGGGGATGAGGGTGCTCACGGTGGTTCTTGGGGTTGCGCTGGGCAAAGGGTAAAGGATGTTGGCAGCCAAGGGCTTAGGGAAAACCGGCTTGTGTTTGACGGCCTCATCGAATACAAACGAACAGAAGCGAACGTAAAAGCGCTAAAACAAACATCGTATGAATGCTTTTCCGAACTGCCCGCACAAGATGCCGCGCCCCAAGCGGGCGTGGCCCACTCAAGCCAGGAGACCCCGTTGACCGAGCCCCAGGTTGGCCCACCCGCCAGCGCCGCCGCGCCAATTGAAGGCACCGTGCCCACGTCGTGTGACGTGCTGGTGGTGGGCGGCGGCATCAATGGCGCGGGCATTGCGCGTGATCTGGCGGGCCGGGGTTTGAGCGTGGTGTTGTGCGAGCAAGACGACTTGGCCAGCCACACCTCATCGTCGTCCACCAAGCTGATCCACGGCGGGCTGCGCTACCTCGAATATTACGAATTTGGCCTGGTGCGCAAGGCGCTGGCCGAGCGCGAGGTGCTGCTCAAAAGCGCGCCGCACATCATGTGGCCGCTGCGCTTCGTGATGCCGCACGATGCCAGCATGCGCCCGGTGTGGATGGTGCGCCTGGGCCTGTTTTTGTACGACCACCTGGCCAAGCGTGAATGGCTGCCCGCCAGCACCACCGTGAACCTGCGCCAGCACGCCACGGGCGCGCCGCTCAAACCCCAGTACACCCGGGGTTTTGTCTACAGCGACGGCTGGGTGGACGACGCGCGCCTGGTGGTCCTCAACGCGGTGGACGCCGCCGCGCGTGGCGCCACCATCTTGACGCGCTGCCGCTGTGAGTTGGCCGAGCGCGTGGCCGGTGGCTGGCTGGCCACCTTGCGGCCGGCGGGCGTCGCCGCCGTGCAAGTGCGGGCACGCGCGCTGGTCAACGCCGCCGGGCCGTGGACGGGCGAGTTTTTGCGCGACCGCGCCAAGGTGCAAAGCGTGCGTGCGCTGCGCCTGGTCAAGGGCAGCCACATCGTCGTGCCCAAGATGTTTGAGCACGACCATGCCTACATCTTCCAGAACCCTGACAAACGCATCATTTTTGCCATTCCCTACGAGGGTGATTTCACGCTGATCGGCACCACCGACGTCGAGATCTCGGGCGCGCCCGACAGCGCCCGCATCGACGCTGACGAGATTGCCTACTTGTGCGCTCAAGCCAGCCGATACTTTTTACGGCCCGTCACGCCCACTGACGTGGTCTGGAGCTACTCCGGCGTGCGCCCTTTGCTGGATGACGAATCGGGGGATGCTTCGGCCGTGACGCGCGACTACCTGCTGGAGTTTGACGACGGCCCGCCGGCCGCCGGGGCTGCCCCAGGCGCGCCCCTGCTGTCGGTCTGGGGCGGCAAGATCACCACCTTCCGCAAGCTGGCCGAAGAAGCCGCCGATCAGTTGGTGCAGCGCCTGGGCGAGCAGCGCCCGGCGTGGACAAAAACCGCGCTGCTGCCAGGCGGCGATTTGTCGGCCTGGATCGGCAAGCCGCAGCGGCCCGACGCCGACATGCAACGCTTCAACGCCGTGCTGGCCGAGCAGCACCCGTTGTTGCCCAAGCCCGTGCAACAGCGCTGGGCGCGGTGCTACGGCTCGCGCATCAAGTTGCTGTTGCAAGCCGGTGCCCTGGGTGCCGAGGTGGCGCCTGGGCTGTACGAGGCCGAGCTCGATTACCTGTTTGACCATGAATGGGCCCGCAGCGCCGACGATGTGCTGTGGCGCCGCACCAAGCTGGGCCTGCACCTGAACGCGCGGCAGCGTGCCGACGTGGCGTTTTGGTGGGCCCGCAAACACCTGACAACGCCCGTCAACGCGCTGCCCGATGCGCCGCATCAAAACCACAACAACAAGCCCCCGGAGACCCCATGCAACTGACGCTAGACCGCATCGAAAAAAAGGTCGGTGCGGCCACCCATCTTTACCCGCTCACGCTGGCCTTGCAGCCCGGCACGGTGACCGTGCTGCTGGGCGCCACCCAGGCCGGCAAGACCACGCTGATGCGCCTGATGGCTGGGCTGGACGTGCCCACGGCCGGCCGTGTGTCAGTGGACGGCCTGGACGTGACCGGCCAGCCCGTGCGCCAGCGCAACGTGGCCATGGTCTACCAGCAGTTCATCAACTACCCGTCGATGACGGTGTTTGACAACATCGCGTCGCCCTTGAAGCTGCGGGGTGCGATGGACAAAGCCGCTATCACCCAACGTGTGCAGGCGCTGGCCGACAAGCTGCACATCGATATGTTCTTGAAACGCCTGCCGGTGGAGCTGTCGGGCGGCCAGCAGCAGCGCGTGGCGCTGGCCCGCGCGCTGGCCAAGGACGCGCCGCTGATGCTGCTCGACGAACCCTTGGTCAACCTCGATTACAAGCTGCGCGAAGAGCTGCGCGATGAGTTGTCGGCGCTGTTTTCTGCCGGCAACTCCACCGTGGTTTACGCCACCACCGAGCCCACCGAGGCGTTGTTGCTGGGCGGCTGGACGGCGGTGATGGACGCTGGCGAAGTGCTGCAATACGGCCCCACGGCGGAGGTGTTTCACCACCCCGTGTCGATGCGCGTGGCCCGTGCATTCAGCGACCCGCCAATGAACCTGCTGGCCGGTGGCGCCGCCAGCCTGGGCCTGAGTTCCCCAACCGCCCAACTGGCCACGCCTGACACCACCATCGGCCTGCGCGCGAGTGCTTTGCGCGTTGACCAACGCCCCGGTGACCTGGCCCTGGCCGGCAAGGTGGAGCTGGCCGAGATCGCCGGCTCCGACACCTTTGTGCACGTGGCCACCGCAGTGGGCGAGTTGGTGGCGCAGCTCACCGGCGTGCACTTTTTTGAGCTGGGTGCGCCCATCACCCTGTACCTGGACCCCGCGCAGGCTTACGTGTTTGCCGCAGACGGCCGGCTGCTGCTGGCCCCCGTCAGAAAGGTGGCCTGACATGGCCCGCATTGTTTTGGACCTGGCGCACAGCTACAAGCCCAACCCGCAGCAAGACGCCGATTACGCGCTGCTGCCACTCAAGATGACCTTCGTTGACGGTGGCGCCTACGCGCTGCTGGGGCCGTCGGGTTGCGGCAAAACCACCATGCTCAACCTGATCTCGGGCCTGGTGCAACCGTCGCACGGCACGGTGGTGTTTGGCGACGATGACGTGACCCGCAAAACACCGCAGGCGCGCAACATCGCCCAGGTGTTTCAGTTTCCGGTGATCTACGACACCATGACGGTGGCCGAAAACCTGGCCTTTCCGCTCAAGAACCGGGGCGTGGCACCCGACCGAATCAAGGCCCGCGTCGGCCAGATCGCCGAGATGCTGGAGCTGAGCGGCCAGCTCAACCAGCGCGCGGCGGGGCTGGCGGCCGATGCCAAGCAAAAGATCAGCCTGGGCCGCGGCCTGGTGCGCGAGGATGTGAGCGCGGTGCTGTTCGACGAGCCGCTCACCGTGATTGATCCGCACCTCAAATGGCAACTGCGCCGCAAGCTCAAGCAGATCCACCACGAGCTCAAGCTCACGCTCATCTATGTCACGCATGACCAGGTCGAGGCCTTGACCTTTGCCGAGCAAGTGGTGGTGATGACGCGTGGCCGCGCGGTGCAAATGGGCTCGGCCGAGGCCTTGTTCGAGCGGCCGCAGCACCAGTTTGTAGGCCACTTCATCGGCTCACCGGGCATGAACTTCTTGCCCGCCTCTCTGGCAAAAAGCGCGCCTTCAGGTGCGCAGATGATGGGCATCAGGCCCGAGTACGTCACGCTGGCCCAAGCCGGCGATGCGGGCGCGTTGCCCGCCCAGGTGCTGCAGGTGCAGGACGTGGGCACTTACTGGTTGATAACGTCTAAAGTGGGCGAGCACACCGTGCGTATGCGCCTCAACCCCGAGCGCTTGCCGCCCGCAGTGGGCAGCACCACGTGGCTGGGCCTGGTGGGTGCGCACACCTGTTTTTATGCGCAGGATGAAACCTTGATCGAAGTGGAGGTGACTGTATGAAACCCGTTAACCAGAAGGCCTGGTGGCTGGTGCTGCCGGTGTTCATTTGCGTGGCCTTCTCGGCCGTGCTGCCACTGATGACGGTGGTCAACTACTCGGTGCAAGACATCATCTCGCCCGAGCGCCGCGTGTTCGTGGGCACTGAGTGGTTTGTGGCGGTGATGCGCGACAGCGAGCTGCACGAGGCGCTGTTGCGCCAGATCACCTACTCGCTCTCGGTGCTGCTGGTTGAGATCCCGCTGGGCATCCTGCTGGCGCTGGCCATGCCAGAAAAAGGGTGGAAAGCCAGTGCGGTGCTGGTGCTGGTGGCGCTGTCGCTGCTGATCCCCTGGAACGTGGTGGGCACCATCTGGCAGATTTTTGGCCGGGCCGACATCGGCTTGCTGGGCGCCACGCTGCAAGGCCTGGGGTTTGATTACAGCTACACCGGCAACGCCCGCCACGCCTGGTTCACCGTGCTGCTGATGGACGTGTGGCACTGGACGCCGTTGGTGGCGCTGCTGGGCTTTGCGGGCCTGCGCAGCATCCCCGATGCCTACTACCAGGCCGCGCGCATCGACGGCGCCAGCAAGTTTGCGGTGTTCCGCTACATCCAGCTGCCCAAAATGCGCGGCGTGCTGATGATTGCCGTGCTGCTGCGCTTCATGGACAGCTTCATGATCTATACCGAGCCCTTTGTTTTGACGGGCGGCGGGCCGGGCAATGCCACCACGTTTTTGAGCCAGTTTTTGACGCAAAAAGCGGTGGGCCAGTTTGACCTCGGGCCGGCTGCGGCCTTCTCGCTGATTTACTTTTTGATCATCCTGCTGCTGTGTTTCATCCTCTACACCTGGATGCAGCGCGTGGGCACCGGCGATGACCTGGCCAACAAGACGGAGGCCGGACATGGCTGAACCACGGATGCAAAAGCGCACGCTGTTCTTGATCGCGTATCTGGTGTTTGCGATCTTGCCCATCTACTGGATGGTCAACATGAGCTTCAAGACCAACGAGGAGATCCTGTCGTCGTTCACTTTGCTGCCGCAGCACTTCACCTGGGCCAACTACGGCAAGATCTTCACCGACGAGTCGTGGTACTAGGGCTACATCAACAGCCTCATCTACGTCGCCATCAACATGGTGATCTCGCTGCTGGTGGCGCTGCCGGCGGCCTATGCCTTCAGCCGTTACAGCTTCTTGGGCGACAAGCATTTGTTCTTTTGGCTGCTGACCAACCGCATGACGCCGCCCGCCGTGTTTTTGTTGCCGTTTTTCCAGCTCTACACCACGCTGGGTTTGATGGATACGCACCTGGCCGTGGCCATGGCGCACCTGGTGTTCAACGTGCCGCTGGCGGTGTGGATTCTTGAAGGTTTCATGAGCGGCATTCCGCGCGAGATCGACGAGACTGCGTACATCGATGGTTATTCGTTCCCGCGCTTTTTTGTCACGATCTTTTTGCCACTGATCAAGGCCGGCGTGGGTGTGGCGGCGTTTTTCTGCTTCATGTTCAGCTGGGTTGAGCTGCTGCTGGCGCGCACGCTGACCAGTGTCAACGCCAAGCCCATCGTGGCCACCATGACACGCACCGTCAGCGCCTCGGGCATGGACTGGGCCACGCTGGCCGCAGCCGGCACGCTGACCATCGTGCCCGGCGCGATCGTGATCTGGTTCGTGCGGCATTACATCGCCAAGGGCTTTGCCATGGGCCGGGTCTGACATGCCAAACCGAGGAGAAAAACATGTTTGAGTGGATGGCCTGGACGCTGCCGGTGGCGGTATTTTTCAGCTGCATCGGCCTGATGCTGGTGGGCATGACGCTGTGGGAGATCAAGCGGCCCACGGTGATGCGGCGCGGCTTTTTGCCGCTGGACACCACGCGCGGCGACCGCTTGTTCATCGGCCTGCTCACGGCGGCCTACATCAACCTGGGCTTTGTTGGCCTCGCGGGCAAGTTTGCCGAGTGGTTCAAGCTGGACAGCGAGCCCAGCGTCTGGATCAGCCTGGGGCTGTCGATGTTGGCGCTGGCTTGGATCATGAACAAGGGCTAGACCCGCGTCCCAAAGGAACACAAAAATCCGGCCCGGCGCTTCCCCGGGGCCGAGCTCACCCGACAGGGTGGAACGGGGAAGCAAACACCACACGAGGAGATGACAAATGAAGATGCGCTACACCGCGATGGCAGCCGCTGCCATGTTTGTGCTGGCCGGCCCAAGTTGGGCCGACGAAGCGGCGGCTAAAAAATGGATCGACGCTGAGTTTCAACCGTCCACGCTGAACAAAGACCAGCAGATGGCTGAGATGAAATGGTTTATCGAGGCCGCCAAAAAGTTGACCGCCAAGGGCGTGAAAGAAGTGTCGGTGGTGTCGGAAACCCTGACCACCCACGAGTACGAGAGCAAAACACTCGCCAAGGCGTTCGAAGAAATCACCGGCATCAAGGTCAAGCACGACATCATCCAGGAGGGTGACGTGGTGGAGAAGCTGCAAACCTCGATGCAGTCGGGCAAGTCGATTTACGACGGCTGGATCAGTGACTCGGATTTGATCGGCACGCACTACCGCTACGGCAAGATCATGCCGCTGTCTGACTACATGGCGGGCACAGGCAAGGAGTTCACCAACCCGGGCCTGGACCTGAAAGACTTCATCGGCACCAGCTTCACCACCGCACCTGACGGCAAGCTGTACCAGCTGCCCGACCAGCAGTTTGCCAATCTGTATTGGTTCCGGGCTGATCTGTTTGCGCGCCAGGACCTGAAAGACAAGTTCAAGGCCAAGTACAAATATGACCTGGGCGTGCCGCTGAACTGGAGCGCCTACGAGGACATCGCCGAGTTCTTCACCAACGACGTCAAGCAAATCGACGGCAAGCCGATCTACGGCCACATGGACTACGGCAAGAAAGATCCGTCGCTGGGCTGGCGCTTTACGGATGCCTGGTTGTCGATGGCCGGTGCGGCCGACATCGGCATCCCCAACGGCCTGCCGGTTGACGAGTGGGGCATCCGTGTTGCCGCCGACAAATGCACCCCCGTGGGTGCGTCCGTCTCACGCGGTGGCGCCACCAACTCGCCGGCTGCGGTGTACGCGCTCACCAAGTACATCGACTGGATGAAGAAGTACGCGCCCAAAGAGGCCATGGGCATGACCTTCGGCGAGTCGGGCCCCGTGCCCGCGCAAGGCCAGATCGCGCAGCAGATTTTTTGGTACACGGCCTTCACGGCCGACATGACCAAAAAGGGCTTGCCGGTGGTCAACGACGACGGCTCGCCCAAGTGGCGCATGGCCCCGGGCCCCAACGGCCCGTACTGGAAACAGGGCATGCAGAACGGCTACCAGGACGTGGGCTCGTGGACCTTCTTTGCCAACCACGATGCCAACAAGACGGCCGCCGCCTGGCTGTACGCGCAGTTCGTGACCGCCAAGACCACGTCGCTGAAAAAGTCGATCACGGGCCTCACCTTCATCCGTGACTCCGATATTCGCAGCGAGTACTTCACGCAGAACGCGAACAAGTACGGCGGCCTGATCGAGTTCTACCGCAGCCCGGCGCGTGTGGCGTGGACGCCTACCGGCACCAACGTGCCCGACTACCCGAAGCTGGCCCAGCTGTGGTGGAAAAACGTGGCCCAGGCCGTGACGGGTGAAAAGACCCCGCAAGGCGCGATGGACAACCTGGCCGAAGAGATGGACCAGGTGATGGGCCGCCTGGAGCGCGCGGGCATGGCCCACTGCGCGCCCAAGCTCAACCCCAAGGGTGACCCCAACAAGTACCTGAGCGACAAGGGAGCGCCCTGGAAGAAGCTGGCCAATGAAAAACCGCAAGGCCAGACGATTGCCTACGATTCGCTGCTGAATGCCTGGAAGGCCGGCAAGGTTCGCTGAGCTTGACGCTGTAGTTCGCCACGATTTGTCTCCTATGCCCCCGGCTGGGGGCTTGGCCGCGTGACCACTGGTTCAGGGTGGCGCGCGGCTTTTTTGCGTGTCGCCCTAAATGGCCCCTGCGCCTTCGCCTCCTAGCGCGCTCTTACCTGCGCACAGGGTTTTGTACAAAATATCGCCATTTGTCCCCGTAGATATGAGGGTCGCGTTCCAAAGTACCTTTTGGATACTCTTGAAGAGGTCTTCGTCACCTTGAGTTTCGTCGAATTTTAGGATTTCTTTGTGATTGAGTCTGGCGACTATTGCCTTCCAGAGATTGCCGTTATAGGCGCGCACTAGGTTGACGCAGACATCCGCAATTTCCTGAAAGGAGTCAATATTTAGGACGACCATCTGTCGCTGTGTCGTCGATAGCTTCAGGTCGACCGCGTTCTTGCCGCCGAGATCGCCTAGCGAGTGAACTGTAGCATGTCTAATAACGCAGACTTTATGAAATTCGGCAAGCGCGCCTTTGACCGAACCAAAGTCGTTCGCATTGATTCCAGTCAATCGCCTTGTCTCCGTGACGATGTTTTCCGCACTTGAAAAGACAGAGTCAT
>JAYWDK010000261.1:0-4520 GCA_043779845.1 Betaproteobacteria bacterium | reverse complement strand
GCGTGATCGCGCCGTCATAGGTGGTCACGGCCCGCGCGTCCAGGTTCAGCTCCAGCTTGACGTTGGCGGTCACGCTGGGTTTGATGCCGGCCGTGGGCAGGGTCAGGGTTTGCGCCTGGCCGGGCACCAGCACGCCTTGGTCATTGGCGGGATAACCCAGCAAGCGAGCGCCCTGGGTGTTGGAGATATAGCCGTCTCGGTCGACCTTGAACTGGCCATTGCGCGAGAACTGCAAGGAGCCGTTCAGGTCCTTGAGCTGGAAAAACCCGCCGCCGTTGATGGCCAGGTCCAGCGGGTTGTCGGTGGAGCTGATGCTGCCCTGCGAGAACTGCTGCGTGACCGCCGCCAAGCTCACGCCAATGCCGATGTGGTTGGCGCCCCCACTCACCGCGCGGGCGTAAATGTCGGCAAACTCGGCACGCGACACCTTGGCGCCCACGGTGCTGGCGTTGGCCACGTTGTTGCCGATCACCTCCAGATTGCGGCCGGCGGCGGTCAGGCCTGAAACACCTTGTTGGAAACTCATGGCAACTCTCCTGCAAAAAATCGGGGGCGGTGGTCAGTCAAGGGCATCAATGCAACCCAGCGCCCGCCGGCTACTGGGTTGGTCTGCCAAAAAATCAGGGCGTGGTGAAGGGCTTGCTCAATTCAGGGCCTCGATGTCGCTGTAAGCCACGTTGCCGTTGCGCGCCAATTCAAGCGTCAATGTCGCGCCGCCGGTATTCACGGCATTGACCTTGTCGTGCATCAACGCCGTGCTGGGGATGGTGGCCGCGTTGCTGGTGGCCGTGACCCGGAACCGGTAGCCCGCAGATTCACTGATGGTGCTGCCGGCCGGCCAGGCAAAGTCATGGCGGCCGGTGGTCTGCGCGCCCAGGCCTAGCGTGTCGACCACCAGGCCCGCAGGGCTCAATATCTCCACCTTCACGTTGCTGGCGGCGCCCGCAAGGTCAAAGCTGCCATTGGCCACGTTGGCCGACACGCCGTTGGTGACCACGGCGTCGACCGACAGCTTGTCGCCCTTCAGGATCACGTCGTGGCCCACCAGCGCCGCACCCTGCATGGCTTGCATCTGCACAAATTTCGAGGTCAGGCCCTGCACGGTGGTGTTGAGCTTCTCGATGCCGCTGACGGTGCTGATCTGCGCCATCTGCGAGGTCATCTGCGCGTTGTCCATCGGGTTCATCGGGTCCTGGTTTTGCAGCTGGGTGACCAGCAGTTTCAGGAAGCGGTCACTGGCCTCCTTGGCCGTGCTGGCGCTGGTTGCCGCCGTGGTGGTGGTGGCACTCGTGGTGGTGGATGAGGTGACCGTGGTCATGGGGCGCTCCTAGGTTGAAAGTTCATCACGACTGGCCCATCTGCAAGGTCTTGAGCAACAGGCTTTTTGCGGTGTTCATCACTTCGACGTTGTTCTGGTAAGAGCGCGAGGCCGAGATCATGTTGACCATCTCCTCCACCGGGTTCACGTTGCTGTAGGTGACATAACCCTGCGCATCAGCGGCCGGATGGTTGGGGCTGTGCACCTTGCGGCCGGGGCTGTTGTCCTCGATCACGTTGCTCACCTTCACGCCGGCGGAGGTGGCCTCGCCCATCATCAAGGTCTGAAACACCACCTGGCGGTTCTTGTAGGCCTGGCCGTCGGGGCCCGCCACGGTGTCGGCGTTGGCCAGGTTGCTGGCCACCACGTTCAGGCGCTGGGTCTGCGCGCTGACGGCGCTGCCCGAGACATCAAAGATCTTGAACATGCTCATGGCATCGCTCCTGGCAAAACTTCATGGCTCAACATCAGCCCTGGTTGGCGCTCTTCATGGCGTCCAGCATCGAGCGCACACCACTGTTGATGAAACGCAGCGTGGCCTCGTACTTGACGCTGTTGTCCACGAAGCTGGCGCGTTCGCGGTCCAGGTCCACCGTGTTCAGGTCCACCGAGTCCTGGCTGTTGCGGGCATACAGCAGGCTGGATTCGGCGCCTTGCCCCAGGTCGCCGGCGTCATGCCCGGGATGCGTGGTGGCCAGGCCGGCGCCACCGCTCAAACGGCCCGTGGGGCCCCCCGGACTGGACAACTCGCCCCCCGTGGCCGCGCGCAAGGCGTTGGCAAAGTCCATCTCGCGGGCCAAGTAGCCCGGCGTGTCGGCGTTGGCAATATTGCTGGCAATCAAACGCTGGCGCTCAGCCCGCAGCACCAGGGCTTCAGATTGAAAATTAAGCGTGTCGGTCAGGCGTTGCATACACCGCCCCTTTCACTGGCACGGCGGCCAGGGCTATCGATGCGAAGGCATTGTGGGCAAGCGCCGCCCGAACATGAGCGCAAACAAGGGGCGCAAAACCGGGCAGTTCGGGCCACCACCGCAGCACCAGACTGCCACCATCACGTCCGTGACCACGCTGCCGCAACCCCGCCCATCGCCTCAGGCGAACGCTGCTTTCCCCGCCGCCTTGCCGGCTCACGGCCTGCGCGCCAAGCACCGGCAATCTTGGCCGGTGCTTGACGCCATGATCCCGCCGCTCATCCCGGCAATGCTGGGGCTGCTGGTGCTGTTGGGGTCGCCCCAGGCGCTGTGCCAATCCAACGCCCTGCCCCCTGCCAACCCCAGCAATCCGGTGAACCCCTTGCCTGCCGCGCTGGCCAAGGACGTGGCACGCCTGGTGCACGACGCCGCCACGATCGTGTGGGGCAATAGCGCACAACCGCCTCGTTTTGAGGTGACCGTGGGCCCCTTGGACGCCCGCCTCAGGCTGGCGCCCTGCCAACAGATTGCGCCCTACCTGCCTGCGGGCACACGCCCGCTGGGGCGCACGCGCGTCGGGCTGCGCTGCGTGCAAGGCACCGTGCACTGGAACGTGAGCCTGCCGATCGAAGTGAAGGTTTGGGCCCCGTCATTGGTGGCCAGCACCACGCTGCCGGCGGGCACGGTACTTGAAGCCCGCCATCTGGTGAGCGCCGAGGTGGATTGGGCGGAACGGCCCGACCCCGCCGTCAACCAACCCAGCGTGGCGCTGGGGCGCACCCTGGCACGGGGCTTGGCTCCAGGTGAGGCCTTGCGCCATGCCGACCTGAAAACCCGGCTGTACTTCAGCGCGGGCGACACGGTGCTGATCGTGGCCGTGGGCCCGGGCTACGCCATCAGCAGCGAGGGCCAGGCGATGGGCCCGGGGCTGGAAGGCCAGCCTGCGCGGGTGCGCACCGAAAGCGGCCGCATCATTTCGGGCACGGCGGTGGCTGACAGGCGTATCGAGGTGTCACTGTGATCTCAATGGAAAACCCGAGGTTTTGGGGCCAGGAGACCCTTGAATTGAGGGCTTCGGACAAAATCTCGCTGCAAAGCCCTAAAGTCCCCCGCTGGCAAGCCGATACCCCGAACATGTCTCAGGGTCGGGTAGTTTTGACCCACTCTGTTGGAGTCCATCATGAAGATCGGTAATCTTGAAAACAAGCCGGTTACGCCGGCAGTCAGCGAACGCAAATCGAGCGCCGCTGCAACCCCAACCGCCTCAAGCGGTGCCAAAGTCGAGGCCAGTGCCCAGGTGGCGCTGTCGTCCACCGTGGCACAGCTTGCAGCCGGAAGCACCGAAGGTGTTTTTGATACGCAGAAAGTACAAAGAATTTCCGACGCCATCCGCGAAGGCAAGTTCGAGGTTCATCCCGAGGCGATCGCCGACAAGCTGATCGCCAACGCGCAAGAATTGCTGGGCAACGCGGTCAAACGCTGAGCCCCTTGGCGGAGCCCAACATGCTGCGTGCCAGTGCTGATTCACGCGCTGAGTCTTCGGCCAGGCCAGTGGTGATGGCAGAGAGCGGCGTGCCGACCGATCTGGAGCCCTGGGTGGCCAGCGTCGAGTTGCGGCTGGTTACCCTGGCCGATGCACTGCGCGAGCGGGACGTGCAGTCCGTTGAACTGCAAGCGCATGAGTTGCACCAGGCGCTGGCCAAGGCGGTTGAGCACTTCATGCGCACCGCACGCCATGGCGGCGTGCCTGAGCCCATGCGCCTGCGGCTGGCTCGCGCCAGTGGCCAATTGGCCCGGCAACGCGACGGCTTGGCGCGCGCCACGGCGGCGCTGGACCGGGCGATTGACGTGTTGATGCCGGGGGCGGCGCCCGCTGGCAAGGTGTACGCGGCCAATGGCTTGAGCGTGCCCATGCACTGCGGTGGCAGCCTGAACGCCTGAGCGTTTGGGCGTTTGGGCGTTTGGGCGTTTGAGCGTTTTGGCGTTTTGGCGTTTTGGCGTTTTGGCGTTTTGGCGTTTTGGCGTTTGGGCGTTTGGGCGTTTGGGCCGTGGCCCAGGCTATTGGATCTGCATCGACGATGGCGCCGCCGCCAGGCCCGGCGTGAACAACTCGGCCGCATCGACCGCATCGAAGTGATACACCCTGCCGCAGAAGTCACAGCCCACTTCAGCCTCACCGCGCTCCTTGATCAGCGAGCCCACTTCATCGGCGCCCAAGCCCCGCAGCATGTTGGCCACGCGCGCGCGCGAGCAGCGGCACGCAAATCGCGGCGTCATGGGTTCAAACACGC
>JAYWDK010000260.1:0-4583 GCA_043779845.1 Betaproteobacteria bacterium | reverse complement strand
CCTACGCGGGCTACCAGATCATTCGGCGCAACGGCTCCGTGGTGGCGTTTGAGCCCAACAAAATCGCCGTGGCGCTGATGAAGGCCTTCTTGGCGGTGCACGGCACGCAAGGTGCCGCATCGGCCAGCGTGCGCGAGACCGTGGATGTGCTGACCGAAAGTGTGGTGCGGGCCCTGTTGCGCTCGCGGCCAGGCGGCGGCACGTTCCACATCGAAGACGTGCAGGACCAGGTCGAGCTGGGCCTGATGCGCGGCAGCCACCATGAAGTGGCTCGCGCCTACGTGCTGTACCGCGAGCGCCGCACCCAAGAGCGTGCGCGCCAGGTCGCACCGGCTGTGCCGGTTGAGCCTCAGTTGCACGTGATGGATCGCGGCCAGCGCGTGCCCTTGAACTTTGTTGCCCTGCAAGCCTTGATCGAAGCCGCCTGTGAAGGGCTGGGCGATGACGTGCGTGCCGACCCGATCCTGGCCGAGACCCGCCGCAACCTGTACGACGGCGTGCCCATCGATGAGGTGCACAAAGCCAGCATCCTGGCCGCGCGCACGCTGATCGAAAAGAACCCCGCCTACACCCGCGCCACCGCGCGCTTGCTGCTGCACACCATCCGCCGTGAGGTGCTCGGCGAGGAGGTCAGCCAGGCCGAGATGGCGCAACGCTATCCCGACTACTTCCCGCAGTACATCAAGAAAGGCGTGGCCGCCGAGTTGCTGGATCCACGCTTGCAGCAATACGACCTGGCGCGCCTGGGCGCCGCGCTCAAGCCCGAGCGAGATTTTCAGTTTGACTACCTCGGCCTGCAAACCTTGTTTGACCGCTACTTCCTGCACATCGACGAGCAGCGCATCGAGATGCCGCAGGCGTTTTTCATGCGCGTGGCGATGGGCTTGTCGCTGAACGAGATTGACCGTGAAGTCCGCGCCATCGAGTTCTACAACGTCATGTCGTCGTTCGACTTCATGTCCAGCACGCCCACCTTGTTCAACTCGGGCTCCTTGCGCTCGCAGCTGTCGAGTTGCTACCTCACCACCGTGGCCGATGATCTGGAAGGTATCTACGAGGCGTTGAAAGAAAACGCACTGCTCAGCAAGTTTGCCGGCGGCCTGGGCAACGACTGGACCCGCGTGCGTGCGCTGGGCAGCTACATCAAGGGCACCAATGGCAAGAGCCAGGGCGTGGTGCCGTTTCTCAAGGTGGTCAACGACACGGCGGTGGCCGTCAACCAAGGTGGCAAGCGCAAGGGCGCTGTTTGCGCCTATCTTGAAACCTGGCACCTCGACATCGAAGAGTTCCTCGAGCTGCGCAAGAACACCGGCGACGACCGCCGGCGCACGCACGACATGAACACCGCCAACTGGATCCCTGACCTGTTCATGCGCCGCGTCATGGAAGGCGGCCAGTGGACACTGTTCTCGCCCAACAACTGCCCTGACCTGCATGACTTGTTTGGCGCCGAATTTGAAGCCGCCTACGTGGCCTACGAGGCCCGCGCCGACTGCGGTGAGATCAAGCTGCACAAGCGCCTGGCGGCCAAGGACCTGTGGCGCAAGATGCTCACGATGTTGTTCGAGACCGGCCACCCCTGGGTGACGTTCAAAGATGCCTGCAACGTGCGCTCGCCTCAGCAGCATGTTGGCGTGGTGCACTCCAGCAACCTGTGCACCGAGATCACGCTCAATACCAGCGACACCGAAATCGCGGTGTGCAACCTGGGCTCGATCAACCTGGTGCAGCACCTGGTGGCGGGCGACAACGGTCTTGAGGTGGACCAGGTCAAGCTCAAGAAGACGATCAGCACGGCAATGCGCATGCTCGACAACGTCATCGACATCAACTATTACGCGGTCAAAAAAGCCCGCGACAGCAACTTGCGCCACCGCCCGGTGGGCCTGGGCTTGATGGGCTTTCAGGATGCGCTCTACGAGCTGCGTGTGCCCTACGCATCGCAAGCCGCCGTTGAGTTTGCCGACCGCTCGATGGAGGCCATCTGCTACCACGCCTACTGGGCCAGCACCGAGTTGGCCGAAGAGCGTGGCCGCTACTCCAGCTACCGCGGCTCGCTGTGGGATCGCGGCATCCTGCCGATTGACTCGCTCGACATGTTGGCCCAGGCACGTGGGGGTTATGTGGAAGTGGATCGCTCCGTCTCGCTCGACTGGACCCGCCTGCGCGAGCGCATTGCCCAGCACGGCATGCGCAACAGCAACTGCGTGGCCATTGCGCCTACCGCCACCATCTCCAACATCATTGGCGTGGACGCCTCCATCGAGCCTTGTTTCGGCAACCTGTCGGTCAAGAGCAATTTGTCGGGTGAGTTCACCATCGTCAACGAGTACCTGGTGCGCGACCTGAAGCGCCTGGGGCTGTGGGACGACGTGATGGTGATGGACCTCAAGCATTTCGATGGATCGCTGCGCCGCATCGACCGCGTGCCCGACGACATCAAGCAGCTCTACGCCACCGCCTTCGAGGTGGACGCCCAGTGGCTGGTTGAGGCCGCGTCGCGCCGCCAAAAGTGGATCGACCAGGCCCAAAGCCTGAACATCTACAAGGCCGGCGCCACGGGTAAAAAGCTCGACGAAATCTACAAGCTGGCCTGGGTGCGTGGCCTCAAAACCACCTACTACCTGCGCACGTCCAGTGCCACCCACGCCGAGAAATCCACGGTCAATGCCGGCGCCATGAATGCCGTGTCGAGCGGCGGCGCGGGCGGTGGTGGCCTATCGGCATCGGACGACGACACCGCCATGTCCCAACTCGCAATCGACGCGACTCCGGCCACCGACATCAAGTTCTGCTCGATCGACAACCCCGATTGCGAGGCCTGCCAGTAAGTCATCAAACCGGCCCTAAAAAACGGGGCCAACGCCACGCTGTTGTCCAGTCAAATTGGGCCAGCTTGGCACGCCGCACGCAGGCACCCCGACACGATGCAACACCACAACATGGTGATCCTTTGCATGTCAAGAAGTGCTTGGTGTTTGAACGCAACACTCTGATAATTCAGAGCCATAGGAAGCACACACATGCTGGTCTGGGAAGACGACGTTCGAAGCCCCTCGACGACTCCATTGAAGCCCTCTGCGCCGCAAGCCACGAGCCCCGCGCGGCCGGTGCATCCTTCATCATCAAGCTCGATTGACAGTGCCGCACACCCTGCCGCGGCTGCACCCGCCAGTACCGTTGCAGGTATTGCCACAACCACTGCCACAACCACCGCCGCAACCACCGCCGCAACCACCGCCGCAACCACCGCTGCGGCACAAGCGCGCAGTCTGGCTCAAGGCATGGCGGTGGGCGCGCCCGCAGTCAGCGCCAGCCGCGTCAACGTGGCCGAGAAGCGCATCATCAATGGCCACACCGACCTCAACCAGTTGGTGCCCTTCAAGTACAAGTGGGCCTGGGAAAAGTACCTCGCTTCGTGTGCCAATCACTGGATGCCGCAAGAGGTCAACATGTCGCGCGACATCGCGACCTGGAAGGATCCCAACGGCCTGACCGACGACGAGCGCCGCGTCATCAAACGCAACCTGGGTTTCTTCGTCACGGCTGATTCACTGGCCGCCAACAACATCGTGCTCGGCACCTATCGGCACATCACCGCGCCCGAGTGCCGGCAGTTTTTGTTGCGCCAGGCCTTTGAAGAGGCCATCCACACGCACGCCTACCAGTACATCGTGGAGTCGCTCGGGTTGGATGAAACCGAGATATTCAACGCCTACCACGAGGTGACCTCCATCCGCGAGAAGGACGAGTTCCTGATCCCGTTCATCAACGCGATCATGGACCCCAACTTCAAGACCGGCACGCTGGAAACCGACCAGACCTTGCTGCGCTCGCTGATCGTTTTTGCCTGCCTGATGGAGGGCATGTTCTTCTACGTGGGCTTCACGCAGATACTGGCGATGGGCCGTCAAAACAAGATGACCGGTGCAGCCGAGCAGTACCAATACATATTGCGCGACGAGTCGATGCACTGCAACTTTGGCATCGACCTGATCAACCAGATCAAGCTCGAGAACCCGCAGCTCTGGACGGCGGCCTTCAAGGACGAAATCAAGTCCTTGTTCATGCAAGCCGTGGAGCTGGAGTACCGCTACGCCGAAGACACCATGCCGCGTGGTGTGCTGGGCCTCAATGCCTCCATGTTCAAGGGCTATTTGCGCTACATCGCCAACCGGCGGGCCACGCAGATCGGCCTTGAAGCGCTGTTCCCGAATGAAGAAAACCCGTTCCCCTGGATGAGCGAAATGATTGACTTGAAGAAGGAACGGAATTTCTTTGAAACCCGCGTCATCGAGTACCAATCCGGTGGCGCATTGAGCTGGGACTGATCTTCTAGGCACGCAGGTGTCAGGGCATCTTTCCAGCAGCAGATCAAGATTCGCGTTGGTGTTTGTTAACACTCAAGAGTGGCGGCAGGCACCGACGCAGCCCCGTTCATTGGCGGGTTGTTCGGGCCAGTCTTGGCTGAACCGTCATGCCGATGAATCGCTCCGCCGCTAGACCGACTGAGCGTATTTTTTAACTTGATCAAGGAGATTGTCATGGCAACTGCGAAGAAGGCCGCTCCGGCCGGTAAACCG
>JAYWDK010000259.1:0-4584 GCA_043779845.1 Betaproteobacteria bacterium | reverse complement strand
TGGTGGACCTTTGCCGCCTTCGCGATTGGCAGGCCGAAGAACTGGCCACCCTGCTGCGCCGACATGCCCGCTATGTACGCAACAACTACCTGCGCCCGCTGATGCGCGACGGCCGGCTGGTGATGACCCGGCCCGAGGAGCCGAATGATCCGCAGCAGGCGTATCGGGCGACGGCGGGGGCTGCATGAGCACCACGGACTGGTGCCGCGTCAAGCTGAAGTATTTGGTGGCGCTCAAGAGCGGCGACGCCATTGATGGCCAATACATCAAAGACGAAGGGGACTATCCGGTCTATGGCAGCAATGGCCTGCGCGGCTACACCGGCCGGTTCACACATGAAGGTCTCGATGCTGAACACCCCGCGCCGGCCGATCAGCACGTGGTCGATGTTGGCGCTGCCCGTGGGCACATCATGGAAGACGAAGAAGCCCGCCGTGCGAAACCACTCCACGTACTGGGCCACAGCCCGCTCGGCGACTCGGCCCAGCCGCAGGTTTTTGAGATGCTTGCGCGTGCGCACAAACTTCACGCCGGCATAGGCTGAGGTTGCCACCGCCAGCGCCGTGAAAAGCCAGGGCGACGGGCGCGCCGCCGTCAGATGGCGCCACCACTCAAGCCCGGCCAATATCACGGTCATGTAGGCCAGCAGCAGCGGCGCCAAGCCCTGATCCATGACCGGGTCGCTGATCTCGTCGGACAGCGATTGCCGCGCCACGCGCAACGGCGCCGCGTCCAGCGGTGATCGGTTGGGGGCTGGCGGTTTCATGGTGTTGTGGCCTTGTTGTGAGCCGGGTCAGCCACAGGCCACCAGGCTCGACAAACAGCAGGTTTGCCGTTCTCGCCCGACGCGGCGGCGCCAGAGGCCAGCGCCACAACGGGATCGTTGAGAGCTCAGTGCCAAGCCAGCGGTGCAGCGCTCAAGCCGCTGCCACTTGGCCAACGGGCAGGCTGCCCAGATACACCGAATCCGGATCCAGGTCGATCCCCCCCAGGCCAGCTGACGGTGCCATGGTCGGCCTGTGCCAACGCGAAGAACCCGTGTTCACGCAGCCGTTCAAATACGGCGTAGGCCAGATACGGGCTCACGTCCAGGCGACGCTGCCCGCAGTTGTTGAAATTCAGCAGCAAGGCATGGTTTTCGACCGAGGCAACGGCGGTGACTCGCGGGTTCATGGCGGGCAAGCTCTCACTTCAAGGGGTCAATGGGAAATACTGGCTGGCTAGGGTTTCACACCGACTGCCACCTCACACCGACAGCCAATATTCGGTAAACATGAGTCTCAGCGGTTCAAGTGTCGTCGGCAACAGCCCGTCAAATGCCATAGCCCGGTTCTCGTCTCGACCCCGGTGAACTCGTTCTTCGCATCCCCCTCGCAGTTTGAACGTCACACCCCCGACAGCCACGGCGCGAATCGCCCACATCACTCGGGCAACTTCCACTGAAAGCTCACCTTCAGGTCGTTCATCCACGCGCGCTCAATCAACTTGTCATGCTGTAGGCGACCGACGACGATGCCAGGGTGCACGCCCACAGCGTGGGCGAGCACCCGCACAGCAGCCTTGGTCTTTGGCAAGTCAACCAAACCGCCCGCGACCGCTGGAGGGATCAGGAAATCTCGCGCCCATGCGTTGGCCTCACGTTCCTCGGCTGAATCGGAACTGACTTGGCCAGGGTCATCCAGAAAGACGCTCTTCTTGCTGTGCAGCAGGATGTGCGCGGCCTCATGGAAGAGCGTGAACCAGAAGCGGTCGTTTGACTTGCCGTAGAGCGACAGTTGGATCAGCGCTCTGTGCGGGTTGAGCCAGCGCGCAACGCCAGATACATGTGCCCGCGGAATGGCAGGCAAGATGACCAAGGTCACGCCGGCTTCGTGCAGAAGTCGCGTCAGACGGGGCTCGAACTCCTGCGGCGGAAGCGTTGTGAACGTCCTGATTTCCTGCAGCGCCTGACGTAAGGTGCCCGCGTCATGACGCGGCCCGTCAACCTTCTCGGCGACGCGTTCCCCCATGCGCAACCAAGCTGAGATCGCACCAATGTCAGATTGGTCGGATCTACTGCGCCGGAAGGCGACCTCCATGCATCCATAGTGTGCCTGCCACTGGTCAGGAGCGGCCACACCAAAGAAGGCCAGAAGCTCAGCAACCAAGCTGGGCTTGGACTTGGCGTCGATGCGTCGCTTTGCGATGGCGCCCGCGTCCATCAGTTCTTTGACGGGCATCTTCTCAAGCCAGGGCACCATGCTGGCATAGCGGTTCGCAGCATCCATGAGTGCGGCACGTTCACGAAACTGTGCCTCGCGCTTGAGCCAGAAGCCAACGGGTGCGCCCAGGACGTTCTGAAGCCTGATGGCCGCATCCTCGGTCAAAGGCACCTTGCCCTTGATGAGCTGGTTGACATGCTTTTGCGAGTAACCCAGACGCTCGGCCAACTGAGCTTGAGTCCAACTCCGCTCTTCAAGCAAGTCGAGAACCGTGTCTCCGGGCGGAGACACCCAGTCTGGCGCGAACGCCACCGCAGCTTCAGTCGCAGCCTTGTCAGTCATGGTAGTCACCGATGTATTCAACAGAGACGATGGTCACATGGGACCAGTCGATGGACGCATCCGGATTGCGCGGGATCGGCTCATTGGCCGGGGCGAAGACCAGGCGCCAGCCGCCCGATAGATCCAGAGCGAATTGGCCAAGGCGATCTCCCTTCAGAGGATGTGGATGGCCCGCCTGCAGGTCGGTGACCTTTTCGGCGGCCTCGATGTCGGCTAGACGGGTGCGCAGCTTTCTGGCACCCACATCACCCAACTTCTTGACTGCGACAGCCCGCTTCTCGCAGATCTCGCGCACGCCCTTGTTCTTGAATCTGAGCTCCAAGAGCGCCCCCTCCTCACGCTGGTGAGTTTATTCTGTTTTACCTATCAGGTAAATATGTTTTTCGACTGGCCACCTCAAACCGCTGGTTGAGCGTGAAGAACGTAACCAGACCATGCCATTGCAATGCGCCAATCGGACTCCGCAGCTGTGCTCAAGCCTCGAAAAAATCTTCGTCCACCTTCTTGAGGTGCAGCACATCCTCATCGCGGCAACCTACGTTGTAGCGGATCATCAGCCGCGAGAGCTGCAGGCCATCGATCAGGACGATGCGCGAGCCGAGACCGCGCGCGGTGTCGACCGCCGGCTGGCTGAATGCCGAGGTGGTGACGAAGATGCCCTTGTGGGCCTTCTTCAGACTCAGGGCACCGTAGAAGTCCCGGATCGCGCCGGCGGCGATGTTGTTGCCCTCGGCGTAGCGCTTGGCCTGGACAAAGATTTGATCGACGCCGAGCGGGTCTTGGTCGATGACGCCGTCGACACCGTCATCACCGCTCTGGCCCAGCGCCCGGCCTGCCTCTTCGGATGTGCCGCCGTAGCCCATGGCCAGTAGCAGCTCGACGATCAGCTTTTCGAAGAACGCCGGTGTGGCCGTGCGCACGCGGTCCAGCAGATCAGCGGCCAGGGCGCCGGTGATTGCGCCATGGGCCTTGCGCAGGGCCTCGTCCGGCGTCTCGGTGCTCAAGGGTGCTGTCGCCTGCGCTTGCGTCGTAGCGGTGGCGCCGTCGGCCTCGTTGACCTTGACCTTGAAGTCCTGGAACTCCTTGAATTGGTCGAGGTAGGCGTTGTTGATCGTGGCCGTGGCGTCCGCCAGCGCGGCCTGGCCGCGGGGGGTGATGCGGAAGTAACCACGCCGCGTGCCCTCGGCCAGGCCGGCCTTGACCAGGTAGGTCTTGGCCCAGTGCACGCGGTTGGCGAACATGGTTTGCTTGCCGCTGGGCAGCAACTGCGCGCGTTCATCCGGCGTCAGGCCCAGCTTGTCGGCGAGCTGTTCGACGGCGTCGCCGATCCTGATCTCGCCGGCTGCCGCACAGGCCAGGACGGGGCGCATGAGGGTCTGGTAGTCCGGGATCATGCAAGTGCCTTTTACATCTCACGATGCACTTGTGGGCCCGCTTCTGTGAAGGCCCTTGCCAGCAGCGATCCGAACGTTGCTTCAGCCTTTCTGGCGGCAGCGTCCTGGAGCGCGACGATCCTCTCCACGGCAGCAACCTGCAGCTTGAACTTCGTCTGGTTGGCCAGGGGCGGAAGGAGAACCGGGAACGCGCTCAATTGCGTCTTGTTGATCGAGGCTATCCCCGTCGTCTTCTTGGCCACGCTGAGGAAGTAGGCCTTGCCATACGCGCTCCCAGCCAGGGATCGCAGGTACTCGGGGACCAGGCGGTCACTGTAGCTGCGCACTTTGAAGATATGGTTTTGATGAACGCAGAGGTCAATCTCGCCATGCCAAAGCGCCGCGCGCCCCAGTTTGTCGGGGTCGCCGCCCTCGGTCATCAACAAATCCCCGGGCACGATCCGAAGTTTTTCGACTTCGGTCTTCTTGATGCTGATGGTCTTCACCTCGCTCATGTCGAGATGGCCGTCTTTGACGTTGGCAACACGCATGTAGGGCAGCTCGATGCTCTCCTCGGCAGACAGTTGGCGGCCCTTGGCAACGCCAGAAATCACGTCGGCCACCTCGCTCAATGGATGGATCGCCCACTGCTTCGCATTCGTCGACGG
>JAYWDK010000258.1:0-4586 GCA_043779845.1 Betaproteobacteria bacterium | reverse complement strand
GCAGTCGATGCCGCCGACCTGCTGGAAGTAGGTAACTGCGTCACCTCCATGCCGTTCAGCCAGACCTCCCAGCCCAGGCCCCAGCAGCCCAGCGTGGGGTTTTCCCAGTCGTCTTCAACAAAGCGGATGTCGTTGCTTTTCAGGTCGAAACCCACCGCTTCCAGCGAGCCCAGGTACAGCTCAAGAATGTTGGCCGGGGCGGGTTTGAGCACCACCTGGTACTGGTAATAGTGCTGCAAGCGGTTGGGGTTGTTGCCGTAACGGCCATCTTTGGGCCGGCGGCTGGGCTGCACGTAGGCAGCCTTCCAGGGCTCGGGGCCCAGGGCGCGCAAAAAGGTGGCGGTGTGGCTGGTGCCGGCGCCCACTTCCATGTCATAGGGTTGCAGCAAAGCGCAGCCTTGCTGGGCCCAATAGTCTTGCAGGCGAAGAATCAATTGCTGAAAGTTGAGCATGGCGCGGGCCGCAAGGTTGGGGGCGCGCCAGGTTGGCAGGCGTTAACCATGCTCCGCGACGCGCCGATCGGGCGATGAATGACTCTTGAGTTTAGCGGGCGAGCGCTGGCCTGCGGCGCGTTGGCGCCCGCCGCGCGGGCCAAGCAAGGCCCAGCGCGGCCAGCGCCCAAAGTGGCCACAGGCCGGCAGCGGCCGACCAGCGCGCAAACGGTGTCAAGCCGTCACGGCCCTGCACGGCGGCGCTGAGCACCCCTTGCGTGAACGGCGCCAGCTGCGCGGTAACAACGCCGCGATGATCCACCACCGCCGTGGCGCCGGTATTGGTGGCCCGCAACATCGGCCGCTGGAACTCCAGGCTGCGCAGGCGCGAGATGTTGAGGTGCTGCGCCACGGCGATGGTGTCGCCAAACCAACCGATGTTGCCGACGTTGGCCAGCATGGTGGGCGCGCTGGCTTCATCGCCAAACCGCCGCGCCAACTCCTCGCCAAACAGATCTTCGTAGCAGATGTTGGGCGCGATGCGTTCACCGCGAAACACAAATGACGGCGGATTCAAAACGCCCCGGTCAAAGTCGCCCAGCGGAATGCCCATCATCTGGGTGAACCACCGAAACCCGGTGGGAATGAACTCGCCAAACGGCACCAGGTGGTTCTTGTCGTAGCGGTAGCCGGCGCCCGGCGTGGCCGCAGTCAAGCCCAGCACCGAATTGGTATAGCCCTGTTGGTAGCTGCCCAGCGGCACGCCGATCAGCGCGGCCGGCGCCCCCGGGCGACTGAAGTGATCTTGCAACCCAGCCCAATAACCCGGCGCCAGCTCGGCCAGTTGCTCGGGCAAGAGCGGCACCGCCGTTTCTGGTGCCAGCACCAGGTCCGCCTTGGCCGCGAGCAAGGCCTGCGCCACCCAGGCCAAGGTGGCGGGCAGGTGCTCGACGGCAAATTTTTCGTCTTGCGCCACGTTGGGTTGCAGCAGCGTGACCTGCAGACGGCCCGTGGGCCGGCTGAACTCGGGCGCGCCACGCCAAATCGCCCAAGTGGCGGGCAACATCATCGCGGCCACGGCCACGGCCACCAGCGTGAGACCCGCGCGCCACTTGGCGCCCGGCGCGCCAAAACGTGCGTCAAACATCGCCCCCAGGCCCATGCCCATGCCCGCCGCCGCCCAGGCCAGCCACGCGCCCATGCCATAAACGCCCACCCAGGGCGCCAGCACCGCCAACGGCCCATCCACCTGGTTGTAGCCGCTGGATGCCCAGGGGAACCCCGTGAAGAACACCGCCCTGGCCAGCTCGGCAGCAAGCCAGGCGGCCGCAAATCGCAGCGCATCCCGCCCGGGGCTGCCGCTGCGGCGATGCGCCACCCAAGCCATGCCCAGCGCCAGGTACAACGCCAAAACGCCCGCCAGCAGCAGCACCGCCGCCACCGCCATCAAGGCCGGCAACTGGCCATAACGATGCAGACTGATGAACAACCACCAGGTACTGGCGGCCACCCAGGCGCAGCCAAACACCCAGCCCAGCGCCGCCGCCCGGCGCGGTGAGGCCAAGCCCACGCGCCACGCCAACAGGGCGATCGCCAACAGAGGCAAAGGCCAAGCCTGCGTGTGCACAAAAGCCAGGGTTTGCAGCAAGCCGGCGGCGGCCATCAACAGCAACTCAGCGGCGCGCAGGCGCCCGGGCGCGGGCATCGTCACGGGCCGTGGCCCGATAGGAGCCTGTCGGGCTTGGGGTCGGGCCTGCGCCGGGGAGAGTTTCGGTGCCGGGCTAGGCGCTGGCGAGGCGTGTGGCCCAGCCACACCACGAGCCGGCAACGACGCCTGGCGCTGAAAATCTCCCCGGCCCTTCGGGTTGACCCTGAAAATTGGCTGATCCGTCGTTGCAAATGCTCGCCATACCCAACGGTATGTCTGCGCTTTGCGCCTAGGCTGAGCCCATTTTCAGGGTCAACGCGGGCCCGACCCCAAACCCGACAGGCTCCTTGGGCGCCGCGCAAGCCAGCGGTCAGCCTCGTCTGCCACAAGCCGGCATATTCATGAGCACACCCATCCACAATTTGCGCCAACGCGCCCGTCCGCCCACCGACGTGGAGCTGGCCAACATTCCCTGGTTGGCCATGTTGGCGCCCGATGACCGGCGCGAGGCCACCGCGGCCTTGATGGTGAGCATTGCTGGCCCGGGTGAGCGCGTGTGCCGCATCGGCGCGCCGTCCACGCTGTGGTTTGGTGTGATCGACGGCTTGCTGAAGATGAGCAACGTGGCGTCCGATGGCACGCAAATCACCTACACCGGTATCCCGCCCGGCGCCTGGTTTGGCGAGGGCACGCTGCTCAAGCGAGAGATCTACCGCTACAACATCGAGGCCTTGCGCAAGTCCACCGTGGCCGGTTTGCCGCTGGATGTTTTTTGGCGATTGCTGGAGCGCAGCATTCCGTTCAACCGCTTCGTGATGAATCAGCTCAACGAGCGCCTGGGCCAGTTTGTGGCCGCGCGTGAAATCGACCGCAACAACCAGCCCGACTCCCGCGTGGCCCGCAGCCTGGCGGCGCTGTTTCACCCGGTGCTGTATCCCGGCGTGGGCCAGGTGCTGCGCATCACCCAGCAAGAGCTGGCCTACCTGGTGGGGCTGTCGCGCCAGCGCGTGAACGAGGCGCTCAACGCGCTGCAGGCGGCCGAGTTGATTCGTGTTGAATACGGCGGCGTGCGGGTGTTGGACCTGGTGGCGCTGCGCGCCTATCAGCTGACGTGATCGCCTATCGCCTTGTGCGTTAGCGATGGTTCGCCACCCCAAACGCCACATGCCCCGCAGGCACGTGCCGTGCGGCGCTTTCAATGTGGCGCGGGTGGTCGTCAAAAAAGAAGTCGGGCTCAAACTCGCGCAGAAACTCACCCTTGGGCAGGCCGCCCAGGAACATGGCCTCGTCGATCTCGATATGCCAGTCCATCAGCGTGCGGATGGCGCGCTCGTGGGCGGGGGCGCTGCGGGCGGTCACCAGGACCGTGCGCACCTTCATGCCCGACGCGCTGCCCGCCAGTTGCAGCCGCTGCAAGGCCATCAGCAGCGGCTTGAACGGGCCCGCGCCCAGCGGCGTGTTGGCCTGGGCCGACTCGTGCTGCTGAAACGCCTGCAGGCCGTCGCGCTGGTAAACCTGCTCGGCCTCGTCGGAGAACAGCACGGCGTCACCGTCAAACGCAATGCGCAGCTCTTGTGGATGCGCCACTGAGGCTTGCGGTGCGTTGGGCGACACCCGTGCCGCAGGCACCCCGGCTTGCAGCGCCGAGCGCACGTCGGCCTCATTGGCCGACAAAAACAGCAAGGCGTTGAGTGGGCGCAAGTAACGCCAGGGCGATGCGCCGCGCGTGAACACGCCACGCTCCACCTTCAGGCCGTAGTGCTGGCAAGAGCGGAACACCCGCAGCCCCGACACCGGATCATTGCGCGACAGGATCACCACCTCCACGCTAGGCGCGCTGCCGCTCACGTTGAACGCTAGCAGTTTTTGCGCCAGCCCAAACGCCACGCCGGGCAAGGCGGGTTCGTCCAGGCGTTGCAGTTGCAGTTGCATGTAGTGGTGGTCGTCGTGGGCCTCGAACACCTGGTTTTCGGCCTCGAAGTCAAACAAGGCACGCGACGACAGCGCCACCACCAGGCGCTCGGGGTTGGCTGCGTGATCTGGGGCCTGGCGGGGGTCGGTTGGGCTGGACATGCGCCGCATGATAGGAGCGAGGCCGGTCGCCACGCGACCTGGGCAGCGCCCGCCCAATGCTCAAGTTGTGCTGGCGCGGGCCGAAGACGATAGGTCTGCCAAAACCCACCCGAGCCCCGTTTTTTGCCGCCCCTGCCTGTCATGCCCGCCGTGCCCGCCGTGCCCATTCACCCATCAAGTCGACCGCCTTCGTGGTTTCGCCGTTTGGGCCAGATGTTCGGCCGGACCTTGTGCCGGACCTTGTGCCGGACCTTGTGCGATAACTTGCGCCAGACCCTGACCTTGGGGCTTGTTGCCCTGCTTGGCATGGCCTGGATGCCGACGGCAGCCTGGGGTGAATCGGCACTGCTGCTGAGCGATCAAGAGCCAACGCGGGATGCCTGGTCGGCGGTCACCCTGTTGGTGGATCCCGGCCACGGCATGACCCTGGCGCA
>JAYWDK010000257.1:0-29432 GCA_043779845.1 Betaproteobacteria bacterium | reverse complement strand
GTCTACGTGGCCCTGCACAGCGGGCACTTCTCCGACCGGGGCGTCACTGAGCCTTGCCTGATCATGCAGGCCCAGGACATCACCGCACGCCGCGATGCCGAGGCCCAACTGCAGCACATCGCCTACCACGACAGCCTCACCTCGCTGGCCAACCGCATCCGTTTCGGCGCCTGCCTGGCCCAGGCCATTGAGCGCTGCAAGCGCGACAAGCGCTGGCAGTTCTCGGTGATGTACCTGGACTTCGACCGCTTCAAGCTGATCAACGACACCCTGGGCCACAGCGCCGGCGACCGCTTTTTGACAATGGTGGCCCAGCGCATCCGCCTGCAGGTGCGGCCCAACGACACGGTGGGCCGGCTGGGTGGCGACGAGTTCGCCATTCTGGTCGAAAACCTGGGCCATGAAGACGCCACGCTGGCGATGGCCGACCGGCTGCAACGTGCGCTGGCCCAGCCCTACCAGCTGGACGGCACCGAGGTGACCAGCAGCGCCAGCATCGGCATCACCTTCAGCAGCGTGGGCTACGACACGCCCGGCGACGTGCTGCGCGATGCCGACATTGCGATGTACCGCGCCAAGGCGGCCGGCCGCGCCCGCATCGCGCTGTTCGATGCCAGCCTGCGGGCCCAGCTGGCCGCGCAGGTGAACATGGAGCGCGACCTGCGCAATGCCATCGGGGCCGGGCAGTTGTCGTTGGCATTCCAGCCCATATACCGCCTGGCCGACGGCTCGCTCGACAGTTTCGAGGCGCTGGTGCGTTGGCACCACCCCAAGCTGGGCCCGGTGCCGCCGGCCACATTCGTGCCCATTGCTGAGGATTCGGCGCTGATCGGCGCCCTCACCAACTGGGTGCTGAGCTCGGCCTGCGCCCAGCTCAAGGCCTTTCAGAGTCTGGCGCCGGGCGGGCGCAAACCACGATTGCATGTCAATGTCTCGGGCACCGACATGTGCCGCGCCAGCTTCGTGGCCCAGGTGTCGACGGCCTTGCTGATCAACGGCCTGGAAGCCTGGCAGCTGACGCTGGAGATCACCGAGAGCACCTTGATGCAGCGCCTGGACAGCGCCCTGGAGGTGATGGCCCAGTTGCGCGAGATCGGCGTAGGCCTGAGCGTGGATGATTTCGGCACCGGCTATTCGTCGCTGTCCTACCTGTCCACCCTGCCCATCACCAGCCTGAAGATCGACCGCTCTTTCGTGCAGCGCCTGCAAGGGGCGGCCCAGGTCACCAAGGACGCCGAGGTCGTCAAGGCGGTGATCACGCTGGGCCAGGCACTGGGCAAGGTGGTGATCGCCGAGGGCATCGAGACGCCCGACCAACTGGCGCACTTGCTGGCGCTGGGTTGCGAATTTGGCCAGGGTTACCTGTTGGCGCGGCCCCTGACGCCCGACATGGCCGCCGCCATGTCCCAAGCCGACGCGGGCCGCACCTCGCTGAACACCTCTGCCTTGCAGGCCCCCAGCGCCTGGGCCGCCCTGCGCGACGAGCCCGTGCTGATGCACTGACCCGGTTACTTTTTGACCAGCGGGCAGCTGCTGCGCGCCAGCGGCAAAAACGCCTGCTCGGCCGGGATCGTGGCCTTGAGCTTGTAGTAATCCCAGGGGTAGTTGGATTCGCTGGGTTTTTTGACCTCGTACACGTACATGTCGCGGATCAGCCGGCCGTCCTCACGGATCTTGCCGTTTTTGGTCATGAAGTCATTCACCGGCAGGGCGCGCATCTTGGCCATCACCGCCGTGGTCTCGTCGGTGCCGGCCGCCTGCACCGCCTTCAGGTAGTGCGTGATGGCCGAGTAGGTGCCGGCCTGCGCCATGTTGGGCATGCGCTTGTGCTGCGGAAAAAACCGCCGGCTGAACTTGCGCGTCTCTTCGTTGGCGTCCCAGTAAAACGCCTCGGTCAGCAGCATGCCCTGCGCCACCGGCAGGCCGATCGAGTGGATGTCGTTGATGAACACCAGCAATGCGGCCAGGCGCTGGGTCTTGGTGATGCCAAACTCATTGGCCGCCTTGATGGCGTTGATCATGTCGCCACCCGCATTGGCCAGGCCAATGATCTTGGCCTTGGACGCCTGCGCCTGCAGCAGGAACGACGAAAAATCAGACGCGTTCAGCGGGTGCCGCACCGAACCGATCACCCGGCCGCCTTCGGCCTTGATGACCTCGGTGGTGTCTTTTTCGAGGTTGGTGCCAAAGGCGTAATCAGCGGTCAAGAAAAACCAACTGTCGCCGCCCGTCTTGACCACGCCACGCCCCGTGCCCGCCGCCAGCGCGTAGGTGTCATAAGTCCAGTGCACGCTGATGGGCGAGCAGTTCTCGTTGCTCAGCCGGCTGCTGGCCGCGCTGGGGAACAGCGCGATCTTGTTTTTTTGCTTGGCCACTTCCAGCGCGGCCAGGGCGGGCGCGGTGGCGGCCACGTCGGCCAGCATGTCCACCTTCTGGTTGTCAAACCATTCACGCGCGCGGCCGGCGGCCACGTCGGCCTTGTTCAGGTGGTCGGCAAACACCAGCTCGATCGGCTTGCCCAGCACCTTGCCGCCAAAATCTTCAATGGCCATTTTGGCCGCGATCACCGAGCCCGGGCCCACGATGTCGGCATACACGCCCGACATGTCCAGCAGCAAGCCAATCTTCACCACGCCGTCGGAGATCTTTTCCTGGGCCTGGACTGCAGGGTGGGCGGCGCCCAGCGCCAACACGGCGGCAGCAATGGCGGCCAGGGCAGGGCGGCGCAACAGCGGCAGCGCGGTGATCGAATGGGGGGTGGAATGAGCGGTCAAGCAGGTCTCCTGGATGGTTTGATGGCGGGCGCGTCGCAGTCTAGAGCCAAGTCCCTGCGCTGAACATGCGCGGTTGCCAAAGGGCCGCTTAGCCATCCGTTGACGCTGCGGTTTACGCCCGCCGTGTCGCGGTCAGAATCTGGCCAAACCAAAACCAGCCTCCGCGGCCTCAGGAACCCCAAGCCGCCACCGCTCAATGAAACGCTGGGCCACTCCCGAGTTTCCTTGCCCCATCGGGCGGGATAAGCCCGCGCACAAGGGCCCGGAAGGGGCCTTGGGGCTGGCGAAGGCCTACGGGCTTGCAAGCCCCGTAGGCGCACGACGTATGTCGTCGGCCTGGGGGCGCAGATTGGCCCTCAACCTCAGCCCATGGTTTGCGACCTCAATTCACCTGAGGGGCAACGCGCCAGCCTGGCTGGTTTTTATACTCGCTTGCTGCACGGCGCCGGGTGTTCGCCCCGGCTGGCGACTGGCTTTCTTTTCGGGCCGAAAAGAAAGTCAGCAAAGAAAAGGGCCTGCAAAACAGTTTCAATGGGTTTGCCCTTGACTGCTTCGGGCACGACGCGATGGACTCGCCTGCCTGCGCAGGCTCAGACATTCGGCGTCTGTCACCACCGAGTTGGGATCTGGTTGCGGCTCGTCCAAGACGGTTGTCCTGGGCTACAGCACGGTGCGGGGTCTCGACCCTCTCCCCAACCCTCTCCCGCGAGCGGGCGAGGGGGCAATACTGGCCGCGTCTCGCATCGCATCGCATCGTCTCGTCGCGCCTCGTCTCGACGCGACGCGACGCGACGCCCGCGCACGACCTGACTGGCGCCCTCGCCACCGTACCCGGGGGAGAGGGTTGGGGTGAGGGGGCAAGGCGCCAGCCAAGCAGTGAATCAAGCCATGCGCAGGCGCTGTTCGTCGGGTTTCTCGCGCGGCTGAAAAATTTCCGCGTGCTCGAGACCCGGCTTGCGGCAGCGGCAACTTTTTGTACCTGGCGCTGAAGTGCCTGAAGGACATCGAGCACCAGGTGAACCTGGAAGCCGAGGCGCTGGCCCTGCAGCGCCAGCATGACGTCACCGGCCCGCACAACGTGCTGGGGCTGGAGATCTACCCGACAGGCTCTCGGGACTCCTGCGCAGCAAACAACGGGTCAGGGTGCCAAAACGTTGAGGCTTGGAAAGTACGTCCGAAAACGGCTGGCATCGCGTGTCAGCAGGGGCCAGCCCTCGACCGCCGCATGGGCGCCGATGAAAAAATCAGGCAGCACCTGGGCCTTGTTGCCGCCGCGCTGGCGGTATTGCAAATAGGCCTTGCCCGCCAAAAACAGCGCGGGCAGCGGAATTGCCTGCATGCGCAGCGCCAGCGTGGCCACCACCCCGTCAAGCGCTTCGATGGTGGCAAACGACACCGACAGCTCGGCATAGATCACCGGGTTGATGGCCAGCTCATGCAGCGCCGCCTGGGCACGCAACTGCCCGATCGACCAATCCGCCCACTGTGGATCGTCTTGCAAGACGTCGACCAACACATTGGTATCGACCAGCAGCATCAGTCCTCCGGGCGCAGCAATTTCATCAATTCATCCGTCCGCCACCGCACATCGGCCCGGCCACGCACCGCAGCAAAACGATCTTGCGCGCCGGCCGCCGCGCGCGGCGGGTGCAACACCACTTCGCCGTCCGCATTGACGGAAAACGCCACGGCGGTGCCCGGCAGCAGCCCCAAAGCATCGCGGATGCGCTTGGGGATCGTGACCTGGCCCTTGCTGGTCAAGGTGGTTGACATCGCAGGCTCCAAAAGTGTTACTCAGATAGCAGATGGTAATACATCGGGCGGGCGCTGGTTGATTGGCATGGCCACCGCACGCGCCACCTGTCGATCCCGCCCTCAAAACCCCAGCCGCAGCGTCAGCCGCAAGCTGCGTGGCTCGCCCGGGTGCACGTGACGGTCGGCCACCGGCGCGGCCTCGCCGGGCAGTTGAGATTCATAAAAATACTGGATGTCGTTGACGCGCCGGTTGGCGAGGTTGAAACCATCCAAAGTGAGCGTGCTGCCGCGGCTCAAGCTCGGTAGTTGGTAGCTCAGGCGCAGGTTGCTGGTGAGCGATGGCAGCGAGCGCACGCTGTTGTCCGCTGTCAGCGCGCCGGCGCCCAGGTAGCGCCATTGCAGGCTGGCGCTCCAGGGGCCCATCTCGCGCAGGGTTAGCACCACCGAGGCTACTTTGTCCACCGCGTTCGGGATGCGGTCGCCGCGGCCCAACCGGCTGTGCGTCCAGGCCAGGTCAGCGTCCAACAGCAGCCACCCGTTGGGTGTCCACCGATGATTGAACTCCACGCCCCGGCGCCGGCTGGGCAGGCTGGCCTCGGTCGCGCCGGCGTCGCCGACATAAACCAGCTCGGAGTCAAAGTTGAGCGTCCAGATCGCCAACGAGCTTTGCAGGCCGGGGATGAGCTCGGTGCGCGCGCCCAGCTCGTAGCCGCGCGACGCCACCAGCGGCGCCACTTTGTCGGCGGCCTCGCCGGTTTTGGGGTCGGTGGTGAGTGTGGTGCCGCGCGCGTCGTTGCTGTGCAGGCCCCGGCCGGCGTTGACAAAAAACTCGGTCTTGCCCAGCGCGCCCTCAAACGGCCCGGCGATCAAGGACAGCTTGGGGCTGAGTTGCAGCGCCTGGGCCGTGCCCGAGTTGACTGCGAGCAGCAGGCTGTCGACATGGGTTTGCAGGTGGTCGGCGCGCAGGCCCAGCACGCCGCGCAGGCTGGGTGTTAGCTCAAGCGTGCTTTGGGCATACACGCTGGCCAGCGTTTCACGCAAAACGTCGTCGCGGGTGGTGGCGGTGCGCTGCCGCGCCACGGTGTTGAACAAGCCCACGCGGGCCTGGTCATGGCGCAGTTGCAGGCCCAATTCACTGCGGGCGGGCAGGCCCAGCAGGGTATGGCTGAGCGCGTGGCTGGCGGCCAGGCCAACCACGCTGCGCTGGTCTTGTTGCGAAAACTGATCGCCCTCGCCGGCGGGGCGCGTGGCATCGGCCGCAAACGTGAAGTTGGAGTACAGCTTGAGCGCGTAGCGCAGCGCGTAGGCCGACACTTTGGTGCTGCCGGCCTCACTGTTGCGGTGCCACTCGCCCGACAGGCTGAGGCGCTGGGTGTTGCCGCCGTCGCTGGGGTCTAGCGAGTCAAATTGGCCAAAGGGCTGGCCTTGGTGGCTGGCCGCGTCGATCAGGCGTTGGGGGATCTGGTCGGTGCTGGTCCAGCGCGCCTGGTAGGCCATCAGGCTGGCTTGCCAGCCCTGGGCTGGCGTGCCGCTGCTGGCGGTGAGCAGGCCGTTGCTGCGGTGCAGGCCTTCGGGCACGGTCCAGGGGCCGTCATTGCCCATCAGCTCGACGGCGCCCAGCACGGTGGTGCCGGGCGCGGGTTCGCCCGAGCCCGCCAGCACGCCGCGCCGGTAGCCGTGGCCGCCTAGCGTGAGCTGTGCAAAGGGCGCGTCGAGCTGGGTGCGGTACTGGATGTCGGCGGCGCCGGCCGAGGCAAAGTCAGCGCTTTTTGCAAAGTACGGGCCCTTGCGGTAATCAATGCGCTGCACCAGTTCGGGCAGCAAAAAGTTCAGGTCGGTGTAACCCTGGCCGTGCGCATGGCTGGGCATGTTGACCGGCATGCTGTTGACGCTGGTGGCGAAATCGGTGCCGTGATCAAGGTTGAAGCCACGCAAAAAATACTGGTTGGCCTTGCCATCGCCCGAGTGCTGGGTGACCACCATGCCGGGCACAAACTCAAGCACCTCGCCGGGGCGCAAGGCTGGGCGGCTTTTGATCAGCTCGGCGCGGATGCTGCCTTGTGATGCGGCGTCGCTGGTGCCAACGGCGTTGTCGTAGTGGCCCAGCACCTCCACCCGGCTGGGGGTGACGCCTGTGTCGGCTGCGGGGGTGTTTGGCGTCGGGGGGCCGGCAGGCAAAACCGCCACCAGCACCTGCGCCACTTGTGGCAATTGCGGCACTTGCGGCACTTGTGGCACTTGCGGCACTTGTGGCACTTGCGGCACCTGGGCCAGGGCGGTGGCTGCGCCGCAAGCAGCAATGGCGCTCAGCAAGGCGCGGGTCAGGGTGTTCAACACAGGGCGTGTGGGCATGAGGCAGGTTGGTAGGTGGGGGATCAAAGCGGCAAAAAGTGGCCAGTATCGCAACAGCCCATGACGCTGGCGTGATGCCATCTGCGGGCTTCAAGCGGCGGCCGTGCGGTCTCAAGAAAACGAAGGGCCGCTCCCGAGTTTTCTTGACCCCCTCGGGGGGCCTGACTCGAAGAGGCAGGTTTGGGGGCGGTCACGACCAAGCCTTGATTTACGCGGGTATTGCGCGTTTGGATGCGGCCCGCCGAGGCCATGGTTTCGCGCTCAAGTTTAGGCTTGAGTTGCCGATGAACCGAGCAAGCCGGGTTGAAACCGGTGAACAGCCGCCCCGGCTCCGCCCTTTGGTCCACCATGAACAACCGACACCGCAACCCCTACACGCTGCTGATCGCGCCCGCCTCGGCCCGGGCGCTGGCGGTCGCCCATGCCGACGGTGGTTCGGCGGCTGATCCACCCACCCACCCGTCCACCCAGCCATCAGCCCACCCGTCGGCAACCACCGCCTACGCCCACGCGCTGCCTGATCGCCGCTGTCCCTTGTGCCATCAGCCCGTGGGTTTTGCCTGGCGGCCCGACAGCCGCTGCGGCAATTGCCAGGCGCCCTTGGCGGCGCTGCCCGGGCCAGGCCAGCAGGGCCACGAGATGCTGGGCCGGCGCGGCGCCGTGCGGCGTGATCAAAGCCATGTGGCCACGGTGCACGTGGGCTGGCCGGCGCCCGCCTTGCCGGTGCGCTGGCGCGACCTGTCGCTCACCGGCCTGGCGTTTTACGCCGCGCAGCCCATGTCGCCCGGCCAACGGCTGCACTTGATCGACCCGGCGCTGGAGCTGGTGGGCGAGGTCGTGGGCTGCCGCGCCCAGGGCCGCGTGCATGCGGTGCACGCGCGCTTGTTGACGGCCTTGCTGCTTCAGACCACGGGGGTGTTTGTATCCACGCAGGCCTGAAACGCCGACAGGCCCCTGGGCCGCGTGTGGCATCATCCGCGCCCTCAACTGATGGCCGCATTGCCGGCGTAGAGACCCACGATGGACCTGAAACTTGCTATCACCATCCACGACGAACTGGACGAGGAGGTGATTGAATCCACCGGCTTGCTGGACCTCGCCAGCGGCGAGATCCGTGACGTAAAATACCTGTCGTTTGACCCCGAGACGGATGGTTTTCCGGCCGAGAGCCCGGACTACGATTTCACCTGCGGCACGCTGAGCAATGGCAGCAAGGACGTCGAATTTCGCATCGAGGTGGACATCGTCGGGCGCAAGTACTCCATCACCCCCAGCGAGTTGCTGGAGCTCAAAGGCCGCGCGGCCAAGCTGTTTTCAGCCCCGCCCGGTGGCCACCCGCCACCCGAGCCCGCCGCCAAGCCAGGCCAGAAGCGCCCGCGCAAATAACTAAGCCTCCACCGCGTCGATCATCCAGCCCGCCGCCAGGCAGGCGCGGCGCGTTGACACCAGTTCAGCCTGAAACCGCTCGGCGAGCGTGCGGATTTGCTGGGCATCGGTTTGCGAACCCAGGGCCTCGATCAAGGCGCTGGTTTCAGCGAGGCGCCTAAGGCCCAGGTTGAGCGAAACGCCTCTGAGGGTGTGGGCGGCCAGGCGCAGGGGCTCGTTCACGGGGCCTTGCAGGCCGGCCGTCAACGTGGCGATGGCCGCGCTGCTGTCGTCGAAAAAAGCATTAAGCAACCTGGCATGCAGCGTGGGCGGCAGCCGTCCAAAAATCACCGTGGACACGGACAGGTTCAGCCAGTCGGTGGCCAGAAATGGCGGGCTGGTTGGTGCTGTGGCGGGTGCTGTGGCGGGTGCGGCGGCGGTTGCGGCGGCGGTTGCGGCAGTGACTGTGGCCACCCCCGCCGGCATGCGGGCCGGCAAAGCCGGCGCAGTTGGGCCAAACAACCGCACCAGGGCGGCTTGCAGCTCGGCGGGCTGCACGGGCTTTGTCAGGAAGATGTTGACACCGGCCCGCTCGGCCTGGGCGCGGGTGTCGCTGAAGATGTCGGCGGTGAGCGCGGCAATGCGCACCAAGGCCCGCGTGCCGGGCAGCGCGCGCACGGCACGGGTGGCGGCAAAACCGTCCATCACGGGCATGTGCAGGTCCATCAGCACCAGATCAAAGTCTTCTTGGCTGATGGCGGCTACCGCCGCTTGGCCGTCTTCGCGCAGCACGACCTGATGGCCCATGTGGGTGAGCAGCGCATGCAGGACCTCGCGGTTGATGGGGTGGTCTTCGGCCACCAGCACGCGCAGCGGGCGCATGCGCGCCGTGGCAGCGGCGGCTGGTGCGGCCAACAGGCCTTCGGTCAGGCATTGCCGCAGGGTGACTTCAAAGACAAAACAGCTGCCGTGGCCAGGCGTGCTGGTGACGGTGATGTCGCCGCTCATCAGACGCGCCAGATTGAGCGATATCTCCAGCCCGAGGCCCGTGCCGCCATAGCGCCGCGAGGTGCTTTCGTCGCCCTGTGAAAAGCGCTGAAACAAACGGCCTTGCGTGGCCTCGCTCATGCCCACGCCGGTGTCGCTGACGGCAAAGCGCAGCTGTGGCTGCTCGGCCGTGCCGCCGCTCACGCTGACCGACAGCTCGATGCTGCCGGCGTCGGTGAACTTGATGGCGTTGCCGAGCAGGTTGAACAGGATTTGCTTGAGCCGGGTGGCGTCGGCCAGCACGAATTGCGGCAGGTCTGGCGCGCATGCCAGCGCCAGCCGCAGGCCCTTGCTGCGGGCGGGCGCCACCATCAGCGCCTGCACGGCGCTGATCAGGCGCGACAGATCGGTGGGCGCGGGGGCGAGCTTGAGCTGCCCGTGCTCCAGCGTGGCCATGTCGAGCACGTCATTGAGCAGCGTGAGCAGGTGTTGCGCCGATTCACGCGCGGTGCGCAATTGGTTGGCTTGCTGCGGATTCAAGGGCCCGTGCGCCACCAAGGCCATCATGCCCAGCATGCCCTGAAACGGCGTGCGCAACTCATGGCTCATGTTGGCCAGGAAGGTGCTCTTGGCGCGGCTGGCGGTTTCGGCGTCGAAGCGCGCCAGGTCGGCGTCGCGCCGCGCCAGATTCAGCCCTGTGGCCAGGCGTTCCAGCGTGCTGCTGTGGCGCTCATGCGCCCGCAGTTGGCGCACCACGACCACCGCAAAAACGATGGTCAGGAGCGACTGAAAGATCGTCAGCACCAGGCTGATCTGGTTCTGCTGACGCACGACCATGCTGCGGTCGCCGGCCTGGGAGGCCGTGACGTCATTGGCCCACATCAGCATCTCGTTGGGGGCGCTGCCCAGGTCGTCAAGCGCGACCAGCAGGGCGTGCACCGCCGCTGGGTTGACGGGCACCAAGGCGTTGGCGCCGAGGTAAACATCGGCCAGGGCGACAAACCTTTTCGCCCGGGCCAGCGTGTCGGTCTGGATGGGCTGAGGTTCCATTTGCGCCATCGTGCGCTGGGGTTCCACCAACTCGATGCGGCTGACGAAGATGTCGTAGCGCATTTGCAGCGTTTCGCGGTTGAACGTGGCGGGCTCACGGTCAAAATCACGCAAGGTGTTGTGCAACCGGGTGTATTCGGCCTGGAACTGGAAGAAGCTCCAGACGAGGTTGTCGCTCTGGTAGCGCATGCTGGCGTTGAGCATGGCGAGCTGGCGCCATTGCAGGGCGGCCACGGTCGCAAATGCCGCCAGCAGCACGGCCACGATCAGCAACAGCCAGCGTTTGGCGTGCTCGGGCCTGGACGAGGCTGCGGCGTCTGGGGAGATCACTGCACCTCAAGTTGGCGTAGTTGCCAGGCGCATCGGCTGTAGTAGCGCTCGGTGCGCAGGCCGGCGTTGCTGTCAAAGGGGTAAACAATGAACAGCGGCCCCTTCTCGCGAATCGGCATCGGTTTGTCGTTCAGCAGGCGGGCCACGATCATGTCGTACTGCTCAACGTCGCCAGCCGGGATGTCGATCTTGTACTCGTTCAGGGCCACCGCGCGCAGCAGCGTGCCCCGGGCTTTGGCGGCTGCCAGCACATCGCGCAACAAGGGCCCGGTGAATGTTTTGGGCTCGGGGTACCACGGCGTGGCCATGGTGTAGCTGTGTTGGGGCAGCTTGGCCAGCATGGCCATGTCAAAGTCGGCGCGCGCGCCGACGTTGGCTTGGCCCACTTTGCCGGTGACCGACAACACCACCGGGCCGGTGGGCAGGTCCAGCGCCATGGCGGGCACGGTACCCAACCCGAGCCACATCACGGCGGGCAAGGTGGCCAAGTGGCGTCGGGTGATGCGCATGTTCAGACTCCTGTTCGTGCCATGGATTGTCATTCTGGTTTTCAGCATAACGCACCCAAAACTGAGCGCCCTGGTCGCTGAGTGACGAGATCTGGTTGGGCGACAGCGCGGCCAGTTGCGCCAGCGTCAGGGCGGTCACTTGTTCGCCGAGCAGCGTGCTTACCTGGCCAACCTGCACCTGACGCTGGATGGCGGCAGTTTGGTGGGCAGGAGGGCATGGCGGCGGGGCTTTGCGTTGGGGCGGCGTTCATGGATATCGACAGGCGTGGTGAGGACTTGACACGGCCTGGGCCCGTCATTGGGCTCGGGGCGGTTCAACCGCCAAACGCGAAGCAGCGCGTGGATCAGTGCTTGTGCGCTTGCCCGCCCATCGCCGCCGCGCCCAGTGCCTTGACGGGCGCCTTGACCTTGAGGCTCTCGCGCTTGCCGTCGCGGCCTTCAATCACCAGTGTCAGGTCAATGCTGTCACCGGCCTTGATGGGGGCCTTCAGGTCCATCAGCATGACGTGGTAACCACCCGGCTTGAGTTCAACAGTTTTGCCGGCCGGCAGGTTCAGCCCGGCGCTCAGGGCGCGCATCTGCATGGTGCTGCCTTCCATTTTCATCTCGTGTATTTCAGCCACACCGGCCACCGGCGAGCTGACCGATACCAGCTTGGCGCCCGCCGCCGAGTTGATCTGCATGAACGCGCCGGTGGCCTTTTGCTGGGCCACGGTGCCGCGCACCCAGGCGTCCTTGACGGTGGTTTGGGCCAGGGCGGGTTGGCTCAACAATGTGCCGGTGGCAAGGATGGCAGTGGTGATCAGTGGGTTGAATTTCATGGTTTTGTCCTGAGTTCATGGTCAAACAAAGCTGGCAGTGCCGCAGTGACGCAGTGGCGCAGCCGATGGGGTGTGTGAAATTGGGCGCCTGAGTGCCCGTGACCAACCCGCCATTTTGGCTGCTGGCCGTGGTGATCAACAGACCGCAGTGTGGCGCAATCGAGTGGTCGCTCAAGCGCGCACCCCTGCACTGGCAGACGCGACCGTCCAGCCGGACGAATACACTTTGGCACCCACGCCGCACCTAACTTGCGCTGGTGACTCCCCATGGACCTGGTTTACAGCTATGCCGCTTTTTTAATCGCCTACTTGATGGGCTCGCTGTCGTTCGCGGTCATCATCAGCCGGGTGATGGGCTTGTCCGACCCTCGCAGCTATGGCTCGGGCAACCCGGGCGCCACCAACGTGCTGCGCTCGGGCAACAAGACTGCCGCGATATTGACGCTGCTGCTGGACGGGCTCAAGGGCTGGGTGCCCGTGTTTCTGGTGAGCTGGCAATCCTTTGAGCTGGGCTTTGCGGACCCCACCATTGCGTTTGTTGGCGTGGCGGCGTTTTTGGGCCATTTGTTCCCGGTGTTTTTCCGCTTCAACGGTGGCAAA
The DNA here is from genome assembly GCA_043779845.1 of Betaproteobacteria bacterium. GTDB lineage: Bacteria > Pseudomonadota > Gammaproteobacteria > Burkholderiales > Burkholderiaceae_C > Pseudaquabacterium. The sequence continues at coordinate 16,889 of JAYWDK010000257.1, read as the reverse complement.
GGTGTGGCCACGGCGGCTGGCGTGATGCTGGCCTATGACCCGCTGCTGGGTGCGGCGCTCTTGGCCACCTGGGTGGCGTTGGCGGGGCTGTTTCGCTACTCGTCGCTGGCCTCGTTGGTGACGGCGATTTGCGCGCCGTTCTATACCTTGCTGTTTCTTGACCGGCCCAACGTGTCGCTCGCGGTGACGATGATGAGCTTGATGCTGATCTGGCGGCACTGGGGCAACATCGTCAAGCTGCTGGCGGGCAAGGAGGCAAAAATTGGTGCCAAGCCCGTGGATCGTGGCCCTCGGCGCCGCCGCGTGCCGCGTTTGCACAATGGTCATCGCGGCGCGTCGCAGTCGTCGCATTCGTCGCCGTCTTCATCGTCCTCGGCTGCGGCCGACGTGGCTGCGTCGTCCTTGTCGTCCGCGTCAAGACGGTCACGGTCGCGGCGGTCGTCAGGCTCGTCCGGTTCCAAAGAATCCTCTTAACACTCTCAAGGTAGTGACCCATGGTTCAGCGTTTTGAAGTTGGCGCGCGCATGTCCGAGATGGCCGTGCACAACGGTGTTTGTTACCTGGCCGGCCAAGTGGCCGCGGGTGCTGCGCCCACGATTGGCGAGCAAACCCGCGAGGTGCTGGCCGCCATTGACGCGCTGCTGGCCCAGGCCGGCACCGACAAGACCCAGGTGCTGCGCGCCCAGATCTACCTGGCCGACATCAACGATTTCCCGGGCATGAACGCGGTGTGGGACACCTGGGTGGTGGCCGGCCACACGCCGCCGCGCGCCACCGTGCAGGCCGCTTTGGCCAAGCCCGAGTGGAAGGTTGAAATCGTCGTCACGGCGGCGCTGTAAGCCACGCAGTGTGCGGTCCTGCGGCCGACATTCATCACGATTTTGAGCCATGGCCGCTCCAATCAGCACCCGTTCACTGATCGCTTTGGTGCTGCTGGTGCTGGCGGCCAGTGGCGCCAGCGAGTGGTGGCGCGAGCACCAGGCCCGGGCCGTGGGCCAGGCGCTGGCTCAGCAGGCGCGGGCGGGCGATATCCAGATGATCTCGTCGGTTGCCTGCGTATTTTGCGAACGCGCCCGCCAGTGGCTGACGCTCCAGCAGGTGCCGTTCAGCGAGTGTTTTATCGAGCTTGATGCCGCGTGCGCCGCGAGTTATCAAGCGCTGCGCGCACCTGGCACGCCGCTGCTGCTGGTGCGGGGCCAGGCGCAACTGGGTTTTGATGCCCAGCGCGTGCTGGATCAATTGGCGAAGGCGGCGCCTGCCGTGCCCATCGGCCTCAGCCTGGGCACCGCGCGCCATCTTTGATCGCAAACCGTGATCACAAACCCAGCCGCGCCAGTGGCCCCCGGCCTTGCCGGATCAGCTGCGGCTCGTCGTCGGTGAGATCAATCACCGTGGTGGGCGACATCGGGCAGGCGCCTGCGTCAACCACCGCCGTGAGCAGCTTCTGGAACCGGTCGCGGATCTCCTCGGGATCATTGAGCAGGTCGGTTTCGCCCGGCGCAATCAAGGTGGTGGCCAGCAGCGGTTGGCCCAGTTCGGCCAGCAAGGCCTGCGTCACCTTGTGCTCGGGCACACGCAGGCCAATCGTGCGGCGCGACGGGTGCGACAGGCGGCGCGGCACCTCTTTGGTGGCCTCCAGGATGAAGGTATACGGCCCCGGCGTGCCCAGCTTGAGCAAACGGTATTGGCGGTTGTCGACCTTGGCATAACTGGCCAGCTCCGACAGATCGCGGCACAGCAGCGTGAGGTGGTGTTTGTCGCCCACGCCCCGGATGCGGCGCATGGCCTCGGCGGCCACTTTGTCGTCGAGGTGGCACACCAGCGCGTAGCTGGAATCGGTGGGCACGGCGCACACGCCGCCCGCGTGCAGCAGCTGCACGGCCTGCTTGATCAGGCGCGGCTGCGGGTTGTCGGGGTGGACTTCAAAGTATTGCGACATGCGCTGGGTGCTGGTTTGGGTGCGGAGCGGTGTGGTTAATCGGCGGTGCGATCAGCGGGGTCGGCGGTGGCGGGGTGGGCGGTGCCCAGGCGTAGCAAACGGCGTTTTTTGAGTGCTGCGCGGATCAATGAAAAAGCCGATTGAAGCTGCTGTGCCGCCACGCCGTCAAGCTGGGCGGGCGTGCGTTGCCCCGCTGGGCGCAGGGTATCAAAGTGGCCGCCTTTGCTGGCCATCACGATGCTGTTGCTGAGGTCACCGTCATTGATCACCAGCAGTTTGCTGTCGCCAAAACTGCAACGCAGCCGATCCAGGTGGATGTTGTAGCGCACGTGGCCCAGGTGCAGGTTGATGACGGCCAAGCCGTCGTCGTTCAGGCGCTCAAAACAGTCGTCGTAAAAGCGTTGTGAGCACAGATCGTCGGGCTGGCCCTGGCTGTCAAAACCGTCCACCAGCAGCACGTCGCAAGCGTGCCCGGCCTGGCGCACGAACAAGGCGCCGTCGGCGTTGATGACTTGCAGGCGCGCGTCGTCAGGCGGGATAAAAAAATCGTCGCGCAGCGCGATCACATGCGGGTTGATTTCAACCGCCTGGAGCTGGGTATCGGGCAAGTGGTGGTGGCAGAACTTGGCGATCGAGCCACCGCCCAGACCGATCATGGTGATGCGTGATGGCGCGGGCTTGAACAGCAAAAAACCCATCATGGTTTGCGTGTAGCCCAGGTCCAGCGCGTGCGGCTGGCCGGGTTGCATGCGGCTCTGGATCTCACAAAACGAAAAGTGCAGCGCACGGCCATGCCGGCTGTCGTGCACGTAGGGCTTGACGTGGTCGGCGGCATGGGGCTCGGCGATTGGCTCGACGATTGGCTCGACGATTGGCTCGGCGGGCGGTTTGCGGGGGCGGGTGCTCAAGAGGGGGCTCTTACAAATCAAAAGTACCGCGCGCCAAGGTGAGGGGGCATGGGGCGGGCAACCGGGCCGGGGGCGCGAGGGAGCGCATGTCCAGGCCGCCTCAAGTCAACACCCTCAGGCGGTGGGTGGCGTCACCTTGGCCAGCGCCGACCACACGGGGGTCAACGTGCCGGGCAGATCGGGCAGGTGCCCCAAGTCAATGCGGCTCTCGGTGGGCGAATGAAAATCGCTGCCGCGCGAGGCCATCAGGCCAAATTCGAGTGCCGTGCTGGTGTACTTGATCGTGTCAGCGTGGCCGTGGCTGCCGGTCAGCACTTCAACGCCCTGGCCGCCATGGGCCTTGAACTCCGAAAACAGCGCAAATTCTTCGTTGACCGTGAGCTTGTAGCGCCCGGGGTGGGCGATCACCGCCACGCCACCGGCTTGGGTGATCCAGCCCACGGCCTCGCCCAGGCCCGCCCAACGGTGGGGCACAAAACCGGGCTTGCCGTCGGTGAGGTAACGGCGAAACACCGAGCCGGTGTCGGCACAAACACCGGTTTCAACCAGCCAGCGCGCAAAGTGCGTGCGCGACATCAGATCGGGGTTGCTGACATAGCGTTGCGCGCCTTCAAACGCGCCGTTGATGCCCACCTTGGCCAGGCCCGCCGCCATGTCTTGGGCGCGCCTCAGGCGGCCGCTGCGGGTGTGCGCCAGGCCCTCGCGCAGCGCCGCGTTGTCGGCATCAAAGCCCAGGCCCACGATGTGGACGGTTTCGCCGGCAAAGGTGACGGACACCTCAACCCCGGTAACGAACCCCAGGCCCAGGGCATGGGCCGCGGCGCTGGCCTCGGCCAGGCCGCTGATTTCATCGTGGTCGGTGAGGGCCCACAACTGAACGCCGTTGGCGTGCGCCCGCGCGGCCAGGGCCGTGGGGCTGAGCGTGCCGTCGGAGAAGCGGGAATGGCAGTGGAGGTCAGCGTTGAGGAGGTGCACCGGCGCATTTTCGCTGCTGTCGGCGATCGCTGCCGGCGTGGGGCTGGGGTGGTGCGTGTTTGGCGCGTGTTTGGTGCCTCAGCCCGACACCACGCGCACAGCGGCGCGCTGGGGCTCGGGCACGGAATCAAAGCGCTCAAACCCGGTGTAGCAAAGAAAGTGGCGGTTGGCGGCGCGGCCGAACAAGGTCATGCTCAGCCGTTCGGCCAGCTCGTGGCCCATGGCGGTGACGCCGTTGCGCGACACGATGATGGGCACGCCCATCTGCGCCGATTTCATCACCATCTCGCTGGTCAGCCGCCCCGTGGTGTAGAAGGTTTTGTCGCCGCCCAGCACGCCGTGCAAGCCCATCCAGCCGGCGATGGTGTCGATGGCGTTGTGGCGGCCCACATCCTCGACAAACATCAGCAAATCTGACCCCTTGAACAGCGCGCAACCGTGCACCGAGCCGGCCTTGCGGTGGATGCTGTTGCGCTGGCGCATTTGCTCAAGCAGGGCGTGCAAGGTGGTCTGGCGGATGCGGGCAAGGGCTGCGCTGGGCAGTTGCAGCTGGCCCACCTGCGACATCAGATCGCCAAACACCGTGCCCTGGCCACAGCCCGTGGTCACCACGCGGCGGGCCGTTTTTTGTTCGATGTCAAAAATGCCGGCATGGGTTTTGACGGCGGCCGCGCCCACCTCCCAATCCACCGTGATGGATTCAACGTCGGCCACATCGGCCACCAGCCGCTGGTTGAGCAAATAACCAAGCACCAGCAGCTCGGGCGATGCGCCCAACGTCATCAGCGTGACCAGTTCGCGCTTGTCGACAAACACTGTGAGCGGGCGCTCGGCGGGGATGAAGATGGGGCGACGCTCACCGTATTCGTCGAGTACGCTGATCTCGCGCAGCAGCTCACCCACGGCGGCCGTGAGCCGGGGTGCGCCGGCCACGGGCTGTGGGCAACTGGGGGCGTCAAACGCCAGCGGCGCAATCGGTTCAGGCAGCATGGTGGGCAGTGTGCCAGCGGCGCAAAACTACTTCTTGGCCAGGGTTGGCGCGGGGGCCGAAGCCGGTGTCGATGCTGAAACCACGGCGGCCCCAGCCGGTGCCGACGCCGCACCCGCCGGCGCGACCACAAACACGCCCGGGTCGGCGCAAGCGGGGGTGTTGATCGGTGCCGACGCCGCCTTGCCGGACTTGGCCGCTGTGGCCTGGTACGAGGCCGCCACGCGGTTCATGGCCTGGCAGAGCTGGTAGCCCTCCACCTTGCCGGTGTAGGCGGCTTTGGCGGCGGCTTCAGCCGCTTTGGCTTTGGCGTCGTCGCTGGGCGCGGGAAGCTTGGCGGCGCTGGGAAAGCACGCCAAGGCGGCGGCCAGGGCCGTCAAGGTAAGCAAGGTGCTTGCAATAGGGCGTGTCATGCGGTCTCCAACCATCTGTGGTGCGTCTTTGGGGCGACTTTGGGGTCAGGCCCGTGGGCCGGCGCTGGCCAGCGTGGGGGCGGCGTCCGGCGCACCCGGCGCGGGCATTGATCGCTGCGCCGGGATCTTGCCGGCCTTGACATCGTCAAGCCACAGCGCGTGGTGTTCGTGCGCCCAGGTCTCATCAACATAGCCTGTGCGCATGGCCTGGTAGGCGCCCTTCATGCCGACCGTGCCCAGGTAAATATGGGCGGTAAACATGGCCATCATCAGCACGGTGGCCGTGGCATGCACCAGGTGGGCGATCTGCATGTCGCCGCGCAGGTAAGCCAGACCGGGCAGCACTTTGTCGAGCACCAGACCCGAGCCCACCACCACCAAACCGAGCGTGAACACGCCACCCCAAAAAACCACTTTTTCCCCGGCATTGAAGCGGTGTGACGGTACCTCTTGGCCGCCAAACATACCACCGCCACTCATCAGCCAGGCCCAGTCTTGCCGGTTTGGGAAGTTGTCTTTGAGGAAGGTTGCGAACACCACCACCAGCGCCACTGCAAACAGCGGTCCGGCAAAGTTGTGGGCGGTTTTAAGCGCGTAGGTCAGACCACCAAACAGCGTGCCACCCAACACCGGCAGCAGAAAAAATTTGCCGTAGGCCATCACGATGCCCGAGAAGGCCAGCACCACAAAAGCGATGGCATTGGCCCAGTGCGCCGCGCGCTCAAAGGGGGTGAAGCGCTCAATCACGCGGCCGGTGTTGGCCTCGTCGCTGCCCAGCGCGCCTTTGCGCCAGTAAAACAAGGCCAAGGCCAGCGCGGTGATCAGCAACAGCGAGCCACCGTAGGGGATCAGCCACTGGTTGCGCACCTGGCGCCAGGCCTCACCGGCGTTGGTGATACGGGAGCCCGGGTACTGGGTAAAGCGCTGGATCAGCACGCCTTTTTCGGCGCCGGGCAGGTTGACGATACCTTCCTGATTGCCCGATTCACGCACCGCTCGCCACAGCGGTGCGTTGTTGCCGGGCTGCGATTTGGCACGTTGTGCGTTGCTGTCGTCAGGCCTGGGTTCGGCGCCTGCCACAAAGCCGGCCGGCGGGCCTTGAGTGGCGGCGGGGGCGGGTGTCGGGGCCGCCGTCGGTGTTTGGGTCGGCGCCTGGGCCAACGCGCCGCCCACACTCAGGGTGATGGCGGCGGTGAGCAGCAGGTTTTTGATCAGGGCGTTCATGGCGCTGCGCTCACGGCTTGACCGGCGCGCGGGCATACTCATTCTGGCCCTGTGAGCGCTTGCGCAATTGCTGCTCCCAGCTCACTTGATCGCCGGCTTTCCAGCCTTCGACCACAAAGCTGTTTTGTGCGCCTTCCCAGGGCTTTTGGTCGGATTTTTTGGTCGCTGCCGTTTGCAATTTTTCACCGCAGCCGCTCAGCATCAACGCGGTGGCCAAGGCGCCCATCGTGACGAGTGATTTCATGATTTGGCGGCCTCGGTTTTGGCCGGCACGGTGCCGTCTTGCCCACCAGACGGTTTGCCATAAGCCGTGCCCCAGCCCCACACCTCACTGCCTTTACCTCGCACCAGCACCCGGTTGCGGAAGATGTCGGCCACCACGTCGCCATCGCCGCCCAGCAAGGCCTTGGTGCTGCACATCTCGGCGCAGGCCGGCAGCTTGCCTTCAGCCAGGCGGTTGCGGCCGTATTTTTCGTACTCGGCGTCGCTGCCGTTGGCCTCGGGCCCACCGGCGCAAAACGTGCACTTGTCCATCTTGCCGCGCAAGCCAAACGTGCCGTTGGTGGGGAACTGCGGCGCGCCAAACGGGCAGGCGTAGCTGCAATAGCCGCAGCCGATGCACACGTCCTTGTCATGCAACACCACGCCTTCGTCGGTGCGGTAAAAGCAGTCGACCGGGCAGACGGCCATGCAGGGCGCGTCGCTGCAATGCATGCAAGCCACCGAGATGCTTTTTTCACCGGGCACGCCGTCGTTGAGCGTGACCACCCGGCGGCGGTTGACGCCCCAGGGCACATCGTGTTCGGCCTTGCAGGCGGTGACGCAGCCGTTGCATTCGATGCAGCGCTCTGAGTCGCAGATAAATTTCATGCGGGCCATTGATCAGTTCTCCTGTCGCACTGGGTCGGCGGTTAACAAGCAACCGCCGCGGAACCGGCTTTGCCGGGCCGCTGGGGATGCCCCCTTGAGGGGGAGGCGCCGAAGGCGCATCGGGGGTGGGTCACGACACGCGTTCGATCTGGCAGACCGTGGTTTTGGTCTCCTGCATCATCGTCACGCTGTCATAACCGTAAGTGGTGGCGGTATTGATGGCCTCGCCCCGGATCACCGGCTTGGCGCCGTCGGGGTAATACGCCGCCAAATCCATGCCACCCCAGCGGCCCGAGAAATGGAAGGGCAAAAACACGGTTTCAGCATCCACCCGCTCGGTCACTTGGGCCTTGACCTTGATGCCTTTGAATTCGGGCAGGGCCAGCATTGGCGGGGTCTTGACCCACACATCGTCGCCATTGCGGATGCCCCGGTCGTTGGCCGCTTTGGGGTTGATCTCGACAAACATCTCTTGCTGCAACTCGGCCAGCCAGGGATTGGAGCGGGTCTCTTCGCCGCCGCCTTCGTATTCGACCAGGCGCCCGCTGGTCATGATCAGCGGGAAAGTTTTGACGATGTCCCGGTTTTTGTCTTGAACGCTCTTGTACAGCGTGGGCAGGCGCCAGAAGTTCTTCTTGTCGTCGTGCGTGGGGTACTTGGCCACCAGGTCGGGCCGGGTGCTGTACAGCGGCTCGCGGTGCTGCGGGATCGGATCAGGAAAGTTCCAGACGATGGCCCGGGCACGGGCATTGCCGAACGGGTGGCAGCCGTGCTTCATGGCCACGCGCTGGATGCCGCCCGAGAGATCAGTCTTCCAGTTTTTGCCCTCGGCGGCCTTGGCCTCGGCCTCGGTCAAGTCACCCCACCAGCCCAGTTTTTTGAGCAGCAAATGATCAAACTCGGGGTAGCCCATGGTCAGGTCAGCGCCGAGTGAATGGGATCCGTCACCGGCCAGCAGCGACACGCCATCCCGCTCAACACCGAAGTTGGCCCTGAAGTTGCCGCCGCCGTCCATCACGTGCTTGCTGGTGTCGTACAGATTGGGCGAGCCGGGGTGCTTGAGCTCGGCCGTGCCAAAACACGGCCACGGCAGGCCGAAGTAATCACCATCGAGCGAGTAGCCGGTTTCTTTGTCGATGCCCCCCTTGGCCCGGAGCGTCTTGACGTCGAAGACGTTCATGTTGCGCATGTGGGCCTTGAGACGCTCGGGCGACTGGCCGGTGTAGCCAATCGTCCAGACGCTCTTGTTGATCTCGCGCAGGATGGACTCGGGCTCGGGCTCCATCATCCCGCCCTTGGCCGCGACCATTTTTAAGGTCTTGACCAGCTCTTTGTCGAAGCCCAGCTTTTGTGCCAGCTGAAACATGATCATGTGGTCGGTGCGGCTCTCCCACAGCGGCTCGATGACTTTCTCGCGCCATTGCAGCGAGCGGTTGGACGCCGTGCACGAGCCGCTGGTCTCAAACTGTGTGGCTGCGGGCAGCAGGTAGACGGCGCGGTTGGGGTTTTGATCCTCCGCCTTGCCGGTGAGGCCGGGCATGGCGGCCATGGCAGCGGTGGCCGACGGGAAGGGGTCAATCACGACCAGCAGGTCGAGCTTGTCCATGGCCTTTTTCATCTCCAGCCCGCGGGTCTGCGAGTTGGGAGCGTGGCCCCAGAAGAACAGGCCGCGCAAATTGCTGTCTTGGTCGATCAGCGCGTTGTTTTCGAGCACGCCGTCGATCCAGCGCGACACCGTCATGCCGGGCTTGCTCATCATGCCGGGCGCGTACTGCTTTTTGATCCACTCGTAGTCCACGCCCCAGACCTTGGCAAAGTGCTTCCAGGCACCCTCAGCCAAGCCGTAATAGCCGGGCAGGCTGTCGGGGTTGGGGCCTACATCGGTGGCGCCTTGCACGTTGTCGTGGCCACGGAAGATGTTGGTGCCGCCGCCACTTTTGCCCACATTGCCCAGCGCCAGTTGCAGCAGGCATGAGGCGCGCACGATGGCGTTGCCGATGCTGTGCTGGGTTTGGCCCATGCACCACACCACCGTGCTGGGCCGGTTGTCGGCCATGGTTTTGGCCACTTTGTAGCAAGTGGCTTCATCGACGCCACAGGCCTCGAACACCTTGTCGGGCGTCCATTTGGACAGGCACTCGTCGCGCACCTTGTCCATGCCGTAGACGCGGTCCTCGATGTACTTTTTGTCCTCCCAGCCGTTCTTGAAGATGTGGTGCATCACGCCAAACAAAAACGGGATGTCGGAGCCCGAGCGGATACGCACGTAATCGTCGGCCTTGGCCGCCGTGCGGGTAAAACGGGGGTCGACCACGATCAACTTGCAGCCGTTTTCTTTGGCGTGCAGCATGTGCAGCATCGACACCGGGTGCGCCTCGGCCGCGTTGCTGCCGATGTACATGGCAGCTTTTGAGTTCTGCATGTCGTTGTAGGAGTTGGTCATGGCGCCATACCCCCACGTATTGGCCACGCCGGCCACGGTGGTGGAGTGGCAGATGCGCGCCTGGTGGTCGGTGTTGTTGCTGCCCCAGAAGCTGACCCACTTGCGCAGCAAATAGGCCTGCTCGTTGCTGTGTTTGCTTGATCCCACCACGAACACCGAGTCGGGGCCGCTCTGCTTGCGCAAGTCCAGCATCTTGGCGCTGATTTCTTCAAGCGCCTGGTCCCACGACAGGCGCTGGTATTTGCCGTTCACCAGCTTCATGGGGTACTTGAGCCGGTATTCACCGTGGCCGTGCTCACGCAGCGCCGCGCCCTTGGCGCAGTGCGCACCCAGGTTGATGGGCGAATCAAACACCGGCTCCTGGCGCACCCAGACGCCGTTTTCAACCACCGCATCGACCGCGCAACCCACGGAGCAGTGGCCACACACGGTGCGCTTGACCTCGATCTTTTTGGCGCCGCCATCGGCGGTTTTGACCGCATCGGCGGCTTGCACTTTTTTGACCAGCACCAGCTGCGAGGCGGCGATGCCGGCGCCTACGCCCAGGCCTGAGCGGCGCAAAAACACGCGCCGGTCCATGGTGGGAATGGCGCGCCGGATTTGCGCGTCAATGCCGCGCGTGAGGCTGCCCAGCAAGCCGGACGATGGCCCGGTGGCGTGCGGGGAGGAGGGGCTAGCTTTGCGGGTCAGCAGCATGTTGTGGCCTTGGGTGGCTCAGACCTTGGTGGTCTGGTAGTAACGCTGTACGTGCGCGGTGAGTTGGTAGCCGCCGCCCGCCTCGGGCGCGGGTTTGGGCGCGGCGACAACGGCCGGCAACTCAGCGGGCCGCAAGGGCAGCACGGCGGCAGCGGCTGCCAGTGCGCCCGCCGTGCCGGCACCGGCAAACAGGCGCCGGCGCGACAGCGGCGTGGCGGGCAGTGTTGGGTTGTTGCGGGTGGATTTGTCCATCGGGGCCTCCAGAGTGGGCGGCCCATGCACGGGCCTGCATATCAACAGATGAGATTAGGGTGGAGGCGTCGATCCATCGCAATTAGGGAGTGCCCGCATCACCGGCGACAACTTGTCGCAAGACGGCGATCAATTTGTCGGGCGCGGGGCATGCCGCCTATTTTTTCAGGCCAAGCCTGGGTCGGGGCGCGTGGTGCGGCGGCAAATTTCTACAATCCGGCCACGTGCAACCCGTCGAACAATTCATGCCCACCGAGATCAGCTTGCCAACCACCGAGCGCTGGCCATTGGCCAATGTGCTGGTGGTGGACGACGAACCAGGCATGCGCAACTTTCTTGAAAAGACGCTGGCTTTGCGCGTGGGCCAGGTGTTGGTGGCTGAATCGGCCGAGCAAGCCGACGAGTTGGTGCGGCGCCACCGCTTCGATTTGGTGGTGCTCGACATCACGCTGCCTGGCCAGAGCGGCATCGCCTGGCTCAAGGCATTACGCGAGCGCGGCTTTGCCGGCGAGGTGGTGCTGATCACGGCCTTTGCCGATCTGGAAACCGCCATCGAGGCGCTGCGCGCCGGGGCCAGCGATTTCATTCTCAAACCCTTCCGCGTGACGCAGATTCACAACGCGCTGCGCCAAGGCCTGGAGCGTGCGCTGCTGCGACGCGAAAACTGGGTGCTGCGCCGCACCTTGTTGCAGCGCACGCCGGCCGCCGGCGCGCTGGTGGGCTCATCCATCGCCATCCGCGGCCTGCAGGCCGCGTTGCGGCGCGTGGCGACCGTGGACAGCACCGTGTTGCTCAGTGGCGAGTCGGGCACCGGCAAGGAGTTGGCGGCGCTGGCCTTGCACCACCAAAGCCAGCGCGCGGCGGGGCCATTTGTGCCGGTGAACTGCGCCACCTTGTTGCCCGATCTGATCGAGAGTGAGCTGTTTGGCCAGGCGCCGGGCGGACCGGCGGGTGTGGCTGCGGGTGCGGGCCGAAAAGGCCGCGACGGTTTGTTCGTCTACGCCCAGGGTGGCACCTTGTTTCTGGATGAAATCGGTGAGCTGCCCTTGCCCCAGCAAGCGAGCTTGCTGCGCGTGCTGGAAGAGCGCCGCATGCGCCCGGTGGGCAGCGAGCAGGAGATCGCGGTGGACGTGCGCATCGTGGCCGCCACCCACCGCAAACTGGCCGACGAGGTGGCGGCGGGGCGCTTTCGCAAGGACCTGTACTACCGGCTGCAAGTGGTGGAGATCAACCTGCCGCCGCTGCGCGCCCACAAGGAAGACATGGCCGAACTGGTGGCGCATTTCATCAGCACGCTGGCGCGGCAGCTTGGGGTGCCCCCGATTGAGGTGAGCGACGACGAACTGCGCTATTTGCAGCAATACGACTGGCCGGGCAATGTGCGTGAGCTGCGCAACCTGATCGAGCGCTCGCTGATCCTGGGCGCCTTGAACGTGTCGGCGCTGTACCAGGGTTTGTCGCGCATGGCGCAGCGGCAGCTGGCTGGCGGGGGCGTTGCGATCGACGGGCCGCCAGGCGCGGCACCATCGGCCTGGGTCACGGGCGCGGGCCCTGCGGCCGGCCGTGCCATCGATCTGCAAACACTTGAAAAACAGCACATCCTGGCCACGCTGGACAGCGTGGCCGGCGACAAATCTCGCGCTGCCCAGTTGCTGGGCATCTCGCGCCGCACGCTGGAGCGGCGGGTGGCTGAGTGGGCGCAATCCGCATGAGCCAGTCTGGCCACCTGAATGGTGACATCAGCGCACGGCCCCGCAGGGAGCGCACCTGATGGCTTGGCGCTGGCCCGGCCGCTATGCCGCCTGGCCGATTCGCCGCAAGTTGTTGGCCATGGTGTTGTTGCCGCTGGTGGGCGTGCTGCCCTTGCTTGGCGTGGTGCTGCTGGTGTGGGGCAATGCCGCGCTCGATACCTTGCTGATCACCAAAGTGCGCGCTGACCTGGGCGTGGCCCATGGCTACTTTGATCGTGTGCTGGGCGAGGTGGCGGCGGGCACCAGTGCGGTGGCCGATTCACAGGCCTTGTTTGCGGCGCTGGCCGCTGGCCCGGCCCCCCGGCGCGCCGCCGATCTGGCCAGCCTGCAAGCCTTGCTGGGGCGATTCAAAACCCGCGAGGGGCTGGATTTCATCAACCTGCGGCACGCGGACGGGCGCTTGATGCTGGCCGATTTTGAGGCGGCGGCCGAGGCGGGCCCCGCCCCGTCGATGCCTGATCTGCTTGCGGGCGGGCGGCCGGTGGCCACGATTGCCGTGTTGCCCTTGGCCGAGCAGGGCTTGCTGGCGCCGGCCCTGCGCGCCCGGGTGGCCGTGCCCCTGGTGGCCACGCGCAACGCCCAGCCCAGCGCGCGCACCCACGAAGACCGGGCGATGGTGGTGCGCTCCGCCGCGCCGGTGCGGGCGGCCGACGGCCGGGTGCTGGCCTGGGTGCAGGCCGGGGTGCTGCTCAATCGCAATCTGCCGTTCATCGACCACATCAATCAAATCGTCTACCCGGCAGGCGCCTTGCCCTTTGGCAGCCAGGGCACGGCCACGCTGTTTTTGGACGACGTGCGCATCTCCACCAACGTGCGTTTGTTTGATCACGCGGGCGGTGACTTTGCCGGCGACGGCAGCGGCGAGCGGCGGGCCATCGGCACCCGCGTCTCACTGGCCGTGCGCGAGGCCGTGCTGGGCCGGGGCGAGACCTGGCTGGACCGCGCTTTTGTGGTCAACGACTGGTACGTGTCAGCCTACCAGCCGCTGCTTGACGCCACAGGCCGACGCGTGGGCATGCTGTATGTGGGCTACCTGGAGCGGCCCTTTACCTGGATGAAGTACAGCGTTCTGGCGGGCATAGGCGCGGTGTTTTTTGCGGTGATGCTGGCGGCTGCGCTGTGGTCGGCGCGCTGGGCTCGGCTGGTTTTTCGGCCACTTGAGCAAATGGCGCACACCTTGCAGCAGGTAGAGGCCGGCGCTTCGGCAGCCCGGGTGGGGCCGGTGGCCAGTGGTGATGAGATCGGCGCGCTGGCCGGTCACCTCGACCACTTGCTCGACACCATCGCCGACAAAACCTGTGCGCTGCAACGCTGGAACGCCGAGCTCGACGCCAAGGTGGCCGAGCGTGGCGCCGCGCTGGTGGCCGCGCAGGGGCAGCTGTTGCGCGCTGAAAAATTGGCCGCCGTGGGCCAGCTCACCGCCAGCATTGCGCACGAGGTGAACAACCCCATCGCGGTGATCCAGGGCAACCTCGATCTGGTGCGCGAGTTGCTGGGGCCGGACGCCGCGCGCGTGCAGGCCGAGCTGAAGCTGGCCGATGAACAAATTGAGCGCATGCGGCTCATCGTCACGCAGCTGCTGCAATTTGCCAGGCCTACGGAGTTTGCGGGTTATGTGGAGTCGGTGGACGTCGCCCGCGCCCTGAATGATTGCCTGGTGCTCACGGGCCACCTGATGGCGCGCACGCGCATCAACATCGAGCGTGATTTCAAGGCCACGCACAGCGCGGGCATCAACCGGCAAGAGCTGCAGCAGGTGCTGGTGAACCTGGTGGTCAACGCCATCCACGCCATGCCCGACGGCGGCACCTTGAGCCTGGCCACGGCCGATTGGGTGGCGCCAGATGGCGCGCCCGGCGTGTGCCTCACCGTGGCCGACACCGGGCCGGGCTTGAGCGATGAGCTGCTGGGCACGCTGTTCCAGCCCTTCGTCACCCGCAAAAAAGACGGCACGGGCCTGGGCCTGTGGATCAGCCGCAGCCTGGTGGAGCGCTATGGCGGTGACATCCAGGCGCAAAACCGGGTGGGGCCTCAGGCCTATGAGCCGGCGGGTGCGGCGATGGCTGCCGGGGTGGTGGCCGGGCCGGGCACTGGCGCCGTGATGACGGTTTTGCTGCGCTGCGAACCGGCGCTGGGCTTGCCTTTGGCGCCGCCGTGAAGGCAGCGGGTTGGGCTCGTGACAAACCCTGATCCGGTGCCAAACCTGCCTCAAACACGGCACAAACCCGCGTCAAATCGCCTCAAACAAAGCGGCTTGCGACAAGCTGTCGCAAGCCGCGCCAGTAGACTGCCAACCGACGACCAAACGCCATGTCCAGCCCACCGCTACTCCACGTTGCCGTGCTCATCGAGCGCCAAAAACAGCCCAATGCCTGGGAGGCCTGGCGCTTCCGGGTGGCCGAGGTGGTGATCGACGATGGCGGCTTTGGTGATGCCCCCCGCACGCTGCGCGACGATGGCCGCACCGCCCAGGTGCTGTACCCCGGCTTGGCAGTCACCCTGCACCGCGACGAGGCCGAGGGCTATTACCTCAACCTCAGCTCAGGTGCGCCGGTGTGGTTCGTGATGTGGCGGGTGGATGAAGACGAGCCCTCTCGCGCCTGGCCCGAGCTGGTGACGTTGTCGTACAACGAGGCTGGCCGCCTGCTGGACGCGCAAGAGCGCGTTGACAACCTGCCGCTGCCCGACGATCTGTGCGCCGTGCTGCAAGCCTTTGTGGACGAGCACTACAAGCCCGAGCCCAAGCGGCGCAAACGGCCTGAATCGTTCAAGCCGCCCGAGCAGCGCTGACAAGCCCGGTATTGATCAACATGGCCATTCAAGACGAGGCGGACAGCGGGTTTTTCTCACGCTGGTCCCGGCGCAAGGTGCAGGTGCAACAGGGGCTGGTGCCGGTTGAGCCGGTTGAGCCGCTCGTCTTGCCTGTTAGCCCATTGGGCGACGCGCGCGGGGCCACTGCCAGCCAGGCCTTGACCGATGCCGTGACACGGCCGTCGCGGGCACCAGACGATTCGTCGCGACCGCCTCCGCAAACGCCAACGGCGCCTGCGCTTGTTGAGTCGCCGCCTCCACCGCCCACGCTGGCTGACGCGGCTGCGCTGACGCCCGAGTCCGATTTTTCGCGTTTTGTGACGCCCGGCGTGGATGCTGGCGTCAAAAACGCCGCGCTCAAAAAGCTGTTCACCGATCCGCACTTCAACGTGATGGACGGCCTGGACACCTACATCGACGACTACGGCAAGCCCGACCCGCTGCCCGCCAGCCTGCTGCGGCAGATGACGCAGTCGAAGTTTTTGGGCCTGTTTGCCGATGACGAAGCCGTGCCTGCGGCGGCCGATGCGGCGTCTGTGCCCAGCCCCGGCGCGCCGGATGCTTCAACCCCACCCCATTTCACCCCTGACCTGATAAGCACTCGCCATGACAACGCTGATTTGCGATTGCAACCGCACCCTGCCGCTGGACCGGCCGGCCCTGGCCCAGGCGCTGAGCCTGACACCGGGCGCCAGCGCTGACGGGCTGGAAACCCAGCACACGCTGCTGTGCCGGCGCGAGGCCGGTGAATTTCAGCGGGCCGCCCAGGCCACCGGCGAGCGCGCCGAGCCCCTGCTGGTGGCCTGCACGCAAGAGAGCCGATTGTTTTTGGAGCTCAACGCCCAAACCGTGGGCGCGGCCAGCACCCAGGTGCGGCCCATTCATTTTGTGAACCTGCGTGAGACCGGCGGCTGGTCTCGCGACGCAGCCCAGGCCACCCCCAAGCTGGCGGCCCTGATCGCCGCCGCGCAGTTGCCCGACCCTGACCCGGTGGGCACCGTCAGCTACCAATCCGGTGGGCGCTGCTTGATCATTGGCGGCGCCGCTGCCGCCGAGCAAGCCGCCGCTTTGCTGGCCGACAAGTTGACCGTCACGCTGCTGCTGGACCACGCAGGCGGCGCGCTGGGCCAGGCCCGCAACCATGCCGTCACCAGCGGCCGCTTGACCCACTTGTCCGGCTGGCTGGGCGCATTCGAGGCCCAGTGGACCACCAGCAACCCCATCGACCTGGACCTGTGCACACGCTGCAATGCCTGCATTGATGCCTGCCCCGAGGGCGCCATCGACTTCAGCTACCAGGTTGACTTGGCTGCCTGCAAAAGCCACCGAAGCTGCGTGCAAGCGTGCGTTGCTGCCGGCGCGATTGACTTTGCGCGTGAGCCACAAGCGCTTAGCGAAACCTTTGATCTGGTGCTTGATTTACGGGCCCAACCGGCCTTCAGCGGGCACCAGCCGCCCCAGGGTTATTTCCACGTGGGGGCCGATGAGGCCAAGCGCCTCAAGGCCGTGCTGGCGCTGCGTGACCTGACGGGTGAGTTTGAAAAGCCGCGATTCTTCAGCTACCGGCAAAACCTCTGTGCCCACAGCCGCAACCAGCAAATCGGTTGTACCGCCTGCAT
>JAYWDK010000256.1:0-4588 GCA_043779845.1 Betaproteobacteria bacterium | reverse complement strand
GGTAGGCCACGCCGGGTGAGTAGGCCAGGCTCAAATCACGCTGGTTGGACAACGGCTTGGTGGCGTTGACGGAGATCTTGCCGCGCGTGGGCGACCGGTGGTACTCACGCGCTGCTTCGCGCAGGGCTTGCTCGGCGGGGGACAGATCAGTGGACATGGTGGCGCAACCTTGCGGCGTGGATGATGCTCAGCAGATTACGCTGGGCCGCAGCGACTGTCGTTGGGGACAACCACCAGCGGCGCGGTGCTGCGCACGGCCGGGTGCCCAGGCAGGCCGGCTAGAAGCACCAACCCAAGGCCCTGCACAGCGCCTGGCGCCAGCGACCCGGCAGCAGGGGCGATTGGAAGACCGGATGTGCGCCCGGCAGCATCACCTGGACAAGCGGCGCGGCCAGGGCCAGGCCCTGGTCGCTGTTGCTGAGCATCACCAGCCCATCGCCGGATAGGGGCGACACCATCACGAAGGCCCGGTAGCCCGGGTTGCTGCCCCAATGCCACAGCATCGCCGTATCCCCGCTGTCTTCGATGCCCCAGCCCAGGCCCCAGCTCAGGTGCAGCGGCGGATCCATGGCCACTGGCGCGCGCAGGGTCAGGGCCAGCAGCATGGGATCGGCCAGCAGGGCGGCCATGAAGCGGGCGTAGTCCGCTGCCGAGGTCAACAATGTGGCAGCGGCAATCGGCGAGTTCAAGGGCTGCTGCATCAGTCCATCGGCCTGTGCGGCGCTTTCTGCCAAAACGCCTGCCGGCTCACGGCGCTGCCAGACATAGCTGCTGTGCAGCATGCCCAGCGGGCCAAACACCTGGGCTTGCATGAAGGCCTCCAGCCCCAGGCCGGTGATGGCCTCCACAGCGCGCTGCAGCAGCACAAATCCCTCACCCGAGTACTGCCAGCCGGTGCCGGGCTCGAAGTCAAAGCGCAGCGCCTGGCTTGACCAGTTTGGCAGGCCGGTGCTGTGGGTGAGCACGTGGCGAGCGGTGACGGCAGCCAGCTCGGGCGCGGTCACCCGATCAGTGCGTGGCGCTTGCCGGCTGGCAAACGGATTTTGCAGGTGCACATAGCCCTGCGGCAGGTAGCGCAGCAGCGGTACGTCCAAGTCGATGCGGCCCTGGCTGGCCAGTTGCAGGACGGCAAACGCAAACACCGGCTTGCCCAGGGATGCAGCCTGGAACACGGTTTGCGCATCGGGCACCGGGCTACCTGCACAGCCGGTGGCACTGTGCGACCGGTCGACAAGGCCGTGCCGCAGTGTGGCCACGCTCACGGCGCAGATGTGGTGGGCAGTGGCCAGGGCTTGCAGACCCAGTGCATCAGCCGGTGCCTCGGCCGTGGTTTCGGCCGTGGTTTCGGCCGCCGCGCGGCCTGCCATTGGCGCCATTGGCAAGAACGCTAGCGCCGCCAGCAGGCCCAGAGCGGGTCGGTGGGCGGTCACGCTCAGCCCGCCGCGCGCTTCTGCAAGATCTCAAACGCCGGCAGGGTTTTGCCTTCCAGCACCTCCAAAAACGCGCCGCCGCCGGTGGAGATGTAGCTCACGTCTTTCTCGATGCCGTACTTGGCAATGGCCGCCAGCGTGTCGCCACCGCCGGCAATGCTGAACGCGCTGCTGGCCGCGATGGCGCGCGCGATGGTTTCGGTGCCGTGGGCAAAAGCCTCGAACTCAAACACGCCCACCGGGCCGTTCCAGACGATGGTGCCGGCGGCCTTGAGCTGCTCGGCCAGCATGGCGGCTGTTTTGGGGCCGATGTCGAGGATCAGGTCGTCGTCGGCCACTTGATCGGCGGCCTTGACGGTGGCCTCGGCGTCGGCCGCAAAGCGCTTGGCGCACACCACGTCCACGGGGATGGGCACGGCGGCGCCGCGCGCCTTCATGTCGGCGATCACCGCGCGGGCTTCGTCCAGCAAATCAGGCTCGGCCAGGCTTTTGCCGATCTTCAAACCCGAGGCCAGCATGAAGGTGTTGGCAATGCCGCCGCCCACGATCAGGCCGTCCACTTTGGCTGATAGCGCTTTGAGGATGGTCAGCTTGCTGCTCACCTTGCTGCCGGCCACGATGGCGATCAGCGGGCGCTTGGGGTGGGCCAGGGCCTTGGTGATGGCGTCGATCTCGGCCGCCAGCAGCGGGCCGGCGCAGGCGATGGGCGCGTACTGCGCAATGCCGTAGGTGGTGCCCTCGGCGCGGTGCGCGGTGCCAAAAGCATCATTGACGAAGATGTCGCACAGCGCGGCCATCTTGCGCGCCAGGGCCTCGTCGTTTTTCTTCTCGCCCTTGTTCACGCGGCAGTTCTCGAGCAGCACGATCTGGCCGGGTGACACCGTCACGCCGTCCACCCAGTTGGAGACCAGCGGCACGCCATTTTCGTAAGGATGGCCGAGCAGCTCACCCAGGCGTTTGGCCACCGGCGCCAGTGAATCAGCGGGCTTGAACTCACCCTCGGTGGGCCGGCCCAAGTGCGAGGTGACCATCACCGCAGCACCCGCCTTGAGCGCCATTTCAATGCAGGGCACCGAGGCACGGATGCGCGTGTCTTCGGTGATGCGGCCAGTGGCGTCTTGCGGCACGTTGAGGTCGGCGCGGATGAAGACACGCTTGCCGGCCAGTTGGCCCTGGGCCACCAAGTCTTCGAGTCGAATGATTTTCATGGTCTGGTTGGGTTTGAGTGAAGGGGCGTGTGGTGAAGATTTTTGGGCTGTTTCGAAGTTTGGCAGATCACCAGCCCAGCCCCAAGCGCAGCATCAACATCACGCCGGTGCCGGCCACGATGGTGCCCAGCATGTCGCGCCCACCGCGGCTGAATTTGGGGTGCAGCATCAGGGCCAGGGTTCGGTCGCGCCATCGGTTCATGGCGTCGATTGTCTCAATGTGGCGACTGGCGTTTTGGCGTGTCAGGGCGTGAGCAAGGCGCGCAAGTCGTCTTCCCAGCCCCTGAGCTTGTCGGTGGCATGTTGGCGTTGTGCCGGGTTGGTGCTGTTGTGCACACGCGCGAGCAGGGCGCAGTTGGCGTCGGTCAGGCGATGGGCGTAGGCCGCGTACTGGGGGTCGGGTGATTTCACGGCCTCAGCTGCCAGGCGACGCAGGCCGGCCTGAACCGTGGCCGTGTCGCTGCGCTCGGTGGTCCAGCGGCGCAGGCTGCGCACGATGTCGGCCTGGCGTTGCGCTTGTTCGTCCAGCCATCGTTCGGGATTGAACGGCGACGCCGCCAAGCCGCCAGTCAGCAGGCGCCGTTGGGCGTCGTCCAGCGTGCCGTACAGGGATTCGGCCCGGCTCAGCGCCCGCTCGAACGTGGCCTTGGTGCGGTCGGCGGGCACGGCTTGCAGGTACTCGGTTTTACGCTCTTCGTGGTTGTTATGTTGGCGGCGCTCGATGCGGCTGATTTGCTCGGGCGACAGGTCACGCACCAGCTCGGCCATGGCCGGCACGGCGCGCTCAAAAGAGGCTTCGGCGCGGCGTTTCCAGGCGTCCAGGTTGCCACACACCTGGCCCGCAGAGACTTTGTCCACGGCCAGGGCCTGCATGGCGCCCAGCGCCTGCGTGTAGTCGGCCAACTGGGTGGCTCGATGCCAGGCAAACCAATCGGCGAGCGCGGCTTTGACGCGTGCCGATTGCTCAACGCCGAAGTCCGCGTAGCGGTCCAGCCACCAGTAGGCCAGGGTGGGCCCTTGGTTGTAGCTCAGCCTCACCGCGCTGCAAGCCCAAAACACCGGCACCAGCATCACGATAATCCAGGTTTTCCACCGCATCAAAACAGGCATCTTCATGGCATTGGACATTGTGATCATGGCTGCGGGCAAAGGCACCCGCATGAAATCTCGCCTTCCCAAGGTGCTGCACCGCCTGGCCGGCAAGCCGCTGCTGTTGCACGTATTGCATACCACCGCCGCCTTGGGCGAGCACCGCAGCTGGGTGATCACCGGCCACGGCGCCGGGAGCGTGGAGTCTGTCATCCTGGGCACGGGCGCGTCGTCGGTGCGGCAAATGCCGCAACTGGGCACAGGGCATGCCATTCAACAAGTGGTGCCGCACCTGGCTGCTGAGGGCACCACGCTGATCCTCAACGGCGACGTGCCCTTGATCGAGGCCAGCACGGCGCGCGCGCTGGCCGATGCGTGTGGCGGCGAGCGCCTGGCGCTGCTGACCATCAAGCTGGTTGATGCCACCGGTTACGGCCGCATCGTGCGGGCGGCGGGCTCAACGGACGGTGCCGTGCTGGGCATCGTGGAGCACAAAGACGCCACCCCCGCACAGCGCGAAATTTGCGAGGTGTACACCGGCATGATGGCCGCGCCCACGGCCGCGCTCAAGCGCTGGGTGGCGGCACTCAAAAATGACAACGCGCAAGGCGAGTACTACCTCACCGACATCGTGGCCATGGCCGTGGCCGAGGGCGTGCCCGTGGTGGCCAGCCAGGCGCTTGACGACACCGAGGTGCTGGGCGTCAACAGCCCCGTGCAACTGGCCGATCTGGAGCGCCGCTTGCAGCGCCGCCAGGCCGACGCGCTGCTGGAAGCCGGCGTGCGCCTGGCGGATCCGTCGCGCTTTGATTTGCGCGGCACGCTGGCCACCGGCCAGGACGTCGAGATCGACGTGGGCTG
>JAYWDK010000255.1:0-4591 GCA_043779845.1 Betaproteobacteria bacterium | reverse complement strand
GCTCGCCATACCCAACGGTATGTCTGCGCTTTGCGCCTAGGCTGAGCCCATTTTCAGGGTCAACGCGGGCCCGACCCCAAGCCCGACAGGCTCCTAGCCGCGCCTGCGGGTGGCCAGCTTGAGCTCGGCCGTGATGTTGAAGACGTAGGGCGGGAGCCGGTCGATGCGCGGGAAATTGCGCGATTTTTGACCGGTGTTTTGGCGCGTGTCCTGGGGGACGACTTGGGGGAGTGACTTGGGGAGCGACTTTGGGGGTGTTTGCGAGCGCGGCATCGCGCTGCGGGCCAGTAGGTGCTGACATGGGTTTGGCTTTCAACGTGAGCGCCCGGAACCGTCCGAGCGACGCTGACCGTGCATTGCGTCACGGTCGGGGCGCGTGGTAGCTGTCGGCCCAAAAGCGCTACAGATAATCGGCGCATGCCCGCGCCCCTGAAGTTGTCCACCCTCGCCCAAGTTTGGCTGCGTCGCTCCGCTTGGGGCGCCTTGATTTTGCTGGGCGTGGGCGCGCTGGCGCTGGGTGGCGCGGTGGCCTTGTATGGCCCTGATTTGCCGCCGCTGGATCGGGTAACGGCCTACCGGCCGCGCCAGCCCTTGCAGGTGTTCACGGCTGATTTGGTCGAAATAGCGCAGTTTGGCGCCGAGCGGCGCCAGTTCATGTCGATTGACCAGATCCCGCAGCAATTGCAACTGGCGGTGCTGGCGGTTGAAGACGCGAGGTTCCGTGGCCACTTGGGCATTGACCCCATCGGCGTGGTGCGCGCCGTGGTGGCCAACCTCACTGGCGGGCTGCGCCAGGGCGCGTCCACCATCACACAGCAGGTGGCGCGCACGTTTTTCTTGTCGTCTCGGCTCACCCCCGAGCGCAAGGTCAAAGAGGCCTTGCTGGCGCTGCGCATCGAGCAGCAGTTGAGCAAGGACCAGATCCTTGAGCTCTACATGAACCAGATATTTTTGGGGCAGCGCGCCTACGGCTTCGCGGCGGCGGCCGACACCTACTTTGGCAAGCCCCTGGTCTCGTTGTCGCTGGCCGAAAACGCCTTGCTGGCGGGCTTGCCGCAGAACCCGGCCTACGCCAACCCGATCACCAACCTGGCACGCGCGGTGCAGCGCCAGCACATCGTGCTGATGCGCATGCAGGTCACGGGCGCCATCACCGAGGCGCAAGCGCTCGCTGCGCGCGCTGAGAAACTCAAGATTCGCAGCCTGCTGCAAGTGCCCTTGCACGCCGAGCACGTGGCCGAGATGGCGCGGCTGATGGTGGTCGAGCGCTTTGGCGCCGAGGTCTATTCGCAGGGCATCAAGGTCTACACCACCTTGCGCGCCGACGACCAACAAGCGGCCTGGGCCGCGCTGCGCCGGGGTGTGCTGGCCTACGACGGGCGCCAGCCCTGGCGGGGCCCGGAAGACCAGGAAGACCTGCCGCCCGAAGGCACGCCCGACATCGAGCGCACGGCCGCGCTGGCGCTGAAGGACTACCAGGACGACAGCGGGCTGCGGGTGGCCATTGTGCTGGTGGCCAACCCGCGTGAGCTGCTGGTGCAGCTGGCCACCGGTGAGCAGCTGCGCATCAGCGGCGACAGCCTGCGCGCCGTGCAGGCGGCCTTGGGTACCGACGCGCCGCCCGAGCGGGCCATCACGCGTGGCAGCATCGTGCGCGTGATGCAGATGCGAGAGACGCCAGGCAAGGCGGCGGGCGACGGTGCCGGCCCGTGGGCGCTGACCCAATGGCCCGACGTGCAAGCGGCCTTGGTGGCGATGGATTCGGCCACCGGCCGGGTGCGCGCCTTGGTGGGCGGGTTTGACTTTGCGCGCCAGCCCTTCAACCATGTCACCCAGGCGTGGCGGCAACCGGGCTCCACCTTCAAGCCCTTCTTGTACTCGGCCGCGCTGGAGCACGGCGTGATGCCGGCCACGCTGATCAACGATGCACCGCTGGACAGCACCGATGGCTGGGATCCGCAAAACGCCGACGGCCGGTTTGACGGCCCGATGACGCTGCGCGAAGCCCTGGTGCGCAGCCGCAACCTGGTCAGCATCCGGCTGTTGCGCCAAGTGGGCGTGGGCATCGCTCGTGACTGGCTGGAGCGTTTTGGCTTCGACCTGGGGCGCCACCCCAACAACCTGACGATGGCCCTGGGCGCTGGCAGCATCACGCCGATGCAAATGGCGCAGGCCTACGCCGTGCTGGCCAATGGCGGCTGGCAAGTGACACCGGTGGTGATCGAGCGCATCACCGACGCACAGGGCAAGCTGCTGTTTGAAGCACCGCCCGCAGCCGCGCTCACCGAAGACAAGCGGGCCGTGCCGGCGCGCAACGTGTTCATCATCAACAGCTTGCTCAATGACGTGACCCGCGTGGGCACGGCGGCGCGCGCGCAGCAGCAGCTCCAGCGTGCTGACCTGTACGGCAAAACCGGCACCACCAACGACGCCGTCGATGCGTGGTTTGCCGGTTTTCAGCCCGCAATGGTGGCGGTGGCCTGGATGGGCCATGACGAGCCACAGACCCTGGGCGGCCGCGAGTCGGGTGGCGGCTTGGCGCTGCCGATCTGGATCGACTTCATGGCGCAGGCGCTCAAGCGTGTGCCCGTGGCGCCCGCCCCCACGCCGCCCGAAGGCGTGGTGCGCGTGGCCGACGATTGGACCTACAGCGAATGGGCCGCAGGCGGGGCGGTGGCGTCGATCGGGCTTGACACGTCGGCCGTCTGGCCGGCCGCATTGACCGCGCAGGCGGCACAAGCCACGCCAGCCACACCAGCCGCGCCAGCGGCGTCCGCCGGGAGCCCCGTGCCCCCGGCGCCGCCCCCCAACCTGCCCGCAGCCTTGCAGGGCACCGCGCCAACCGTCTCGCTCACCCCTGGCGAGCGTCGATGACCCGGTTGGGGTGGCTGCCCCTGCGCTTGCGCGCTGCGGTGCGCGCTGCGGTGCGCGCTGAACAACGACCGACCGGGTCCGCCAACCGAGGGCCGGGCAAAGTGGAACAATAGCGCCCCACTCTTCAGGCCAGTACAGCCTGCTCGACCATGCCGAACCCAACACCGAAAAACGCCGCACAAGCCCCGCCGGCATCTGCGCCAGAACGTGCACCAGAGCGGGCCGCAGAACTTGCGCAAATGAGCCCACCACGGCACACACTGGCCGACTT
The DNA here is from genome assembly GCA_043779845.1 of Betaproteobacteria bacterium. Taxonomy (GTDB): domain Bacteria; phylum Pseudomonadota; class Gammaproteobacteria; order Burkholderiales; family Burkholderiaceae_C; genus Pseudaquabacterium. The sequence continues at coordinate 1,446 of JAYWDK010000255.1, read as the reverse complement.
TGACTTTGTGCTGCCGCCCGCGCTGATCGCCCAGCACCCAGCGGCCGAGCGCAGTGCCTCGCGCCTGCTTGACGGCACGGGCGCGCTGCCGGTGGATCGCATCTTCAGAGATCTGCCCTCGCTGCTCAAGCCGGGTGACCTGCTGGTGTTCAACGACACCCGGGTCATCAAGGCCCGGCTGCATGGCGAAAAAATCCCCACGGGTGGCACGGTGGAGGCGCTGATCGAGCGGGTATTGCCCAAGCACGAGGTGATGGCCCACTTGCGGGCCAGCAAGTCGCCCAAGCCTGGCAGCCGCGTCAGTTTTGCGGGCGGCGCATTTGAGGCCGAGGTGCTGGGCCGGGGCGGCCCCGATGGCGGCCTGTTTCACCTGCGGTTTCCAGCCGATCCGCTGGCGCTGCTGGACGCTTTTGGCCACGTGCCGCTGCCGCCCTACATCACCCACGACGACGCGCCCGAGGACGCAGCGCGCTATCAAACCGTGTTTGCCCAGCGCCCCGGCGCGGTGGCGGCGCCCACGGCGTCGTTGCACTTTGACGAGGCCGTGCTGGCCGCTTTGGCGGCGCGTGGCGTGGCCACCGCACAGGTGACTTTGCACGTGGGCGCGGGCACGTTCCAGCCCGTGCGCACCGACAACCTGGCCGAACACAAGATGCACAGCGAGTGGTACGAGGTGGGCCAGCACACGGTGGACGCCATCACGCGTACGCAGGCCGCCGGTGGGCGCGTGGTGGCCGCCGGCACCACCACCTTGCGCGCGCTGGAATCCGCCGCGCTGGGCGGGCGCTTGTTGGCCGGCGCGCGTGAAACCGACGTGTTCATCACGCCGGGTTTTGAGTTCCGCGTAGTGGACCGGCTGATCACCAACTTTCACCTGCCCAAAAGCACCTTGCTGATGCTGGTGTCGGCTTTTGCCGGGCACGAGCACGCACGGGCGCTGTACCGCCACGCGATCGAGGCGGGGTACCGGTTTTTCAGCTACGGTGACGCGATGTTGCTGGACCGCGCCCCGACAGGCGCCTAGCCCAGGTGGATGTCGCGGCTCAGCGCCCAGCTGTAGCGGCCTTCCAGCGTCAGGTCATACCCTTTGGCTGCGTCAAATTGCAGTGTCGGGTTGTCGGTGTTGTTCAGGCGGCGCCACAGCGGCAGGCCCACCATGGCGCGCATGCTGTAGTGGTTGGCCTGGCCACGCACTTGTTCGGATTCGAGCGCGGCGCCCACGTTGAGCAAGATCTCGCTGGTGGACTCTTCGACCGTGCTGCTCTTGCTCAGGTTGGTGGCGTCGTCGGGGCCGGCCACGAACGAAAAGCGTTTGAATGATTGGGTGCGCAGCGCGCCGCCGGCCACGGCAAACCATTGATCCCGCACGCGGTAATGGCCCAACAACCGGGTCTTCGATTGCGACGGGCTGAAGCGGTTGGTTTGCAGCGCGCGGCTGGTCAGGGC
>JAYWDK010000254.1:0-4595 GCA_043779845.1 Betaproteobacteria bacterium | reverse complement strand
GGGCACCCACATCGCGTCACGCAGATTTTGTTCGCGTGCCTGGCGCGTTAGGCCCACTTGGTGGGGTGTGTCACGCAGGCGTTGCAGGCCAGATTTCTCGGTCGGCAGGCCTTGCCAAGCGGCTACCCGTCGCGCCAATTCCCAGGCCTGGTTGTAGCCACGCTCGGCCAGCCGGGCCGTGCTCAGCGGCACTGGCAGCACGATGTTCACGGGCGGGGCCGGGCTTTGCGCCACAGCCGATTGCAGCACTTGGGCCAGCAGACCCGCCAGCTCGGGTTGCGAGGTGAACTTGAAGCGGGTGATCAGGCGATCCCATGGGAACCCGTAGTCAACCGCAGCAATGCAATGGGCAAAGCGCGGGGGCTTGAGTTGGCAGGCGCCGCATACCAAGCCGCCGGGGGTGGCCAGCGCACAACGGGGGCAGCGCTCGGCTTGCCCGTGCAGGAAGCGGCTTTGGCAATCGCCGCACAGGCCCAGCCGGCCCCATTGACCGCACAGCGCGCAAGGCCTGGGCAGGCTGGAGAGGCGGCGCTGGATCCAGCGCAACCCTGGCCCGTCCATGTCGCTCTGAACAGCTGTTGGGGGCTTGGGGTCGGCCGTTGGCATCGGCTCAATATACTGCCCGCCCATGCCTGAACACAGTCGCCCGCCACCCGTCGATGACCTGAACGCATCGGCGAGGGATGACGCCGTGGCCCAGCGTGAAGTGCATGGGCACGGGCACGGGCATGGGCACGCGCAGGCGCTGGGCCATGTGCTGGCGCGTTTGGCACGTGCCGACGCCGCACCGTGGTTGCACCAGGAGGTGGCGCGCCGCATGGCCGAGCGCTTGCCTGTCATCAAGCAGGCGCCTGAATCCTGGTTGGATTGGTGGGCTTTTACGGGTGCCGGCGCCCAACCGGTACAGGCGGTGTGGCCGCAAGCCAGGCGTTGTGTGGTGGAGCCGACAGTGGCCCTGGCCGAGCGCAGCCGCCAGGGTTTGCAGGCGCCCTGGTGGGCCTGGGGCCAGCGCCGGCAAGAGGCCAGACAGCCGGTCTGGTTGGAATCCGAGGTGCCCGCCGGTGGCGCGCAGATGCTGTGGTCCAATTTGACGTTGCACGCGGGCGCCCGGCCTGAAGTCACCTTGGCGGCATGGCACCGCGCGCTGGCGGTGGACGGCTTCCTGATGTTCTCGACCTTCGGGCCGGACACCTTGCGCGAGTTGCGGGCCCTGTATGCCGAGTTGGCCTGGCCCGCGCCGCATCCGCCTTACGCCGACATGCACGACGTGGGTGATTGGCTGGTTCATAGCGGCTTTGCCGACCCGGTGATGGACCAGGAGATGCTGCAACTCACCTGGTCATCAGCCGAGGCCTTGCTGGCCGAATTGCGCAGCTTGGGTGGCCATCTGGGCGTGGGACGCTGGCCCGGTTTGCGCACGCCACGCTGGCGTGATCGCTTGTTGCAGGCGCTGGCCCAGCGCGCCGACGGGCACGGCCGCATCCACATGAGTTTTGAATTGGTCTACGGCCACGCCTACAAATCGGCGCCCCGGTCGGCACGCGGCGGGCCGGTTACGGTGTCGCTTGAGTCCTTGCGCGCAACGCTGCCCAAACGCCACACTTGAAACCGAGACGATCATCACCAGTAGGCACTCGGCTAGAATCTTCGTTTGATCTGGCGCAGATCGACTGCCTTTGCGAAACATCAAGTCAATGATGTCTTTGCGCTGGATCAGCTTGCTGGAAAAGCGTCAGTCACCCGGGTACATTTCGGGCTTGATTGAATAAACATCACTGAACGTTGATATTTGTCACCCATGTCGGTCACTTGCGCCTCCAGCCCTTGGTCATCACCCGCGCCGCGCCGCGATGGGGGTTGGCGTTTTGGGCGTGAGCAGGTGGCGCCGGTGGCTTGGTTGTTTGACCTGCGGCGCAACGTATCGATCACCCCGCGCCAAATGGTGTTGGCCTACCTGCTGCTGAGTGGCGTGTCGCTGCTGGTGGCGCTCGGGTTTTGGTCGCAAGGCGTGGTGATGGTGGGTTTGTTCACCGGCCTGGAATTGTTGGCCGTGGGCGCCGCCATGTTGATGGTGGCGCGTCACGCGGGTGATCGCGAGACCATCACGCTCACGGCGCGTGAGTTGTTGGTCGAGCAGTGGTTTGGCTCGGGCGTGGAGCGTGCATCGTTTCGCGCCGAATGGGTACGGGTTGAGCCGGCAGCGGCCGATGGCTCGCTGGTGGAGTTGTCCGGTGAAGGGCGCAGCGTGCGGGTGGGTCGCCACGTGCGCCCCGAGTTGCGGGTGGAGTTGGCGCAGGAGTTGCGCCGTGCATTGCGCACGGCCGGCGATCGGGTTGTGAATCACGAACATAAAGCATGACGATGAAGACAACAAAGACACTTTGGCATCGGTCCTGGCAGGCCGCATTGGCCGGCGGCGCGGCGATGGCGACGCAGGTCGCAATGGCCGCCACAGGCGACTTGGCGGGTGGCCCAGCCACCAACCAGATTGACTTGCATCCGCCGGCTACGCGCATCGCCAGCGAGGTGATAGGCCTGCATAACTTCATGCTGCTGATCTGCCTGGTGATCTTTCTCGCCGTCTTCGGCGTGATGTTTTATTCGATCATCAAGCACCGCAAATCGGTCGGTCACAAGTCGGCCAATTTCCATGAGAGCGTGGGCGTTGAAATCGCCTGGACGGTGGTGCCGTTTGTCATCGTGGTCGTGATGGGCATGGCCGCCACCAGGACCGTGGTGGCCATGAAAGACACCAGCAACGCCGACATCACCATCAAGACCACGGGTTACCAGTGGAAATGGGGTTATGACTACTTGCGCGGTGAAGGCGAAGGCATTGGTTTTTTGTCGACACTGGATGTGGCGCAGCGTCAGATGTCGGACTCGGGCAAACCGTCGGGTGACGACTATTTGCTGAAGGTTGACAACCCGCTGGTGGTGCCGGTCAACAAGAAGATCCGCATCATCCTGACGGCCGCCGACGTGATCCACTCGTGGATGGTGCCGGCCTTTGCGGTCAAGCAAGACGCCATTCCGGGCTTTGTGCGCGACACCTGGTTCCGCGCCGAAAAAGTGGGTGACTTTTACGGCCAGTGCGTTGAGCTGTGCGGCAAAGAGCACGCCTACATGCCCATCCACGTGAAGGTGTTGTCGGCCGACGACTACGCCAAGTGGGTCGGCGACAAGAAGAAAGAAATCGCTGCCAAAGCCGACGATCCGAGCAAGGTCTGGACACTGGAAGCGCTGGCCGCCCGCGGTGAAAAAATCTACGGCGCCAACTGCGCGATTTGCCACAAGCCTGACGGTAAGGGCGCTGGCCCGATCAAGCCGCTGGATGGCTCGGCCATCGTGCAAGACGCCGACAAATCCAAGCAGATCGACGTGTTGCTGAACGGCCGCTTGAATGGCGCCATGCCGTCTTGGAAGGCGCTGTCTGACACCGAGATTGCGGCGGTCATCACCTACACCAAGAACAACTGGTCTAACAAGACTGGCCAGATCGTGCAGCCCGCAGACATCGTCGCGGCGCGCAAGTAATTCCGACAAATCGTTAGCACAGATCGCTGAAAGGCCACGCCCATGAGCGCCGTCCTCGACCACCACGGGTCTCACGACCACGACCACGACCACCATGACCACGGCCCCTTGCCGGGTTGGCGGCGCTGGGTATTTGCGACGAACCACAAAGACATCGGCACGATGTACTTGTTGTTCTCGTTCACCATGTTGATGGTGGGCGGCATCTTGGCGCTGTGCATCCGCGCCGAGTTGTTCCAGCCCGGTCTGCAGTTCTTCAACCCGGAGTTGTTCAATCAGTTCACCACGATGCACGGCCTGATCATGGTGTTCGGCGCCATCATGCCGGCCTTTGTGGGTTTCGCGAACTGGATGATCCCGCTGCAAATCGGCGCGGCCGACATGGCTTTTGCGCGCATGAACAACTTCAGCTTCTGGCTGCTGATTCCGGCCGCCCTGATGTTGGTGTCGTCGTTCTTCATGCCGGGCGGCGCGCCGGCGGCCGGCTGGACTTTGTACGCCCCGCTGACGCTGCAAATGGGCCCGTCGATGGACGCCGGCATCTTTGCCATGCACATCATGGGCGCATCAAGCATCATGGGCTCGATCAACATCATCGTCACCGTGCTCAACATGCGCGCCCCTGGCATGACGCTGATGAAGATGCCGCTGTTTTGCTGGACCTGGCTGATCACCGCCTACTTGCTGATCGCCGTGATGCCCGTGCTGGCTGGCGCCATCACCATGACACTGACTGACCGTCACTTCGGCACCAGCTTCTTCTCGGCCGCCGGTGGTGGTGACCCGGTGATGTACCAGCACATCTTCTGGTTCTTCGGCCACCCCGAGGTTTACATCATGATTTTGCCGGCCTTCGGCATCGTCAGCGCAATCATCCCGACCTTTGCCCGCAAGCGCCTGTTTGGCTACACGTCGATGGTCTACGCCACCGCGTCCATCGCCATCCTGTCGTTCATCGTCTGGGCCCACCACATGTACGCCACCGGCATGCCGGTGACCGGCCAGTTGTTCTTCATGTACGCCACCATGCTGATCGCGGTGCCCACCGGCGTGAAGAT
>JAYWDK010000253.1:0-12586 GCA_043779845.1 Betaproteobacteria bacterium | reverse complement strand
CAGCTGGTCGACCATCGTGGTCTTGCCATGGTCGACGTGCGCGATGATGGCGATGTTGCGGATTTGTTGGGTCATGATGGGGCTTGGGTGCTGTGAATTGGGTCAGGCTGCGGGGGCCAGCTGGGGTGGGTTGGCCGCGGCAGGCGCCGGGATCGGATCGGGGGCGGTGATGAGGGCCGCCGTACTGGCCATGCTGCTGTCCATGTCGGAGGGAGGCTCCAAAGGATGGGCAGCTGGCAGCTGGGCCTGCACCTCGACGGGGCTGAGCAGGCGGTCGGCGATCAACTCGCCGGCGCTGATGTGGGCACTGCCGAGAAATGCGCCGGTCTCGGGGCCGTATACCCTGATGGCGGCGATGTCGGGCTGCGGCACCCGGCGGCGCAGACCGGTCAAAAAGCGGCCGGCCTCGTCGGCGTCCAGCATCAGACTCGGCCACTCGGCCAGTACGGCCTCGACGGGCAGCAGCAGCGCCAGACGGGCAGGCTCGTCCAGCGATTCCAGATCGGCCAGGCTGATCGCCTGCTCCAGTGACAACGGCCCGCTGGCGGTGCGGCGCAGCGCAATCAGGTGGGCGCCACAGCCCAGCGCCTCGCCGATGTCCTCGGCCAGGGTGCGGATGTAGGTGCCTTTGCTGCAGCGCACATCAATCACCAAGGTAGGCACATCCGCAGCATCCTGCCAGTCGATGATGTCGATGGCGTGTACCGTCACGTTGCGAGCGGCGCGCTCCACCTCGATACCGGCGCGGGCGTATTCGTAGAGCGCCTTGCCGTCTTTCTTGATCGCCGAGTGCATCGGCGGAATCTGGGCAATCAGCCCGGTAAAGCGGGCCACTGCGGCATCGATGTCAGCCCGGTCCACATTCACCGGCCGGTCCTGCAAGACCTCGCCCTCCAGATCGCCGGTGCTGGTGCGCTGGCCCAGGCGCAGGGTGGCGCGGTAGGCTTTATCGGCGTCCAGGCTGACCTGGCTGAACTTGGTGGCGGCGCCAAAACACAGCGGCAGCAAGCCGGTGGCCAGCGGATCAAGCGTGCCAGTGTGGCCGGCCTTTTCCGCCCGCAGCAGCCATTTGGCTTTTTGCAGCGCATCGTTGCTCGACCAGCCCAGCGGCTTGTCGAGCAGCAGCACACCGTGCAGGGCACGGCGGGTGATGCGGGGGCGGGACGGGCGGTTCATGGCGTGTAGGTGGAAAATTGCGGGCGACCTGTTCAGGCCTCGCCGTCTTCTTTCGCACGTGTGGCGTTGGCTTCGCGGATCAACGCGCTCAGCTCGGCGGCATGTTCGGTCGTGCGGTCGAACTGAAAATGCAAAGTCGGCACGGTGTGAATCTGCAGCCGCTTGAACAAGCCGTTGCGCAGATAACCCGCCGCTTCGCTCAAGCCCGCTTCGCAGTCGTTGGCGTCACCCACCAGCACCGAGAAAAACACCTTGGCATGGGCGTAGTCGGGCGTGACCTGCACGCTGTTGACCGTGACGAGGCCGATGCGGGGGTCTTTCAGCTCGCGAATCAGCTCGCCCAGGTCGCGCTGGATCTGGTCGGCAACACGGACGCCGCGGTGGGGAATGGCTCTTTTGTGGCGCATGTTGGGGTATTCCTGGGCAAGCCCTTAAGTGCAAACCCCGCCATCTTTTCAGAAGGCGGGGTTTGCGGGTGAGGGCAAATCCGCCTTACAAGGTGCGGGCGACTTCCTTGACCTCGAAGAATTCCAGCTGATCGCCCTCGGCGATGTCGTTGTAGTTCTTCAGCTTGATACCGCACTCGAAGCCCTCGGCCACTTCGCGCACGTCGTCTTTCATGCGCTTGAGCGAGTCGAGTTCGCCGGTGTAGATCACCACGTTGTCGCGCAGCAAACGGAACTTGGCGTTGCGGCGCACCACACCTGCGGTGACCATGCAACCCGCCACCGTGCCGATCTTGCTGGCCACGAACACCGTGCGGATCTCGGCGCTGCCGATGACTTCTTCACGCTGCTCGGGTGCCAGCATGCCGGTCATGGCGGCCTTCACTTCATCCACGGCGTCGTAGATGATGTTGTAGTAGCGCAGATCAACACCGTTGTTCTCGGCCAGCTTGCGGGCACCGGAATCGGCACGCACGTTGAAGCCGATGATCACGGCCTTGGACGCGATGGCCAGGTTGACGTCGCTCTCACTGATGCCACCCACCGCGCCGTGCACGATCTGCACCTTGACTTCAGGCGTGCTGAGCTTGACCAGCGACTGGGCCAGCGCTTCTTGCGAGCCCTGCACGTCGGCCTTGATGATGAGCGCCAGCGTCTGGGCTTGACCTTCGCCAATGTTGTCGAAGATGTTGTCCAGCTTGGCGGCCTGACGCCGGTTGAGCGTGACTTCGCGGTACTTGCCTTGGCGGAAGGTGGCGATCTCACGGGCCCGACGTTCGTCGGAAAGCACCATGAACTCGTCACCCGCTTGCGGCACTTCGGTGAGGCCTTGAATCTCGACCGGGATCGACGGGCCTGCCTCTTGGCAAGCTTTGCCATCTTCGTCAATCATGGCGCGCACGCGTCCGTAACTTGAACCCGCCAACACCACGTCACCACGCTTGAGCGTGCCGCTCTGCACCAACACCGTGGCCACCGGGCCGCGGCCCTTGTCCAGACGGGCTTCAATCACCAAGCCCTTGGCCAGCGAGGTGGTGGAGGCCTTGAGCTCCAGCACTTCGGCTTGCAGCAGCACTTGCTCCAGCAAATCGTCGATGCCTTCACCGGTTTTGGCCGACACAGGCACAAACGGGGTTTCACCGCCAAAGTCTTCAGGGATCACCGACTCGGCCACCAACTCGCCCTTCAGGCGCTCGAGGTTGGCACCGGGTTTGTCGATCTTGTTCATGGCCACGACGATCGGCACGCCGGCCGCCTTGGCGTGGGCAATGGCCTCTTTGGTCTGCGGCATCACGCCGTCATCGGCCGCCACCACCAAGATCACCAAGTCGGTGGCCGTGGCGCCACGAGCACGCATGGCGGTAAACGCCGCGTGACCCGGGGTGTCCAGGAAAGTGATCATGCCGCGCGGGGTTTCCACGTGGTACGCGCCAATGTGTTGGGTAATGCCCCCGGCCTCGCCCGCTGCCACGCGGGTACGGCGGATGTAATCCAGCAGCGAGGTCTTGCCATGGTCAACGTGACCCATGATGGTGACCACCGGTGCCCGGGCAAGCTGCTCGCCTTCGGCGGCAACGTGTTCTTCTTCAAGGAAGGCGTCAGGATCATCCAGCTTGGCGGCGAAGGCCTTGTGGCCCATTTCTTCCACCAAAATCATGGCGGTTTCTTGGTCAAGCTGTTGATTGATGGTGCACATCTGCCCCAGTTTCATCAACTGCTTGATCACCTCGGCTGCCTTGACCGACATCTTGTGCGCCAGATCGGCCACGCTGATGGTCTCGGGCACATGCACCTCCTGGATCACCTGCTCGGTGGGGGCCTGGAAATTGCTTTGCACGTTTTGATCACGCTCGCCACGGCGACCACCACCGCGCGGCGCACGCCAGCCCGGCCGGTTGGCGCCAGGCGCATCGGTGCGGCCCTTGCCCAGCGCGGCGCGCTTCTTGGCGGCATCGTCCGCCCAGCTCGATGAGAGCTTTTCGCTCTTGACAGATTTTTTGTCGCCCGGCTTGGCCACACCCGCAACAGCGGGCGCAGCGCCCGGCACCGGCTTCGGCTTGTGAATGGTACCGAGGATGGCTTCCTTGCCCGCAACCGGCTTGGCCGGCTCCTCGGGCTTCTTGGCCATCATGACCTTCTTGGGCGCGTTCATCATGGCGCGAATTGCAGCCGCTTCAGATTCCGCAGCCTGACGGCGCTTTGCAACGGCTGCCAAAGCCAGCTTCTCAGCAGCCTCGGCGTCACCCGCCTTGACGATTCGGATGCCCGTTTTCGGTGCTTCAACTGCCGCAGCAGCCACCGGCGGCCGCACGACAGGCGCAACGGCACCACGGGCCGCAACTGGCGTCACAACAGGCGCAGGTGCTGGCATGGCCGCAACGGCCTTGGCGCCACCAGCCGCAACTGCAGGAGTGGCCGCTTTGTTGACGACGGCCGCCGCTGCAGCCTTGGCGACGGCTTCAGCAGCTTCGGTGGCCTCGCGGGCCGCAGTGGCATCCGCTGAGGCGCGAGCCTCGGCGGCAGTTCGGGCAGCCGTCTCAGCCGCTTCACGCTCTTGCTGCTCACGTTCGGCACGCAGGCGCGCTTGCTCGGCCAACTCTTCTTCTTGGCGGCGCAACTGATCAGCCTGGGCGTTGGCTTCGTCTTCGCGACGCTGCAATTCAGCCTCTTCGGCCGCAGCAGCACCCGCCTCATCAACGCTGGCCGGCGCATCGTCACGCTTGACAAACACCCGCTTCTTGCGAACCTCAACCTGAATCGTGCGCGCTTTGCCAGAGGCATCGGCTTGCTTGATCTCGCTGGTGCTCTTGCGCATCAACGTGATCTTTTTGCGATCAACACTGTTGGTGCCATGCGCATTGCGCAGGTAGTCAAGCAGGTGCTCTTTGTCCGACTCGGTCAGCGCGTCGTCTGGCGACATCTTGGCGACGCCGGCAGACTGCAGCTGCTCGAGCAGCGTCCCTGCAGGACGATTGAGCTCGGTTGCGAACTGGGCGACGGTCGTCACGGCCATGTGTGGATTTCCTTGCAATGCTTTGGTGCGGGGCTTGGGGGCAGATTCAGGCGGCGATCAAGCCGTGAACCAATGCTCCCGCGCCTTCATGATCAATGTCTTGGCGGCGGCTTCGTCGATGGCAGTCATTTCGACCAACTCATCAACAGCCAAATCTGCCAGGTCGTCTCGGCTGTGAACGCCACCTTCGGCCAATTTGCCGATGAGTTCAGGCGTCAGGCCTTCGAGGTCGCGCAGGTCTTGCGACACCGCTTCGACATCCTCTTCGCGGGCGATTTCCATCGTCAGCAATGCGTCCTTGGCACGGTTGCGCAACTCGGTGATTGTGTCTTCGTCGAAAGACTCGATCTCCAGCAACTCCTGCAAGGGCACGTAAGCAATTTCTTCAAGGCTGTTGAAACCCTCGGCAATCAAGATGTCAGCCACCTCGACGTCGACGTCCAACTTGTCGACAAACAGCTTGCGAGCCGAATCGCTCTCAATCGTCTGCTTGGCATGCGACTCTTCGGCCGACATGATGTTGATGCGCCAGCCCGTCATCTCAGACGCCAGCCGCACGTTCTGACCACCGCGGCCAATGGCGATGGCAAGGTTTTCTTCGTCAACCACCACGTCCATGGCGTGCTTTTCTTCGTCGACCACGATCGACTGCACGTTGGCCGGCGCCAAGGCGCCAATCACAAACTGCGCCGGGTCTTCAGACCACAGCACGATGTCAACACGCTCGCCCGCCAGCTCGTTGGTGACTGCATTGACGCGTGAACCACGCACGCCGACGCAGGTGCCAATGGGATCGACGCGCTTGTCATGCGACACCACGGCGATCTTGGCGCGTGAACCCGCATCACGGGCGCAGCTCTTGATCTCCAGCAGGCCCTGTTCCATCTCGGGCACTTCTTGCGCGAACAACTCCATCATGAAGCCAGGCGCCGAGCGCGACAACATGATTTGCGGACCACGCGCCACCGAGTCGATGCCGGCAATGAAGGCCCGAACACGATCACCCGTGCGCAGATTTTCCTTGGGGATCATCTCACTGCGCTTCAGGCGGCCCTCAACCCGGCCGCTCTCGACGATGATGTCACCTTTGTCCAAGCGCTTGACGGTACCGACAAAAACCTTGTCGCCACGCGACAGGAAATCATTCAGCAGCGTCTCACGCTCTGCGTCACGAATTTTTTGCAGGATCACCTGCTTGGCAGCCATGGCGCCAATGCGGCCAATGGGCACCGAAGCCACCGACTCTTCAATGAAGTCGCCAACCTCGATCTCGGCGATGCGGTCCAGCGCGTCAGACAACATCTCTTCGCCGTCTGGATTCTGCAAACCCGCCTCATCAGGCACCACCAGCCAGCGGCGGAAGGTTTCGTAGTTGCCGGTATCCCGGTCCACGGCCACACGGATGTCAACCTCGCCCCCGTGGAGCTTTTTGGTGGCCTGCGCCAGCGCCGCCTCAACCGCGCCAAACACAACATCACGATCCACGCTTTTTTCGCGTGAGATAGCCTCGACCAGCATCAACATTTCGCGGTTCATCAGTCCTGACCTCCGTCTATCTTTCCTGCCCCAAGACCATCACCGTCATCCAACTCCGGCTGGCTTTCGCCCCCCCGACCACCGCGACCCTTAAAGTCAACCAGCGGCACCAAGCGAGCCTCGCGAACTTCACCCAACACAAAATCCAATGCCTGCTGCGTATCGGTCACCGCACCCCCCGCGGCCACCAACTTGGCGGCACGCTTGCTTGCCGTGCGCGACAAAACCTTCTCAGGCGGCAATAGAAGACGCCAAGCGTCGTCACCATCACCCACGGCCAACTCACCGCGCCATTTGCTGCGGCCTTCAAAGGGCTCCAGCAAAGTAACCTCAACCTCAAAACCCACAAACCGCCGCCAGTCGGCGATCTTCTTCAGTGGACGATCCAAACCCGGCGAAGACACCTCCAGCCGCGAATAGTCAACAACCTCCACCTCAAACAGATATTGCAACTGACGCGTGACGATCTCGCAGTCTTCCACCACTATGGAGTCACCTGGCCCGGTGGCATACAGATGCCCCGGCAACCGATCAATGGTGATGCGCAACAAGCCACCCACCGAACGCTCAACGTCCACGAGGTCGTAGTTCAATCCTGTGACGGTGCGCTCAAGCGCTTGCTGCCAACTCATCGTGACCGATTCAACCTTGTTCAAATAACGCTCTATTGGAATACTGAAAAGCGTTCGAGCAAAAAAAATGGGCTGGAATGTCAGCCCAACTTGCCGTGCCAGCTTGCATCCCCACTCACTATGCCGCACGCCTTAACTTGCGCCTCAGATTGAGTCCTAGTCTGCGCCTCACATGTGCTTCACTGTGCTTCACTGTGCTTCACATTCACCACTGGCTTTTCATGCTAGCTTGCCACACTGACTTTTCGCCCAACTTTGCTCTTCAGCGAAAGATGGGATTGTAGCTTGCAAGTGCCATGCCGGCAATACCCGGGTGCTGTTGATTCAACAGCATGCGAGAATCCAAGGCTGTTTCAGACCCGCCAACTACAGGATCGTCACCCATGGGTTTTCTTGCCGGTAAGCGTTTGTTGATCACGGGCGTATTGAACAATCGCTCCATTGCCTACGGCATTGCCAGGGCCTGCCACCGCGAAGGCGCGGCGTTGGCCTTTAGCTACCAGGGCGAGCGCTTCAAAGAGCGCATCACCGAGTTCGCCGCTGATTTTGGCTCCGCGCTGGTGTTTGACTGCGATGTGAGCGACGACGCTCAAATCGACAAGCTGTTCACTGACCTGGGCATGCATTGGGATCAGTTCGACGGCTTTGTGCATGCCATTGCTTTTGCCCCGCGCGAATCCATCGCGGGCGATTTTCTCGACGGCCTCACCCGAGAAAACTTCCGAATTGCGCATGACATCTCCAGCTACAGCTTTCCAGCACTGGCCAAAGCCGCCCTGCCCCGTTTGCGTCCGGGTGCGGCCCTGCTGACCCTGAGCTATCTGGGCGCCATGCGCTACGTGCCCAACTACAACACCATGGGCCTGGCCAAGGCCTCACTTGAGGCCAGCGTGCGTTTTCTGGCGCAAAGCCTGGGCGCCAAAGGCATTCGGGTGAACGCCATTTCGGCCGGTCCGATCAAGACTTTGGCTGCCTCGGGCATCAAGGACTTCGGCAAGCTGCTGACCGAATTTGCCGCCACCACGCCCATCCGCCGCACCATCACGATCGACGATGTTGGCAATGCGGCCGCGTTTTTGCTGTCTGACCTGGCGAGCGGCGTGAGCGCCGAAATCATGTACGTGGACGGCGGTTTCAGCCACGTGGCGATCGGCAATTCCGACACCTGACGCCGGCTGCGCTCACAAAAAAAGCCGGCATCCCGCCGGCCTTTTTTAGGGTGATGCCACCCGGTAAACCGGGCCGCCGAAGGCCAAAACCGGCCTTGCCACCGGCGCGCCTTCAACCCTCCTCGCGCACGCAATCAACGTAGTAGCGGCTGTTGCCTTTTTCGTCCTGCTCTTCCACCAAACCATGCACGTCGGTGGCAAACCCAGGGAAACCGGCATTGAACTCGCGCGTGAATTTCAGGTATTGCACGATCTTGCGGTTGAAGCACTCGCCCGGAATCAACAACGGTATGCCCGGTGGATAAGGCGTCAACAAGGCCGTGGTGATGCGGCCTTCCAGGGCGTCGATGTCGACGCGTTCGGTCTCGCGGCGGGCAATGTAGGCAAACGCGTCGCTGGGTTTCATGGCCGGCCGCAGGTCGGACAAGTACATCTCGGTGGTCAGCCGCGCGATGTCGCCCCGGGCGTAGGCCTGGTGCATCGACAGGCAAAGATCCTGCAAACCCATGCGCTCGTACTGCGGGTGCGCCTGGCAGAACTCGGGCAGGATGCGCCACATCGGCGCGTTTTTGTCGTAGTCGTCCTTGAACTGCTGCAAGGCGGTGAGCAGCGTGTTCCAGCGGCCTTTGGTGATGCCGATGGTGAACAGAATGAAGAACGAATACAGGCCTGTTTTTTCAACCACCACGCCGTGCTCAGCCAGGAACTTGGTGACGATGCCCGCTGGAATACCCGTCTTGGCAAACTTGCCCGACATGTCCATGCCCGGCGTGATCACGGTGCACTTGATCGGATCCAGCAGGTTGAACCCCAGCGCCAGGTCACCAAAGCCATGCCACTTGTCCTTGGCCTTCAGCGTCCAGGCGTCGGCCCGGCCCATGCCCTCTTCAACCAGCTTGTCGGGGCCCCAGACCTTGAACCACCAATCCTTGCCAAACTCTTTGTCGACTTTGCGCATGGCGCGCCTGAAGGCCATGGCTTCGTTCAGGCTTTCTTCGACCAAGGCCGTGCCGCCTGGCGGCTCCATCATCGCGGCGGCCACGTCGCAACTGGCGATGATGGCGTATTGCGGCGACGTGCTGCTGTGCATCAGGTAGGCCTCGTTGAAGAGGTGCCGATCCAGCTTGACGGTCTGTGAGTCTTGCACCAGAACCTGCGAGGCCTGGCTCAGGCCGGCCAGCAGCTTGTGCGTTGACTGGGTGGCATAAACCATCGCCTCTTTGGGGCGCGGCCGGCTCTTGCCCATGGCGTGGAAGCTGCCGTAAAACTTGTGAAACGCCGCGTGCGGCAACCAGGCTTCGTCGAAATGCAGGTTGTCGATGTAGCCATCGACCATGCCCTTGATCACCTCGGTGTTGTAGAGCACGCCGTCGTAAGTGCTCTGCGTCAGCGTCATGATGCGCGGGCGCACGGTCTTGGGGTCCACGCCCTTGAGCAGCGGGTTTTTGGCGATCTTGGCCTCGATCGCCTCGCGGCTGAACTCGCTTTGCGGGATCGGGCCGATGATGCCGTAATGGTTGCGTGTGGGCGTCATGAACACGGGCACCGCGCCAGTCATGATGATCGAATGCAGGATGCTCTTGTGGCAGTTGCGGTCGACCACCACGATGTCGCCCGGTGCCACCGTGTGGTGCCACACCATCTTGTTGCTGGTGGACGTGCCGTTGGTGACGAAGAAACAATGGTCGGCGTTGAAGATGCGAGCGGCGTTTTTTTCACTGGCAAACACCGGTCCGGTGTGGTCCAGCAGCTGGCCTAGCTCGTCGACCGCGTTGCACACGTCGGCGCGCAACATGTTTTCGCCAAAAAACTGGTGGAACATCTGGCCCACCGGGCTTTTCAAGAACGCCACGCCACCCGAATGCCCCGGGCAGTGCCATGAATACGACCCGTCTTGCGCATAGTCCACCAGCGCCTTGAAGAACGGCGGCGCCACGCCATCAAGATAACTTTTGGCCTCGCGGATGATGTGCCGGGCCACAAACTCGGGCGTGTCCTCGAACATGTGAATGAAGCCGTGCAGCTCACGCAGGATGTCGTTGGGGATGTGCTGCGAGGTGCGCGTCTCGCCGTAGATGTAGATCGGAATGTCGCTGTTCTTGAAACGGATTTCCTGGATGAACTTGCGCAGGTTCAGCACCGCCGGATCCAGCTCGGGCCCGGGCGTGAACTCTTCGTCGTCGATCGACAAGATGAAGGCGCTGGCACGGCTTTGCTGCTGCGCGAACTGGCTCAGGTCGCCGTAACTGGTCACGCCCAGCACCTCGAACCCCTCTTTTTCGATGGCCTGGGCCAAGGCACGGATGCCCAGGCCCGAGGTGTTTTCGGAGCGGTAGTCTTCGTCGATGATGACGATGGGAAAGCGGAAACGAAGCATCGGTGGGGCTCCTTGGGAGCAGTCTGTAGAACAAGGCGCAAACGCAGGCGAAGGGCGAAGTGTAGGGGCGATGCACCAAGCGCTGATGACGCCCGCTGCTCGGTGGCTACACTGCCCGGCGCCCTGCCCTCGTTGGGCGCCTGGAGACGAGATGATGGACTGGAGCGCATCAACCTGGTGGTGGCTGGCCGCGGGCGCCTTGGTGGCGGCCGAATTGGCCACCGGCACCTTTTATTTGTTGATGCTGGCGCTAGGCGCTGCGGCATCTGCGGTGGCCGCGCAGCTGGGCGTCGGGCTCAGCGGCCAGCGGGCGGTGGGCGCGCTGGTGGGCGGGGGCGCCGTGGTGCTGTGGCACTTGCGGCGCAGCGCCCAACCCGCGCCAGCGCCCGCCCAGGCCAACCACGACGTCAACCTCGACATTGGCGAAGTGGTGCACGTGGCGTATTGGCACGCCGATGGCACGGCCCGGGTGCAGTACCGAGGCGCGGGCTGGGACGTGCGCTTTGTGGGTGAAGACACGCCCACCCCTGGCGGCTTCGTGATCCGCGCGGTTGAGGGCAGCCGCCTACAGCTCGACCGGATTTGAGCGTTTGCCGCCGCTTCTTTTGAACCGACCAACCCCAAGGAATCCCCATGGAAATCATTGCCCTGCTCTTGCTCGTGGTGGCCGCCATCTTTGTGGTGCGCTCCATCAAAGTGGTGCCCCAACAAAACGCCTGGGTGGTTGAACGGCTGGGCAAATACCACGCCACGCTAACCCCGGGCTTGAACCTGCTGGTGCCATTTGTAGACCGCCTGGCCTACAAGCATTCACTCAAGGAGATCCCGCTCGACGTGCCCAGCCAGGTCTGCATCACCAAGGACAACACCCAACTCACGGTGGACGGCATCTTGTACTTTCAGGTGACCGACGCCATGCGCGCCAGCTACGGCTCGTCCAACTACATCGTGGCCATCACCCAGCTGGCCCAGACCACGCTGCGCAGCGTGATTGGCCGTATGGAACTGGACAAAACCTTCGAGGAGCGCGCGCAGATCAACTCCAGCGTGGTGCTGTCATTGGACGAAGCGGCGCTGAACTGGGGCGTGAAGGTGCTGCGCTACGAGATCAAAGACCTGACGCCGCCGGCTGAAATTTTGCGCAGCATGCAGGCGCAAATCACCGCCGAGCGCGAGAAGCGCGCCTTGATCGCCGCCAGCGAAGGCCGTCGCCAAGAGCAGATCAACATCGCCACCGGCGCCCGAGAAGCGTCCATCGCGCGCAGCGAGGGCGAGAAGCAAGCCGACATCAACAAGGCGCAGGGCGAGGCGGCGGCCATCACCGCGCTGGCCGAGGCCACGGCCGACGCCATCCGCAAGATCGCCGCGGCCATCAACCAGCCCGGTGGCACCGAGGCCGTGCAGCTCAAAGTGGCCGAAAAAGCCATCGAGGCTTACGGCAACCTGGCCAAGACCAACAACACCATGATCGTGCCCGGCAACATGACCGAGGTGTCGGGTCTGATCGCCACCGCAATGGCGGTGATGAAGACCGGCGCCGGCGCCACCCCAAGCGCTAAACCATGACATGCCGGGTATGAACCAAGACCCCGTACTCAACGTGTTAGGCACGGCGCTGTTGGCCTGCTCGTTTGACCCGCTGACGGGCTGGCATCGCGACGGCTGCTGCCACACTGACGATCAAGATGCGGGCAGCCACGTGATTTGCGCGCGCCTGACGATGGCGTTTCTCAATTTTCAGTTTGAGCGTGGCAACGACCTGATCACGCCCCGGCCCGAAGCCCGCTTTCGTGGCCTGGTGCCAGGTGACCGCTGGTGCGTGTGCGCGCTGCGCTGGCGCGAGGCGTATCTGGCGGGCTGCGCACCGCCCGTGGTGCTGGAGTGCACGCAGGCCCGCGCCATCAATTTTGTGCCACTGGATTGGTTGCTCGAAAAAGCGCTGGATCCCGTGGGCTAGAATGCGCGGCTGCGCTCAGCGGAGGGGTGGATGAGCGGTTTAAGTCGCACGCCTGGAAAGCGTGTGGGGGTTAATACCCCCCGCGGGTTCGAATCCCGCCCCCTCCGCCAAAGTCATGTTCGGTTGGCACCGCAGACCACCAAACCATTCACGCCGAAGCCCCGTTATCCGGGGCTTTTTCGTGTGCGCCCAGCATGGGCGCGAACTTATGGGGTGGAAGTCCCCTGTGGGAGTACCGACTTGGACTCATCGTGAGCAAGGATAACCACGAGCCGAAGGC
>JAYWDK010000252.1:0-12593 GCA_043779845.1 Betaproteobacteria bacterium | reverse complement strand
TACGCAAAACCGCCCCTGCGTCGTTCCTCCTCCTTGCCGTGCTAGGCGCACTGTCTTCGTCGTCGTGCCTAGCCGGGACGATTTTGCGTAAGTCCTATAAGCCCTTTTGAAAGCCCACGATGAGCACGCCCATCCAACAATTGTTTGACCTGACGGGCCAAGTCGCCCTGGTGACTGGTGGCTCGCGCGGCCTGGGGCTGCAAATCGCCGAGGCCCTGGGTGAAGCCGGCGCCAAGGTGATGCTCAGCTCGCGCAAAGCCGCCGATCTGGAAGAGGCGGTGGCCTATTTGAGCCAACGCGGCATCGATGCGCGCTGGATCGCGGCTGATGCGTCTAACCCGGATGATGCGCGGCGTGTGTGCACTGAAACCCTGGAGCGTCTGGGGCCGGTGCACATCCTGGTCAACAACGCCGGCGCCGCCTGGGGCGCACCGGCCGAGGATCATTCGCTGGAGGCCTGGGACAAGGTGATGAACCTCAACGTGCGCAGCCTGTTTGTATTCAGCCAAACCATCGCCAAGCTCAGCATGATCCCGCGCCGTCAGGGCCGCATCATCAACATCGCGTCGATTGCCGGCCTGGCCGGCAACCCGTCGGGGCTGGAGACCGTGGCCTACAACACCAGCAAGGGCGCGGTGATCAATTTCACCCGCGCGCTGGCGGCCGAGTGGGGTGAGCACGGCATCAACGTCAACGCCATCGCGCCGGGCTTCTTCCCCAGCAAGATGACCCAGGGCACGCTGGACCGCGTGGGTGCCGATGCACTGGCCGCCAGCACGCCGCTGCGCCGCCTGGGTGACGCCGATGACCTGAAGGGCGCTGCCGTGCTGTTGGCGTCGGCCGCCGGCAAACACATCACCGGCCAGACGCTGGTGGTGGACGGTGGCGTCAGCTGCGTCATCGGCCACTGACCACGCACCAGCGATCCGCCATGCGTAAACCCAAAATTTCCCCCATCCCGTTTCCGGTCCGGGTGCCGTTTGTCGAATCCCTGGGCATCGAGATGCACGGCTTTGGCGACGGCTGCGCCGAGCTGCGCGTAGACCTGGACGAAGCCCACCTCAACACCTGGGAGGTGGCGCACGGCGGCGTGGTCATGACCTTGCTGGATGTCGCCATGGCCATGGCCGCGCGCAGCGTGCACTTGGAGGGCATTGGTGTGGCCACCATCGAGATGAAAACCACCTTCATGCGGCCGGCCGAGCACCAGTTGCGGGCTCTTGGCCGGGTATTGCACAAGACCGCCACGATGGCGTTTTGCGAGGCCTCGCTGTTTGACGACCAGGGCAAGCTGTGCGCCAACGCCACGGGCACGTTCAAGTATTTGCGTGCCATGCCGTCGCGTGGGCGGGTGACGACCCAGACACCGAGCGAGTTGCCAACCGAGTCCTAGGCGCCAACCTGCGCGTGCAGATAGGCGCGCGGATCAGCATCCACCCCGGCGAGCCAACAAACGCCGTCACTTCAATTTCAGCAACACGAAAGCCCCCCATGAGCACCCTGATCAACCAAAAAATCCTGCTGGTTTCGCGCCCCGATGGCGAGGCCAGCGTGGCCAACTTCAAGCTGGTGGAGGCGCCAGTGGCCGAGCTCGCCGACGGCCAGGTGCTGGTGCAAAACCACTACCTGAGCCTGGACCCGTACATGCGTGGCCGCATGAATGACGGCAAGAGTTACGCGCTGCCCCAAGCCCTGAACGAGGTGATGGGCGGGGGCACGGTGGGCGAGGTGGTGGCTTCCAAAAACCCGAAGTTTTCGGTGGGTGACAAGGTATTGGGCATGGGCGGTTGGCAGCTGTACCGCCTGGTGGGCGCCGACGAGCGCGGCGTGCTCCAAAAAGTAGACACCACCCACATCCCCTTGCAAGCCTACCTGGGCGCGGTGGGCATGCCCGGGGTCACCGCCTGGTACGGTTTGGTCAAGATCATCAACCCCCAGGCCGGTGAAACGGTGGTGGTGTCGGCCGCCAGCGGCGCGGTGGGCAGCGCGGTGGGCCAATTGGCCAAGGCGCGTGGTGCGCGGGTGGTGGGCATCGCGGGCGGCGCCGACAAATGCCGCTACGTGGTGGACGAACTCGGCTTTGACGCCTGCATCGACCACCGGGAGCACGCCGACTTGAAAGCCATGTCCAGCGCGCTGAAAGAGGCCTGCCCGAACGGCATCGACGGCCATTTTGAAAACGTCGGCGGCCTGATTCTTGAAGCCGTGATGCAGCGCGCCAACGCGTTTTGCCGCGTGGCCGTGTGCGGCATGATCAGCGGCTACAACGGCGAGCCCATCCCGTTGAACACGCCGCAGCTGATTCTGGTCAACCGCATGAAGATCGAGGGTTTCATCGTCAGCGAGCACATGGCGGTGTGGCCTGAGGCGCTGAAGGAATTGGGCACGCTGGTGGCCACCGGCAAACTCAAATACCGCGAGACCGTGGCGCAGGGGCTGGCCGCCGCACCTGAAGCGTTTTTGGGCCTGCTCAAGGGCAAAAACTTCGGCAAGCAGTTGGTCAAGCTGGTTTGAGCCTGCGCCCAGCCCCGCAAACATCGCTCTGCTGATGCCTCAATCTCTGCCCAGCAACCTGACCTGGACCTGGCAGCGCTTTGCTGATCTGGGTGTTGACGGCGTCTACGACATGCTGGCGCTGCGCTGCCGGGTGTTCATCCTGGAGCAGGGCGCTTACCTCGACCCGGACGGTTACGACCGGCAAAGTGGCCATTGGCTGGGTCGTGATGACACCGGCGAATTGCGGGCTTATTTGCGCGTGGTGGATCCGGGCCAAAAATACGCCGAGCCCTCCTTGGGCCGGGTGGTGCTGGACAAGGTGCTACGTGGCACGGGCGTGGCCGATGTTCTGGTGGCCGGCGGCATTAAACGCTGCCAAGCCGTCTGGCCAGGGCAGGGCATTCGCATCAGCGCCCAGGCCCATTTGCAGGGCTTTTATGGCCGCCACGGCTTTGTGGCGGTGGGTGACGCTTATCTTGAAGACAACATTGCGCACATCCAGATGTTGAGGGCGTGCATGAAAGAGACAGCAACATGAACGATTTCAAAGGCCGCACGGCGGTACTCACCGGCGCTGCATCGGGTTTTGGCCTGGAATGCGCCCGCATCGCCGCCCGCGAGGGCATGAACGTGGTGCTGGTGGACGTGCAAGCCGACGCCTTGAACGCCGCCGAGCGCGAGATTCAAGCCCTGGCCGCGCCGCATGGCGGGCGAGTGATGGCGCGCCTGGTGGACGTTAGCAAGTCCCTGGCCATGGAGGCGCTGGCCGCCGAGGTGCAGCAAGCGTTTGGCGCGCCGCACTTTGTCTTCAACAACGCCGGCGTGGGCACCGGTGGCCTGGTGTGGGAGCACAGTGTCCGGGATTGGGAATGGGTGCTGGGCGTCAACCTGTGGGGCGTGGTGCACGGCCTGCGCCTGTTCACGCCCATGATGCTGGCCGCAGCCGGGGCCGACCCCGCTTACGAGGGCCACATCGTCAATACCGCGTCGATGGCCGGGCTGCTGAGTCCGCCCAATATGGGCGTCTACAACGTGTCCAAGCACGCGGTGGTCACACTCAGCGAGACGCTGTATCAAGACCTGGCGCTGGTCACGAGCCAGGTGCATGCCCACGTGCTGTGCCCATTTTTTGTGCCCACGGGCATCAACGCCAGCGAGCGCAACCGGCCCGCGCACATGGCCGACGCCGCCGCCAAACCCACCCGTAGCCAGCTCATCGCCCAGGCCATGAGCGACAAGGCCGTGGGCAGTGGCAAAGTGAGTGCCGCTGACGTGGCGGCCAAGGTGTTTAACGCGCTGCGTGAGCGACAGTTTTACATCTTCAGCCACCCCAAGGCGCTGGCCTCGGTGCAAACGCGCCTGGAAGACGTGGTGCAAGCGCGCAACCCCACCGATCCGTTCAAGGACAAACCCGAGCTGGGCGTCAATTTGCGCGCGGCCTTGCGCGCGGTCTAGCAGCTTGGCGGGTTTTGGGTCGGGCCGGTAGCCGCCCAGGCCGGCGGGTTGTGCCCCCCTACAATCATCGGCTACCCCCGCCACATCTTTGCCCGCCACCATGTCTTTGTCCGCTTCCAACAACCCCCTTGCGCCTGGCGCCCAAGCCACGGCGCTGGATTCAGCGGCGCCTCTTCAAGAGGCCAACCTGGCGCTTGAACGCGAACTGGCCAGCTTGCTGGTGGAAGCGCTCAACCTCGACACCCTGGCCGATACGATCGATCCCACCGCGCAGCTTTATGGCGATGGCCTGGGCCTGGACTCGATCGACATCCTGGAGCTGGCGCTAGAGGTGTCGCGGCGCTACGGCTTTCAGCTGCGCTCGGACGACGAAAACAACCACGAGATCTTTCAGTCGTTGCGCTGCCTGGCCGCCCACGTGGCACAGCACCGCACGGCTTGACCCCCTCGACCACCCACTTGCTGCTGGGCCTGCTGGCGGCGGCGCTGTACGCGCTGCTCTCGCATGTCCTGATGGTGTACGCCGCCAACACACCCTGGGCGATCGCCGCCGTGTTCGGGCCCTGGCTGCTGCCGGTGCTGGGCCTGGCCTGGCGCGGGCGGCAGCCGGTTTTGCTGGCGCTGACCGTGCTGGCGGCGGCGGGCCTGGTGTGGGTGGCCGCCGCCGGTGGGCTGGGTGATGTCAAGCACCTGTACCTGGCCCAGCACGCCGGCATGCACGCCGCCCTGGGCTTGAGCTTTGGCTGGACGCTGCGGCCCGGCCACACCGCGTTGATCAGCGCCATGGCGCGCCGCGTGCACGCCGTGTCGCCCGCGATGGCGCACTACACCCGGGGTTTGACGTGGCTGTGGGTGGCTTATTTTTTTGGCATGGCGCTGCTGTCGTTGGGGGTGTTTGTGGGCTTGTCGTGGGCGGCGTGGTCGCTGCTGGCAAATGTGCTGACGCCGCTGGCCATGGGCGTTTTGTTTGTTGGCGAGCATGCTTTGCGATACCGCTTGCACCCCGAATTTGAGCGCGTCAGCCTGGCCGGCATGGTGCGGGCGTATCGGCAGCCGGCCAGCCAGCCCAGCCAGCCCAGCGTGCGGCCCGACGCGGGATCTGGCCCATGACCGACAGCGCCTTGGCATTTTTGCCGCTGCTGGTTGCCACCGACCCGGCGGCCACGCTGGCCTGGCGCGCCGGCCAGCCCGTGGCGGTGGCGCGTTATCTGGCTGACGTTGAGGCCTGTGCGGCCACCTTGCCCGCTGCGGGCCCGGCCATCAACCTGTGCGTGGACCGCTATGACTTTGCGGTCGCGCTGGGCGCCGCCTTGATGCGTGGCCAGCTCAGCCTGCTGCCACCCAATGCTTTGACGGACACGCTGGCGCAACTGCGGCAAGCCGACCCCGGCGCTTACGGCATCACCGAACACGCCACGCTGCAAACACCCGGCTTGCCGCTGCTGCGGTGGCCCGGCGAGGGCCAGCTTGACGCGGCCGCTGTGCCGGGCTCGGTAGGCCAAGCCGCGCCAGCGCTGGTCATGCCGCTGATCCAGGCCGATCTACTGGCCACCAGCTTGCTGACCTCGGGATCCACCGGCGCGCCCCAGCCCCACGCCAAGTCGTGGTGGCAATGGACTGTCAACGTGCAGGCTGCGGCGGCGCGCCTGGCCCAGCACCTGGGACTGCCCTCGCTGGCGGGGCTCACGCTGGTGGCCACCGTGCCGCCGCAGCACAGCTATGGCTTTGAGTCCAGCGTGCTGCTGGCCTTGTTGGGCGGCGCGGCGTTTGAGGCCGGCCGGCCGTTTTACCCGGCTGACATCGTGGCCGCGCTGGCGTCGGTGCCGCGCCCGCGCGCGCTGGTCACCACGCCGTTTCACCTCAAGGCGCTGCTGACGTCGGGGCTGGATTTGCCGACCACCGATCTGGTGCTCAGCGCCACGGCACCCTTGTCGCCGCAGTTGGCGCGCCAGGCTGAGTTGGCGCTGGGTGGGCCTTTGATCGAGATTTACGGCTGCACCGAGGCCGGCCAGGTGGCCAGCCGCCGCACCGCACAAACCGAGCTGTGGCACACCTTTGGCAGCTTGACCATCCAGGCCGAGCCCGCCGAGCCTGAGGCCAACGCGGCGCCGGCCGGGCCGGGTGAAATCACCATCAACACAACGCCGAACGAGCGTTTCGTGGTGCACGGTGGCCATCTCAACGAGCCCACGCCGCTGTCGGACATGCTGCGGCTGGTGTGGGCCGATGGTGATCGTGAGCTTGACGGTGATGCAGATGCTTTTGGCGCGAGCGCCGGCGCCACCATGTTTCACCTGCTCGGCCGCGCCAACGACCTGATCCACGTCGCGGGCAAGCGCAGCTCGCTGGGGCACCTCAACTTTCATCTCAACAGCATTGCCGGGGTTGACGACGGCGCTTTCTGGTTGCCCGACGAGGTGACCGACGGCGTGGTGCGGCCGGTGGTGTTTGTGGTGGCACCCACGCTGACCAGCGCCCAGGTGATCGCCGCGCTGCGCGGGCGTCTGGAGCCGGTGTTTGTGCCGCGTCGGGTGGTGAAGGTGGATGCACTGCCGCACGAGGCCACGGGCAAAATCACCACCCACGCCTTGCGCCGGTTTGCCCTGGACACGCTGGCCAGGCTGGCGGCCGACCGGGCGCTTTTGGCGGTGGCCAGCCCACTGGGCGGCACGCCGGCGCAGGCATCGCCCGCTGCGGCAAGCCTGGCCCTTGAGGCCGCCGTCGCCCCGGCGCAGCTGGCCTTGCCCAAGGCCAGTGTGCTGGCTGCCGCGCCGGTGGTGATCTACCGGCAAGTTGCCCTGGACCACCCGGCGTTTGCCGGTCACTTTGCAGGCCAGCCCATCCTGCCCGGCGTGTTGTTGCTGGCCGAGGTGCTGGAGGCCTGGCGGGCCGCGCTGACCGCGTCGCCCGGCGTGCTGCCCGCGCTGGCACCCGAGGGCGCGTGGGGTGCCACGCTGGGCGCCGTCAAATTTTTGGCGCCGGTGGGGCCGGGCGCGTTGCTGCGCATCGAGCTCGTGGCCGAGCCCCGGCAAGTGCGTTTTAGCGTCTACAACGGCGACGTGCTGGCCGCCAGCGGGGGCTTTGCGGCGCCCGCCGTGGCCAGCCCGGCGGCCGATGCCCAAGCGGGCAGGGCGCCATGAATCCCGACGTCAAACCGCCCAAGCCATTGGACGCCGACTGCACCAACAGCACCAACGGCATCACCAGTGCCATCCGTGCCATCCGTGCCAACGGCGCGACATGCTCGACCGGCGCGCCCCCCTCGCCACCCAACACCAGCGCGCATTGGGTGACCGAGCCCGAGCGCAGCAACGCCTGGGCCTTGCGCCTGATGACCAATATCGCCCTGCGCTGTGGTCGGCCATTTGCACGCACCGTGCTGCACCTGATTGCGCTGTACTTTGTGTTGTTTGCGCCGCGTCCGCGCCGGGCCAGCGCGCGCTACCTGGCGCGGGTGTTTGGCCGCCCAGCGCGCTGGATCGAGGTCTACCGCCACGTCTACAGCTTTGCCGCCACGGTGCTGGACCGCGTCTACCTGCTGCGCCACGCCACCAGCTGGCTGGACCTGCGCGCCACCGGCACCGAGCACGTTGACGCCTGCCTGGCCGCTGGCCGGGGGGCTTTTTTGATGGGCGCGCACATCGGCAGTTTTGAGGCTTTGCGCGCCACCGGCCGCGACAACCCCGACCTGCGCATCGCCATGGTGATGTACCCCGACAACGCCCGCTTGATCAACGCCGCGCTGGCCGCCATTGCCCCGGGCGAGGTGCCCGCCATCATCGCGCTGGGCCGGCCTGATTCGATGTTGGCGGTGCTTGATCACCTCGCCACGGGCGGCCTGATCGGCGTGCTGGCCGACCGCGCCATGCCCGGCGAATCACAAACCCGGTCGGCACCTGTGCGCTTGCCGTTTTTGGGCAGCGACGCGGTGTTTAGCGACGGCCCATTCCGGCTCGCCGAGCTGCTGCGCCAGCGGATTGTTTTCATGGTGGGTTTGTACCTGGGCGGCCCCATTTACGATGTGCGTTTTGAGCCGCTGGCAGATTTCACCGAGCGCCTGCGCGACCCGCTGGCGCGTGAGCAGCGCATCCAGGCCGCCATGCGCGCTTATGTGTCCCGGCTGGAGGCCTTGTGCCGCGAACAGCCCTACAACTGGTTCAACTTCCATGACTATTGGCATGACGATGCTTGAGGGCGGCCAAGCTGCGATGTGGATGCCCGTGGGCGCGCTGGTGTCGCGGCGCGTCGGTCTGGTGGCCGTGATGCTGGTGCTGGCCGGCCCACTGGCGGCGCAAGCCCCAACATCCGGCTCGGCCAAGCCCGCCGCGCCTTTTGGTTTGGACGAGTTGATGAGCCTGCTGGCCCAAACCCGCAGCGGCCAGGCCCGCTTCACCGAGCAGCGAACGGTCAAGGGCCTGGACGCGCCGCTCGTCAGCAGCGGCACGCTCAGCTTCGCGGCGCCCGACCGCTTCAGCCGCATCACCACCAGCCCGCGCGCCGAGAGCATGGCCGTGGAGGGCAACATCGTCACCATGAGCCGGGGCGGGCGCAGCCGCAGCGTGGTGCTGGACGCCGCGCCCGAGATCGAGGCCATCGTCGAGGCTGTGCGCGGCACGCTAACGGGCAATGCACGCAGCCTGCAGCAGCACTTCAAACCCGTGGTCAAAGGCAACGCCGAGCTGTGGACGCTGGAGCTCAGCCCCATCGAGCCGCGCCTGCAATCACTGCTCGCGATGGTGCGCCTGGGCGGGCGCCGCGCCGAGCTGGGCAGCGTTGAAATGCGCATGGCCGATGGCGACCGCTCGATGATGACGATTGAGCCGCTGGGCGCCGGCGCGCCCACCAGCGCCGCGTCAAGCATGGGCGGCTCGGTGGGCCAGCTTGGCGCCCCCGGCGCCAACGCGGCCCCGGCTGCGGCCAGTCTGCGGTGAGCGTCGAAAACGGGGCCCAAGTGACGACGGCAAGGAGCGCGACAAACGCGGTGGCGTCCGCCAGCGCGCTGCGCCCCCGCCAGCGCGCTGGCTTGCTGCTGGCCTGGCTGCTGGCCATGCTGTTGGGCGGCTGGGTGATTGCGCGCAGCCACTACAGCGCCGATTTATCGGCCTTTTTGCCGGCCAGCCCCGACGCCCGCGCGCAACTGCTGATCGAGCAGCTCAACAGCGGCGTGGCGGCGCGCAGCCTGATGCTGGGCATCACCGGTGGCGACGCCGCGATGCGGGCCCAGGCCTCCCGGCTGATGGCGGCCAAGCTGCGCCAGAGCGGCGAGTTTGAACAGGTCAACAACGGCGACATCAATGATTGGCAGGCGGGAAACCAGGGCGACAAGGACAGTGCAGGCGGCGCCGGTGATTGGCTGGTGCAGCACCGCTACCTGCTCAGCCCGACTGTCAACGCCCAGCGCTTCACGCCGGCCGGCCTGCGGGATGCAGTGGACGACACCTTGTCGATGTTGGGCACGCCGGCCGGCGCGCTGGTCAAGCCGCTGCTGGAGCGTGACCCCACCGGCGAGACGCAGCGCATCGTCGAGTCGCTGATCCCCGCCAACGCGCCGCGCTCGCAGCTGGGCGTGTGGGTGTCGCGCACGGAGCCGCGCGCCTTGCTGCTGCTGCAAACCCGGGCATCAGGGGCCAATCTCGACGGCCAGGCCACGCTGATCAAGCGCATCGAGCAGGCGTTTGAAGAAGCCCGGGGGCAGGCCGGGCACGCGGACAAGTCACAGGATGGATCACCGGTCAATTCACCCGACAACGCCTGGCCCCAAGGCCCGCAAGCCCTGCAACTTGAGATCAGCGGCGCGCCGATGTTTGCCGTGCAAAGCCGCAACCGCATCGAGGCCGAGGTCCAACAATTTGCCGTCGCCGGCACGGTGTTGATGGGCGCGCTGCTGCTGCTGGCGTTTGGTTCGTTGCCCGCGTTGTTGGTGGCCTTTTTGCCAGTGGCCACGGGCGTGGTGGCGGGCATTTGCGCCGTCAGCCTGGGCTTTGGCACGGTGCATGGCATCACGCTGGGCTTTGGCAGCACCTTGATCGGCGAGGCGGTGGACTACGCCATCTACTTTTTGATCCAGGCCCGCAGCGCGGTACCGCTGGGGGGCGGTGCGGGTGCGGGTGCGGGTGCGCCAGGCACAGCCCAGCCCAGCTTGCCCGGCACGGGTTTCAGGCGTTGGCAGCGCGAGGCCTGGCCCACGGTGCGCCTGGGCTTGCTGACCAGTTTGTGCGGCTTTGCGGCCTTGGTGTTTTCAGGCTTTCCGGGGCTGGCGCAATTGGGCGTGTTCTCGATGGCGGGCCTGGTCGGCGCCGCGCTGGCCACGCGCTGGGTATTGCCCGCGCTGATGCCCGATGGGGCGGCCGGCACATCGCTGCGGCGGCGTTTGGGGCGGTTTACCGCGACTGCCGCACGAGCGCTGCCCCGCTTGCGCGTGGTGTTTTGGTTGCTGGGCGCGCTGGCGCTGGCGTTTTTGCTGTGGCAGCGCAGCACGCTGTGGCAAGGCGATTTGGCTTCGCTCAGCCCGGTGCCGCGCGAGGCCATGGCGCTTGACGCCAAACTGCGCGCCGATTTGTCGGCCAGCGATGCCCGCACCTTGGTGATCGTGCAGGGTGCCGATCAACAAGCTGCCTTGCGCGCCGCTGAAGCGGCCGGCGCGCGCCTGGATACGCTGGTGGCCGCGGGCACCTTGGCCGGTTACGACAGCCCCGCGCGGTTTTTGCCCAGCCTGGCCACCCAGCAAGCGCGTTTGGCCGCATTGCCTGACGCGGCGCAGCTCAGTGCCAACCTGGCCCAGGCCTTGGCCGCCACGCCCAGCGCGCCGGCCAGCCCTTTGTCGGCCAGCCGACTGGCGCCGTTTGTGGCCGACGTGGCCGCTGCCCGCAAGCAGCCCTTGGTGGATCGCGCCGCGCTGGCGGGCACGCCCCTGGCGCCCCTGGCCGATGCGCTGCTGGTGCAACGGGCCACCGGCGCTGCGGCGGCGGGTTCTGCGGCGGCCCACCCCGCCGGCTGGCTCGCCTTGCTCGCCTTGCAGCCCGGCGCCAAGCCCCTGCAAACCGAGGCCGTGCGCGCCGCGCTTGCGGGCCTGCCCGAGGCCCAGGTGATCGACATCAAATTTGAGCTCGATCACCTCTACGAGCGCTACATGCACGAGGCGCTCTGGCAATCGGCACTGGGGGCGCTGGCGGTGGTGTTGTTGCTGGCCGGTGCGCTGCGCGCGGGCCGGCGCCTGCTGGCGGTTTGCCAGCCGCTGGTGCTGGCGGTGCTCATCACGCTGGCGGGCTTGGCGCTGGCGGGCGTTACCTTGGGCATCCTGCACCTGGTGGGCTTGCTGCTGGTGGTGGCGGTGGGCTCAAATTACGCGCTGTTTTTTGACCAGTTTTTTGCGCTCAAAGTGGCCCCAGGCGCCATGCCCCTACCCGCCGCCGCCTCAAGTGGCAGCGAAGACACCCTGGCCTCGCTGCTGCTGGCCAACATCACGACCGTGCTGTCGTTTGGCTTGATCGCCTGCTCACAGATCCCGGCGTTGTCGGCCATTGGCCAGGTGGTGGCGCCGGGCGCGCTGCTGGCGCTGGTGTTGTCGGCGGCGTTTGTGCGGCGTGTGGGCGTTGATCGGCGGCCACCTGACGGCGGTGGTGACCGTGACTGAAACCGTGCATTCATCCGCAACGTCACCAGCAACCTCGCCGGTACCAGCGCCAGCGCCGGCGCTAGCGCTTCACCCCGGCCAGGCCGACGCACCACGCGCCGGCTTCACCCCGTTCCTGCGGGCCAGCCTGGGCTTGCACCTGGTGGCCGCTGCCGCGCCGATCTGGCTGCCCGGGGCCTGGCCCTGGTCGGTGGGCGCGCTGCTGCTCAACCACGCCGCCATCAGCGGCGCCGGCCTGTGGCCACGCGCTCGCCTGTTGGGGCCCAACATCACCCGGCTGCCGCCCGAGGCCGCCGCGCGGGGCGAGCTGGCGCTGACCCTGGACGACGGCCCCTGCCCGCAGGTCACGCCGCTGGTGCTGGACCTGCTGGACTTGCACCAGCAGCGCGCCACGTTTTTTGTGATCGCCCAGCGCGCCGCCGCCTACCCGGCCTTGCTGCGCGAGATCACCGCGCGTGGCCACAGCGTGCAAAACCACAGCTTTCAACACCGCCACAACTTCTCGTTGCTGGGCCCCCGCGGCTACGCCCGTGAGCTGTCGCGGGCCCAAGAAACACTGGCCGACTTGTGCGGTGAGTGGCCGCGGTTTTTTCGCGCCCCGGCTGGCCTGCGCAACCCGTTTTTGCAAGCTGAACTGCTGCGCCAGGGCCTGCAACTCACCAGCTGGACCCGCCGCGGTTTTGACACCCGCGAGCGCGACCCGGCCCGCGTGCTGGCCCGCTTGATGCGCGGCTTGGCAGGCGGCGACATCCTGCTGCTGCATGACCACCACAGCGCCATCGCCGCCGATGGCCGGCCGGTGGTGCTGCATGTCTTGCCCGCGCTGTTGTCGGCCTTGGGCGCTGCGGGCTTGCGCAGCGTCACGCTGCCGCAAGCCTTGCCCGATCCGCTGACTCGACCCGCCGTTTTGCCGCCTTTGTTTTGAACCCCTCTGCCCGTTTAACCCCGCTGCCCGTTGACCCCGTTGACCCCGTTGATGACCGCAACTCCGCCCATCCCAGCCGCCGCG
>JAYWDK010000251.1:0-4613 GCA_043779845.1 Betaproteobacteria bacterium | reverse complement strand
CGGGTCGCACCACAGCTTGGGCACGCGTGCGAACATCCGCTGGGCAGTACGCCAAGGCATCCGCATTGGCGCCAGCCCAAACGTCCACACCCACGCAGTCAGTCAGCCCCGGAGACCCGTCCCATGCCGCCACGCTCACCGTTGCAAAGTTCAGACCTGCGGGGCGCTGCGCGCCTGGTTACCGACGCCACTGCCGGGCTCACCGATCTGGTGGAGGCCATGCACGAGCGCATTGCCCGCATTCCGGGCATCAGCCCCGCCAGCCTGGACGGGCGCACCAGCGGCATCACGGGCCTCGTCTACAAATCGATCCGGGGCGTGACAAGGGTGGTGGGCGGCAGCATTGACGCGCTGCTGGGCTTGCTGGCCCCGGCGCTGGCCGCCGATGGCGCCAGCCCCGAGCGAAAGGCCGTGGTGGCCGCGCTGAACGGCGTGTTGGGTGATTACCTCGTGGCCAGCGGCAACCCCTTGGCCACGCCCATGAGTTGGCGCCGGGGTGGCCAAGCCCTGCCGATGGACGCTGCCAGCCTGGCCACGGGCGTGCCCGCTGCCAGCGGCCGCGTTTTGGTGCTGGTGCACGGCTTGTGCATGAGTGACTTGCAGTGGCAACGCGCCGGCCACGACCACGGCGCCGCGCTGGCGCGTGATCTGGGCTACACCCCTGTTTACCTGCGCTACAACAGTGGCCTGCATGTGTCGATCAACGGCCATGCGCTGGCCAACCAGCTGGAGCTTTTGGTGGATCACTGGCCCTGCGCGATGGGCCAACTGGTGCTGCTGGGCCACAGCATGGGCGGCCTGCTGGCGCGCAGCGCGCTGCACTGTGGCCAGCAGGCGGGCCATCGCTGGCCGGCACGCTTGAGCGACATGGTGTTTCTGGGCACGCCGCACCACGGCGCGCCGCTGGAGCGGGCGGGCAACTGGGTGGACATGGTGTTGGGCGCCACGCCGTATGCCGCGCCGTTTGCGCGCTTGGGCAAAGTGCGCAGCGCGGGCATCACCGATCTG
Source organism: Betaproteobacteria bacterium (assembly GCA_043779845.1). Taxonomy (GTDB): domain Bacteria; phylum Pseudomonadota; class Gammaproteobacteria; order Burkholderiales; family Burkholderiaceae_C; genus Pseudaquabacterium. The sequence goes on along the minus strand of JAYWDK010000251.1, from coordinate 3,605 downwards.
CGTCACGGTAATTTGCTGGACGAAGACTGGGTGGGCCGAAATCGCTTTGCCCGGGGCCCGGACCGCCGCCAGCCCGTGCCGCTGCCCAAGGCCGTGCGCTGTTTTGCGGCGGCGGCCTGCCTGGGCGAGCAGGGCGACGATCTGAAAAGCCGCTTGCTGGGGGATGGCCTGGTGCCGCTGGACAGTGCGCTGGGCCGCCACGCCCAAGCGGCGCGCGCGCTGGGTTTTGCCGACGACCGGCAATGGGTGGGCTACGGCATGAACCACCTGGATCTGCTCAACCGCGCCGAGGTGTACGCGCAGCTGCGGCGGTGGTTGGTCCGGTGAAACCCTGAGCAACAGACCGCTCAAATGATGGCTTAGGCCATTGCTGATCGGTCTGAAAGCTGGCGTTTGACGGAGGCCAGGTGCCGGATCTGGCGTTCTCGCCCCCGTTACCCGTGCATGAAGTCCACGTTCTTCAAGCCGCTATCGGCTGATCAGCACGGCTACCGGTTGGCGCATCTTGCCTATCCGAACCAGTCTGAGCAGCTCGTGCAGCGTGGCGAGTTCACTTGTGTGGCTTCGCCATGTTCACGGCCGGAAGGGCAGAACGTGTCTCCAATGCTGTGACCTTCGAGCCGAGCTGTTCGACCTTCTGGCGAAGCGCCTGGTTGTCAGCTTCTAGCTTAGATGACCGCGTGTTTGCCGTCTTCAATTCCTCCAAGACATTGGCCTGCCACTTGTCCCCAGAGACGTTGTTGTCGCGATCCTGATAGTAGGCAACGACCGAGAACACAAGCGCAATCAAGGCGAGCGCGGCGGAGATGGCGACTGACCAGACAGCAATTCGTAGCTGATCCTTGGTCGACCGTTTGGAATCCAGGTCCCTGGCATCAAGCTTTTCCAGCATCGTGCTGGCAGCAACCGCAAGTTCCTGAAGTGTCTCTGCAGACTGGGCAGACATCTGCCCAGTCAATCGCATCATCTCGCGGTCCTCGATCCGTTCACGCGCCAATTTCGCGCTGTACTCGGCCATAGAGTTGTTGAACTCCAGCGACCTGGTTTCGATTGCTGGAGCAGAACCACCAGGAAATGCGCTGGCCTTTGCCAGACGTTCAAACTGCTGCCGGGTATCGCCAAGCGCCTGACTGGCTTTTCGCACTTGGTCGAAGATGCCATGTGTCGAGCCCAGAACCTGTTCCCTCAGTGTGCGGAACAGTTTCTCCTGTTCCTCCAACTTGTTGCGCAGGAGGCGATCCATGAACGCTGTAGCTGGTTCATCGACTTCTTGGACAACAAGTTCGCGGTCCTTGTCACCCTCACGTGCAGATCGAAGCGCGTTCGACGAGGCGTAGGCTTCAGCGAGAGCTTCCACTTCCTGATTCGATATGGATTCGACTTGGTCAGAGGTGATGCCAACGCGTTCTTGCTTCAACGAATACTCGGGGGACAAGCTGGCAATGCAAGGAAGTAATCCCCTGAAACGTCCGATGGCGTCGCTGGAGGACAAACCTTTGAAGGCGCGAATGTCTGAGTCACGCAACGGGAAAAGGTAAAGCTTTCCAATGGCTGTATCAAACTCGGCAACGGGTTTTAGGAAGATGCCGAAGTCGAACCTCTCGTTCTTGTGCTGCTCTGCATCGACTGCACTCGAACCGCGCCCGGTCGCCATTACTTCACCAACTCCATCAGCTTGCCGAAGCTGTCGACCACGTCGTACTTGACGTCCTCGGGTGCGAAGCGTTGGTTGATTTCATTGAAAAACTTTCGGGCGCACTCAATCTTGGTTTTTTCGATCTCGCGCAGTTCCATGGATGACATGGAACCCTTGGTCTCGGCCACGAAGTAGACGTGCTTGACGGAGCCCTCTTTGAACGAGATCGCCCAGTCCGGGTTGTAGTCGCCGACTGGTGTTGGGATGAGGAAGCCGCGCGGCAGCTTTGCGTAGACCACGACGTCGCTGCTGGTGTCCAGCTCTTTGACGAACTGCCGTTCGACGTTGGAGTCCGTCAGCACGTAGTCGTAGATGTGACGCTGAAGCTTGTCACCGGCCTTGCTGAAGTCTTGCTTGCTTTGGCCCGCCGTGAAGATGTCCAGATCAAACTTGTCCTCAACGGTGTCGTAGGCCAAGTGCTCGATGATGACCGTGGCCTTCTGCTCGTTGATCAAGCGGGTGGTCTCGGCAATGAAGCTCTCGGGGTTGGTCTTGAACTGGGCGAAGGTGGCTGCGTTCAGTCCCTTCAGGATGTCGGCCACTGTCCGGCGTGTCAGCTGAGTGCCTTCGGTGAGTTTGCCGATCAGGTCGTACTTGACAGCCGAATGCACCGACTGCCGATTGGTCTCGACCTTGGTCTCCTTGAGGACGAAGGCATTGCCAGCATGGATCCCGTCGTAGGTTGCCAAGGCGGCCTGCTCACCCGACTGGATGGTGTACTGCAAGGGCGTGACGCGCAGGCCAGCGTCACGGTCGTTCAGCGCCGCGACGGCCTTCTGAACCAGCTCGTCAGAGTCGAAGGCCACGCTGTAAGCCGCCTTGCGATTGATGCGGTTCCACAGCGCCTTGAACTCTTGCTTGTCGAAGTTGGCGTTGCGTGGGTTCGTCTTGGGGCGCCGGTCGTCGCCGATGTCGGGCAGTTGGTTTTCGCTGAAGACACCGTCCACCAGCTTGAAGACTTGTTCGCCAAGCGGTGCCAGCTCTTCGGGCAGTTCGGCCAGGGTGCCGTTCTTCTTGTCTTGGTGGTACTTCTCGGTGACGTTGCGCTTCTTGTCGACGTAGCCGTTTTGAATCAAATAGAACTCAATGTCGGTGGCTTGGTCTTCAGATACGGTGACGGGCCCGGAGGGTGTTGTCACGGTCTTGCCAGCGAAGTAGGCCTTGTCGGCCACCTTCGGGCGTGCAGACAGCGAGTCGCTGATGTCCTTCTGCAAGGCTGCGACAAAGTCTTTGTAGCTCTCGCTGGCCACCACAGTCAGCACGTTCACGTCGTGCACGATGGATGGGTGGTCCATGCGGTCGCCCTGCTGGTTGACGCAAAGACGCAAGCCACGCCCCACTTCCTGGCGGCGTGAAACCGTGTTGTCGCTGTGCTTGAGGGCGCAGATCACGAAGACGTTGGGGTTGTCCCAGCCTTCGCGCAAGGCCGAGTGCGAGAAGATGAAACGCACAGGCTCGGCAAACGAAAGCAGGCGTTCTTTGTCCCTCAAGATCAGGTCATAGGCATCCACGTCGTCAGACAGACCCGCGTTCTCGCCACGGGCAGCCACGGCCGGGTCAGCCAGCCGCTTGGTCTTCTTGTCGATGGAGAAGTAGCCGCTGTGCGTCTTCTCGGCAGTGATGCCTTTGAGGTACTTGATGTACGGCGTCTCGTCCAGGTCCAGCACCTCGTTGAGGTACTGGTTGTATTCGTCTTCAAAGATGCGGGCGTAGTCGCCTTTCTCGTCGGCCGATGTGTAGTCGCGGTACTTCGCCACCTCGTCGATGAAGTACAGCGTCAACACCTTCACCCCTTGCTGGAACAGCGCCTGTTCTTTGTCGAAGTGGGCCTTGATGGCTTCACGAATCTGGATGCGGCGCAGCGCGGCCTCGGTCACGTCGCCAATGGCGTCGCCCACGGTCAGCTCAA
>JAYWDK010000250.1:0-4614 GCA_043779845.1 Betaproteobacteria bacterium | reverse complement strand
GCATCGGCGCGCGCGCCCACCACCAAGCCCCAGCGGGCAAGGCCTGCCGCCGCCGCGCCCCCTTGCAGCGCGCGTGAAAACAGCCGCTGCGCGGTGCTGGGCTCGCCCGCGCCCGGGGCGGCCGCGACGTTGCGTTGGTGCAGGGCCAGGCGCTGGCCGTAGTCCAACCAGCGCAGCTCTTCGCGCCAGTCGCGGTTAACGTGGCTATCGGAGCCAATGGCCAGCGGCACGCCAGCGTTCAGCCAGCCGCGCAGGTCGGGCAATCCATCCCCCAGATTGGCCTCGGTGCTGGGGCAGATCACCACGCCGGCACCGCGGCGCGCTACGGCCTCGATCTCGGACGGCAGGCTGTGCGTGGCATGCACCAGTTGCCAGCGCGGGTCCAACAGGTTTTCACGCGCCAGCCACTCGATCGGCCGCACGCCGGTGGCGACCAGGCAATCGGCCACCTCGGCGGTTTGCTCGGCCACGTGGATGTGGATGGGGCCGTCAAAATCAGCGGCCAGATCACCTAGTTTTTTGATGGATTCAGGCTTTGCTGCGCGCAACGAATGGATCACCAGACCGGCGTTGAGCGGCGGGCGGGCGCCGCCGGGTGCGCCCCCCAGCCGGCTGGCCAGCTTGGAGGCGGCAGTGATGCCGCCCGCTGCGTCCCAAACGCTGTGCGCCGTGGTGGCAAAGCGGCGCTGATCGGCACGCAAGCCCGGTTGGCCAAAACCGGCGCGCTCATACAGCGCGGGCATCAGCGTAAGCCCCAGCCCGGCGTCCTGGGCCGCGTCGGCCAGGGCCCAACCCATGGCCAGCGGGTCGTCATACGCGCTGCCGTCCAGATCATGTTGCAGGTAGTGAAACTCACATACCTGGGTGTAACCACCCCGCAGCAGCTCCAGGTACAGCATCGCAGCGATGGCGCGCTGTTGCGCGGGCGTGATGCGCAGCGCCACGCGGTACATGCGGTCACGCCACGACCAAAAATCATCGGCCGCCGATTCACGCCGCTCGGCCAACCCGGCAAACGCGCGCTGGAACGCATGGCTATGGGCGTTGACCAGGCCCGGCAGCAGCGGGCCGGGCAGCACGTGCGCACCCATGGGCGGCCTGGCCACGCCGGGGCTCACCTCGGCCCAGCAGCCATCAACGCCCAGCCGCAGCAAGACATGCTGGGCCCAGCCTCCCGGCAACCAGGCGCTGGGCGCCCAGATCAAATCAGACACCGGTGGCGATGTGGCGCCACCCACGGTGCGCACTTCAAGCATCGGGCGCCCAGCGCAGCAGGGCTTGCAGCAGGGCGCGCAGCAGCGGTTGAAGCCGCTCAACACGTGCGTTATCCAGTGCAAACGGCGGCGCCTCATTCGCCTCATTCATGTAGCACGACCAGCACATCTCCAGCTGCAAGGCGTGCACGCCCTGCAAGGGCCGGCCGTAGTGGCGGGTGATGTGGCCACCCTTGAAGCGGCCGTCAGTGACATGGCTGAACTGGGTTTGCCGCTCAAGCACCTGCATCACCGCCGCACGCAGCGACGGCGCGCAGCTGCTGCCATCGGCCGTGCCCAGGTTCAGCTCGGGCAGTTGGCCCTCAAACAACCAGGGCAGTTTGGAGCGGATGCTGTGGCCGTCCCACAGCAGCGCGTGGCCGTGCGCGGCTTTGAGGCGGGCCAGCTCATCCGCCAAGGCCTGGTGATAAGGCCGCCAATAGGTGTTGAGCCGAAGCCGCACCTGATCGGCGTTGGGTGCCTGGCCGTCGTGGTAGAGCGGCTCGCCGGTGAAAAACCGCGTGGGGCACAGCTCGGTGTTGTTGGCGCCGGCATACATGGGCGCGTTTTGGGCCGGGCGGTTCAGGTCGACCACGTAGCGCGAGTGGCGCGGCACGATGATGCTTGCCCCCATGTCGTGGGCAAATTGATAGAGCGAGTCCAAAAACCAGTCGGTGTCTTCAACGGCCAGCGCGCGGTCCACGAACGCGGGCTTCAGGGCGTCGGGGATCACGGTGCCCACATGCGGCAGGCTGATCAGCAGCGGCGTGCTGCCCCGGTGCAGGGTGAAGATGGGGTTGGCATCGGTGCTGCTTGTGGTGCTGGTTGGGGTGTTCATGCCGAGCTGGCTCATGGTGCGGTTCCTTGTTCACGTTCCAGTCCGCCAAAAATCACGCGGCTGCAGGGATTGTGGCCAATCCAGTAAGCCAGTTCGTTGGGGTGATCGACCTGCCAAACAGCCAGGTCAGCGCGCTGGCCGGCCACCAGTTGGCCGCGGTCAGACAAGCCCAGCGCGCGGGCGCCGTGCTGGGTGAAACCCCGCAGCGCCTCTTCGGGCGTGAGCCTGAACAGCGTGCAGGCCATGCTGAGCATCAGCAAGGGCGACAACACCGGCGAAGAGCCCGGGTTGTGGTCGGTGGCGATGGCGATGGGCACGCCCGCAGCGCGCAGCGCGGCCACGGGCGGCAGTTGGGTCTCGCGCAAAAAATAGTAGGCGCCGGGCAGCAGCACGGCCACCGTGCCGGCCTGGGCCATGGCTTGCACGCCAGCGGGGCTGAGGTGCTCCAGGTGGTCGCAAGACAGCGCGCCAAACTCGGCCGCCAGCGCGGCGCCACCTTGGTCGCTCAGTTGCTCGGCGTGCAGCTTGACGGGCAGGCCCAGCGCACGCGCGGCCTCAAACACCCGGCGGGTTTGGGTGGGCGTGAACGCAATGCGCTCGCAGAACGCATCGACCGCGTCCACCAGACCCAGGGCGTGCAGCCCGGGCAGCCAGTGGCACACGGCGTCGATGTAGTCATCGGGGCGGCCGGCAAACTCAGGCGGCAGCGCGTGGGCAGCCAAACAGGTGGTGCGCACGTCGAGCGGCAACAAATGCGCCAGCAGGCGTGCGATGCGCAGGCAGCGCGCCTCGTGCTCGGCCGACAAACCGTAGCCCGATTTGATCTCGACGGTGGTCACGCCCTCGGCCATCAAGGCCTGGGCGCGGCCCAGCGCGGCGTGGTAAAGCTCGCCGTCGGTGGCGTTGCGGGTGGCGGCCACGGTGGACAGGATGCCGCCCCCGGATTGCGCAATTTGCGCGTAGCTGGCCCCTTGAAGGCGTAACTCAAACTCAGGCGCGCGCTGGCCGCCGTAAACCAGGTGGGTGTGGCAATCCACCAGGCCGGGCGTGACCAGTTGGCCATCCAGCCCATGCTCTTCGTCGACCTCCAGCCCGGCGGGCAGCGCGGCCTCGTCGCCCAGCCAGGCGATTTTGTTGCCGTCAGTCAGCAGCGCGCCGTGTTGGATCAGGCCCCAGCCCGCGGCGCCGGCCAAGGTGGTGAGTTGGGCGTTTCGCCAGAGTGTTTTCATGGAGTTGGCGCGGGGTTGGCCGCTGTGTTGGCGGCGAGGTTGGCCGAGCTCGTGGCCACGATCCACCAACCCACCGGCCGGGCCGCGTTGGGCGTATTGAACGTCAAGGCCTGGGGCGCCGTGTCAAACCACAACAAGGCCAGCGCCGGCACATCAAAGCTTTGGCCGTCGGCGGTGCATGGGCCGGATTGCTGGGTGAACAAGCCGCATCGCACGGTGGGCTCAGCGCCGCTAGCCTGTCGGGCCTGGGGTTGGGCCCGACCCCAAGCCCGACAGGCTCCTAGGCGCGGGGGATTCATGGGCTGAATTGCCCCACCAACTGATACCGCCCGCCCGGATGCACCAGCCGCGCCAGCGTGACGGGCACGCCCCGGCTGAAGGTGCGGCGCACCACCACCAGGCAGGGGTCGGTGGGCGAGATGCCCAGCAGCTTGGCCTCTTGCGCGCTGGCGGTGCCGGCCTCGATGGTGTATTGCGCCTCCGACAAGGGCGCCACCTGCAGCAGGTAGTGCGTGGGCGTGGTGCGGGTGAAATCAACTTGCAGGTAATCGGGCGCGCAGGCCGGGTTGACGTAGCGGTCCTCGCATTGCAGCGGCTGGCCGTTGTCAAAGTGAACGATCAGCGTGTGGAACACCGGTGCGCCGCTGGGCAGGCCCAACTGCAAGGCCAGGGCCGCGGGCGCCGCCTCTTGGCGCGACAAGCGCACCTCGGCGTGGTGCACGTGGCCACGTGATTCGATTACTTCATGCAGATCGCGGATGGTGAGCGTGGACGACACCCGCATCAGCTGCGCCGCAAACGTGCCCACGCCTTGCACACGCTTGATCAGGCCCTCGGTTTGCAGCTCGCGCAGCGCGCGGTTCACCGTCATGCGGCTGACGCCAAATTGCGCCACCAGCTCGGCCTCGGACGGCATCAGCAAGCCCGGGTGCCAGCGGCCTGTTGACAGCTCGGCCTTGAGGTATTGCATGACCTGGCCATAAGGCGCCATGGGCTTGGGGGCGGGCGGCTTGGGCGGCGTTGTGGGCGGCGTTGTGGGCGGCGTTTTGAGCCGCGTTTTGAGCCGCGTTTTGGGAGCTTGGCGTTGCACCGGTTGCATGTGGGAATGGTACTTGCATGAGCCTGTCTAGACAAGTTGAAACACGCAACCCGAACCCCGTGAAAACCCCGCCGCGAAGCGCTTGCATCAGCTTGTCTAGGAGCCTGTCGGGCTTGGGGTCGGGCCCGCGCCGGGGAGAGTTTCGGTGCCGGGCTAGACGTCGGCGAGACGTGTGGCCCAGCCACACAACGAGTC
>JAYWDK010000249.1:0-12613 GCA_043779845.1 Betaproteobacteria bacterium | reverse complement strand
GCCCACCGCCCGCGCACAAGCGCTGCTGGCCGCCCCGGTGGCTGAATTTGAAGCCGCGCTGGCCGAGGCCACCGGTGGCGCTGCCGGCTTGGGCGGCTTGAGCCTGGCCAGCGAGCGTGCCGCCTGGCCGCTGGCCGTGGCCCAGGCCGACCGCCTGTGTGGCGCGGGCTGGGTGCTGGTGGGCGACGCTGCGCACCTGGTGCACCCGCTGGCCGGCCAAGGCCTCAACCTGGGCCTGGCCGACGTGGCCGCGCTGGCCCGGGTGATCAGCCAAAAAGAGCCCTGGCGCGCGCTGGGCGACGAGATTTTGCTGCGCCGCTACGCCCGTGAGCGTGCGCTGCCCACCCGCGCCATGGCGCTGGTGACCGACGGCCTGCTGCACCTGTTTGCGCAGCCCCAGCCCCTGCTTCGGGAACTCCGCAACCGGGGCCTGACTCTGCTCAACCACCTGACACCGATCAAGCGCTTTTTGACCCAGCGCGCGCTGGATGCCTGACGCACTGTCTGACGGACTGCTTGACTGATTCCTGACCAACGCCTGACTTCAAACTTGGACCCGCGATGACCCCATCCCCCCCATCCCCTTTTAACCACCGTGCCCGCCTGCTGCTGGCGGCACTGGCCACCACGTTCACGCTGGGCTTGCTCGCCACGCCCGCCCAGGCCGACGAAGCCGCCATTCGCAAGAACCTGGCCGAGCGCCTGCCCAACTTTCCCAAGATCGACGAGGTCAGCAAAACGCCGTTTCCGGGCGTGTTTGAGGTGCGCCTGGGCACCGACATCGTCTACACCGATGACAGCGGCCACTACCTGATTCAGGGCTCGATGATCGACACCCGCACCCGCGCCGATCTGACCCAGGCGCGCGTCGACAAACTCACCGCGATTGACTTTGCCAGTCTGCCGCTCAAAGACGCCATGCTGATCAAGCAAGGCACGGGTGCCCGCAAGATGGTGGTGTTTGCCGACCCCAACTGCGGTTACTGCAAACGCCTTGAGCGGGATCTGCTGGCCTTGAAAGACGTGACGATCTACACCTTTTTGCTGCCCATCCTGGGGCCTGACTCGATCACCAAGTCGCGTGACATCTGGTGCGCCAAGGACCCGTCCAAAGTCTGGCGCTCGTGGATGGTGGACGGCCAGGCCCCCACCAAGGTGGCCGGCACTTGCGACACCCAGGCGCTGGATCGCAATTCCGAGATGGGCCGCAAGTACAAAGTGCAGGGCACGCCAGCCATGGTGTTTGAAGACGGCACGCGCGCGCCGGGCGCGCTGCCCGCCGCACAGATCGAGCAACGCATCGCGGCGGCCGCCAAGAAGACCTGAGGCTGGCCCGGCATGGCGCGCGCTGGTGTGGCTTGCTGGCCACACTGGCGGGCCCCGCTGAGGTGCTCGCACCCACCGGGGCCCACTGCTTACCAGCCTGGCGCGGCGACAATCGCCCGCCATGAGCAATGCATCCACCACGGCCACCTACCAGCCGCCCCTGCCCGATACCGCGCGCCTGCTGGGCCATCTGGGGTTGATTCCGTTTGTGCTGGGCGCCGCGCTGGTGTGGGTGGTCAACGCCGAGGCTCATCCCTATGCCTCGCTGGCGCTATCGGCTTATGCCGCCGTGGTGGTGTCGTTTCTGGGGGGCATCCACTGGGGGCTGGGGTTTCGGCTCAGCGCGCCGCCGGCCTCGCTGTTCATCTGGGGCGTGGTGCCCTCGTTGATGGCCTGGGTGGCGGTGATGATGCCGGCCAGCGCCGGCCTGGTGGTGCACGGCACGATGCTGCTGGTGTGTTACGCCGTGGATCGCCGCATCTACCCCACGCAGGGCTTGTCGCACTGGCTCACGCTGCGGTTCAGGCTGTCGACCGTGGCCTCGCTGAGCTGCTTTCTGGGTGCCGCAGGCACCTGATCCGTCCGGCCCCCGGGCCGCTGTTCACTGACACGTCACGTCGCTCCCGATGATCACCTACCGCGTTGACGTGGCCGACACCCACAGCCACCACTACCGCGTCACGCTCACCGTGGAACAGCCCGCGCCTGAGCTGGTGCTGGCTTTGCCGGTGTGGATTGCCGGCAGCTACATGGTGCGTGAGTTTGGCCGCCATTTATCCGGCCTGACGGCGCGCCAGGGCCGGCGTGAGGTGGCCCTCACCCAGCTCGACAAAACCAGCTGGCGCGCCCAGTGCAGCGGGCGCGGCGCGCTGGTGGTGAGCTATCGGGTGTACGCGTTTGACACCTCCGTGCGTACCGCTTTTTTGGACGCCCAGCGTGGGTTTTTCAACAGCACCAGCCTGTGCCTGCAAGTGCTGGGCCGCAGCCATGAGCCGCACCGCCTGAGCCTGGGCCGCCTGCCTGCGGGCTGGCAAGTGGCCACCGCCCTGGCCGTGGTGCCCGACGGCCGTGTGTTTGAGTTCGAGGCCGCCGATTACGACGAACTGGTGGACCACCCGGTGGAGTTGGGCCACTTTTGGCGCGGCAGCTTCAAGGCCGGCGGCGTGGTGCACGAGATGGTGGTGGCGGGCGCCTTGCCCGGTTTTGACGGCCAGCGGCTGCTCAACGACACGCGGCGCATCTGCGAGCAAGAGATCAACTTCTGGCATGCCCAGACCCCGTCGCAAGCCGCCTCGCCGCTGCCCTTTGACCGCTACCTGTTTTTGCTCAACGCGGTCGAGCACGGCTACGGCGGCCTGGAGCACCGCAACAGCACCGCGTTGATCGCCGCCCGCCGGGATTTGCCGTGTGAGCGCGTGGACAACGCGGGCCAGGGCATGCCCGGCGGGGCCAGCAAACCCGGCCACATCAGCGACGGCTACGCCACGCTGCTGGGCCTGATCAGCCACGAGTACTTTCACACCTGGAACGTCAAGCGGCTCAAGCCCGCCGAGCTGGCCACGCTCGATTACAGCCGCGAAAACTACACCGAGCTGCTGTGGTTTTTTGAAGGCTTCACCTCGTATTACGACGATTTGTTCTTGCTGCGCGGCGGCTTGATTGACCTGCCGCGCTACCTCAGGTTGCTGGCCAAATCGATCAACGCCGTGGCTGCCACGCCGGGCCGCCTGGTGCAGAGCCTGGCGCAGTCCAGCTTTGATGCCTGGGTCAAGTACTACCGCAGCGACGAAAACACGCCCAATGCCACGGTGAGTTATTACCTCAAGGGCAGCCTGGTGGCGCTGGCGCTGGATATCTCGCTGCGTGGGCTGGGTGCGTCGCTGGACGACGTGATGCGTCTGCTGTGGCAGCGCGGCAAGCAGGGTGTCGAGGGTGGGTCTGCGGGTGGGCCGATCACCGAAGCCGACATCAAGCAGGCCGTGCTGAGCGTGGCGGCGGGGGTGGCGAATGAGGCCGGCGGGGCCCCGGGCGAGTTGGCGGCAAGTCTCGTCGCTGACCTGCACGATTGGGTGCACGGCACCGACGAGTTGCCGCTGGCCGATCTGTTGCAGGCCGTGGGTCTGGAGCAGCGCCCCGAGCGCGCCCCTTTTTCAGCCGCCTTGGGCTTGCGCCTGACCGAAGGGCCCGTCAGCGGGGTGCAGGTCAAATCGGTGCTGGTGGGCAGTGTGGCGGCGGCCGCCGGCGTGTCGGCGGGGGATGAATTGCTGGCGGTGGATGGCTGGCGTGTGCGCCGGCTGGATGAAGCGCAAACCTGGGTTCAACGGGATCAGCCTTTCGAGCTGCTGCTGGTGCGAGACCAGCGCGTGCTGACCTTGCGCGTGCGGCCCGATGCGCTGTCACCACTGAGTGAAACGGTGTCGCTGCATCTGCAAGACAAGCCAAGCCGGCCGGCTGCCGCGCTGCGGCTCGCCTGGCTCAATGCCTGAACCTGGCCACGCTGGGCTGGGTGGCGCAACGCCGGGCTGGCCAGCGCCGGCCAAGCACCGCAGCCCAGCCACCTGGCGCCGCGTGGGCCTTGCGGCGCTGGTGGCGGCTGTGGTGCTGGTGCATGGGCTGATTGCCAAGCACACGCTGGAGCAGCGCATGGGCTGGGGCGCGGGCGACAAACCGCCGCCGCGCATCGACGTGGTTTTTGTGCGCGAGCTGGCCGCCGCCGCACCGCCGCCAGCAGCCGCGCCAGCGCCACCCGCCCGCTTGGCGCCGCCGGCCCGGCGATTGCCCGCCGTGGCGGCACGGGCAGCGGCCTCGGCGCCGCAAGCTGCGGCATCGGCGACTGACGGGGCTGCGGGGCTGGATCAGGCCGCCGAACCAGTGGCTGCGGCGGCGGCCGATGTGGCGGCATCTGCAGCGGCAGCGGCATCGGTGCTGGACTACATCCTGCCGCCACCGGCCTTGCCGCTGGACGCCAACCCGCCAAAGCTGGTGGCCGCCACGCCACCGACGGCCCCCCCGGCCACGTTGCCGCCGTCGGCCGCAGCGTTGGCCACCCCCTTCAACTGGCCGCCGTCCACCCGCATGAACTACCGGCTGAGCGGCCATTACCGCGGGCCCATCGAGGGCAGCGCGCAGGTGGAATGGCTGCGCTCGGGCAGCCGCTACCAGGTGCGCATGGACACCTCGGTGGGGCCGGTGATGTCGCGCCACATCACCAGCGAGGGTGAGCTCACCGGGCTGGGCCTGGCGCCGCAGCGCTTTGATGCCGAGCAAAAAGTATGGTTCAGGGCCGCCAAGCGCTGGCAGCTGCGCTTTGGGCCCGAGCGCATCGTGCTCACCGATGGCCGCGAGGTGCCCACCCTGCCCGGCGCCCAAGACGAAGCCAGCCAGTTTGTGCAGCTCACCTGGTTGTTCACCACGCAACCCGAGCGCCTGCGCGTGGGTGAATCCATCGAGATGCCGCTGGCCATCAGCCGCCGGCTTGAGCGCTGGACCTACGACGTGGTGGCCGAGGAGACGCTGTATTTTCCGTTTGGCCCCGTGGCCGCCTTCCATGTCAAGCCACGGCGTGACGCCCAGGGCGGCGACATGACGCCTGAAATCTGGATCGCCCCAAGCTTGCAGTACCTGCCGGTGCGCATCCTGATCCGGCAGAACCCATCGACCTGGGTTGACCTGATGCTCGAAAACCCGCCGATGCAGGCGGCGGCACCCGACGGCCGCTGATCCAGGCCGGCAGCGCGGCAATTCGCGGCCGCAATGAGGTGGCCTTGGGGGCGCTTTCATCCCAAACCAGGGTGCGAGAACAGGCGTGGGGCTTGTCGGTCACGGGCTTTGAGGTAGATTGTTGGCATGACATTCGACAACATCCTCACCGCCGTGCACGGCGACGGCGCTCGCCGCACCGCGCTGATCACCCTGAACCGCCCCAAGGCGCTGAACGCGCTCAATGATGGCTTGATGGACGAGCTGGGCGCAGCGCTCAAAGCGTTTGATGCCGACCCCGGCATTGGCTGCATCGTCATCACCGGCAGTGAAAAAGCCTTTGCCGCCGGCGCTGACATCAGCGTGCTGGCCAAGTACAGCTTTGTTGAGGCCTATACCCAAGACCTGATCACCCGCAACTGGGAGCACATCCGAACGGTGCGCAAACCCGTGATAGCGGCGGTGGCCGGCTTTGCCTTGGGCGGCGGCTGCGAGCTGGCGATGATGTGTGATTTCATCATCGCCGCTGACTCCGCCAAGTTTGGCCAGCCCGAAATCAAGCTGGGCGTGATCCCGGGCGCCGGTGGCACGCAGCGCCTGCCGCGCGCGGTGGGCAAGGCCAAGGCGATGGACATGGTGCTCACGTCGCGCCTGATGGACGCCACCGAGGCCGAGCGCGCGGGCCTGGTGTCCCGCGTGGTGCCAGCCGACAAATTGCTCGACGAAGCGCTGGCAGCGGCGACGACGATTTGCGGCTTCAGCGGCCCCAGCCTGCTGGCCGCCAAGGAGTGCGTGAACCGCGCTTTTGAGGGCACGCTGAACGAGGGCGTGATGGTTGAGCGCCGCTTGTTCCACTCGCTGTTTGGCACCGCCGACCAGCAAGAAGGCATGGACGCCTTCATCAACAAGCGCAAGCCGGCGTTCACGCAGCGCTGAGTTTGGCTAGCACTGGATGGGCGGCGCAACCCGTGCCGTTCGGCCCCGTATAGACATCGACTAGGACGCACAGATGGCCGACCACCCACCGATCCACCTCAAAACCACCCTCGGTGAGGGCTTGATCTTCAAGAGCCTGAGCGCCACCGAAGAACTAGGGTCATTGTTTGAGTTCAATGTGTTGGCGCTTGCCGAGACTGATACGGCCGTGGATCTGCAAGCCCTGCTGGGCAAACCGGCTTCGGTGGTGATGGATTTGCCCCGCGGCGGCCAGCGCCATTTTCATGGCTTGGTAGCGGCGGCGGGCCTGGAAGACACCAGGGGCCGCCGCCTGACCTACCGGCTGCAATTGCGGCCGTGGTTGTGGCAGGCGACGCGCCGCTCAGACACCCGCATCTTTCAGAACATGAAGGTCGACGCCATCCTGAAGGCAGTGTTTGAGCCCTACCACGGCGATCTGCACTTTGATCTGTCAGGCACTTACCCGGCCTACGAGTATTGCGTGCAGTACCGGGAAACAGACTTCAACTTTGCCAGCCGCTTGATGGAGCAAGAGGGCATTTACTACTACTGGCAGCACGGTGAATCCCAGCACAAGCTGATGATCGTGGACAAGATGAGCGCGCACGTGGCCTACGCCGGGCACGCCAAGATCGCCTACCGCGAATCGATTGCCGGCCTGCGCGATGCCGAAGCCGTGACCGAATGGCGCACCCAGTTTGAGCTGCAGCCCGACAAAATCACACTCACCGACTGGGATTACCTGGACCCCGGCACCTTTCATTTTGACGGCGGCAATACCGCGCACCAGGCCAGCTCAAAAAAGCTGGAAATCTACGAACACCCCGACGCCGCCCGCCATGTGCCGCTGCGCATGCAAGAGCTTGACGCGCGCTACATGCACATCAGCGCGTCCGGCCCGGTGCATGGTGTCTCCGCAGGCCATGAATTTGAGCTGATCGAGCATCCCCGAGCCGAAGAAAACACCAAGTACGTGGTGCTGTCGGCCCGCATCGATGCCAGCGGGGGCGGGCTGGAATCGGGGCAGGGCGAATCGCACTTCCATTGCCGGTTCAGGGCCATGCGGTCGGCCGATGTGTTCCGCCCGCAGCGCATCACGCCCAAGCCCACTGTGGCCGGGCCGCAAACTGCCATCGTGGTGGGCAAGGAAGGTGAAGAGATTCACACCGACGAACACGGCCGTGTGAAGGTGCACTTTCACTGGGACCGCATAGGCAAACGCGACGAAAACAGCTCGTGTTGGGTGCGTGTGGTCTCAACGTCGGCGGGCAAGGGCTGGGGTCAGATTTCATTGCCACGCATCGGCCAGGAGGTGGTGGTTGATTTTCTGGAGGGCGACCCCGACAAACCCTTGATCACCGGCCGGGTCTACAACGCTGTGCAGATTCCGCCCTATCTGTTGCCCGACCACGCCACGGTGAGCACCCTGAAGAGCCACTCCAGCAAAGACGGGCTGGCGGCCAACTTCAACGAACTGGCGTTTGAAGACAAAAAGGGCGACGAATACATCCGTTTGCACGCTGAAAAAGACCTGATCGAATTGGTCAAGAACGATGCCCACCGAGAAGTGGGCAATGACCAGTTCATGGTGATCGCCAAAAATCTGACCGAAGAAGTAGGCAGCAATGTGCACCGCACGGTGGGCGTGGATCTGACCGAAAGCGTGGGCGGCAAACTCAACCTGGCCGTGGCCAAGGACATGGCGGTTGACATCGGCGGCAAGCTGGGCACCAACGTGGCCACTGACGCCAGCTTTGCCAACGGCGCCGCGCTGTCGATCAATGCCGGCGCGGGCATGGATGTCAAGGTGGGCGCCAATCTGGGCATTGAAGCCGGGGCCAATGTGCACATCAAGGGCGCCGCCAACATCGTGATCGAGGCCGGCGCCACGCTCACGCTCAAGGGCGCCATGATCAACATCGAAGGCAGTGGCCCGGTGAGCATCGTGGGCGCCGTGGTCAAGATCAACTCGGGCGGTGGCGGCGGTGGCGGCGCGGGCGCCAATCCCAAAAAACCCGACAAGCCCGCCCAGCCCGACAAGGCCAAGGCGCTCAAGGACCTGGTCAAAAAAGTGGCTGATCTGCTGGCCAAGGGCCGCTAGTGTTGGGCCCAGCTGATCACGGTTCAGTGAGGCCTGCCATGCCGGTGGCCCATGGCTGACTACCGACTGCCTGGCTATGCCGATAGCTGGAGCCAAACCTGCCGGATAGACGACGGCACCAACGCGCTTCGGCCCTCCAGCCGGCCGGGCATCATTAGTGGTGCCGAGCCCCATCACGCCAGTGATTGGGATCCACGAATGTTGTTGTATCGCGCACGGGACGTGCGGGAAGCCTGTTCGATTGGCCTACAGCTAACGCCGACGGCGATAGGGCGCGAAACGGGATGCGCCATTGCTGAGCTGGTCAGTGGCCTGTTGCCAGGCTTGCTGATGATGGCCGCCGTGGTGGGCATCACCACGGCCGTAGGCGGTTTGGCCGGGGCTGCGGTGGGTGCGCTGTTCGGCGGCGTTGGCGCTGCGCCCGGCGCGGCACTGGGGGTGGAGGCGGGTGTGTCGGTAGGCATGGCGCTGTTGGGCTGGCTCGGCCTGGGGTTTCTGGCCGTGAGCATGGGCCGTGGATTGGCTGACATGAGCGTGCAGGTCTTGCAAGCGCTGTCGCTGGCCTGGAACGCGCATGGCACCAGCAATCAGCAGCGTGACATCCAGCGCGCCGGTCAGACCCTGGCGGACGCGGTGGCCAGCTTGTTCAAACTGATCCTGATGGCCATCGTGGCGCGCTTGACGCTGAACCCCGCGCTGGGCGCCACCAAGCTCGCCGCAGCCCGCAGCACCGCCGCACTTGATGAGCTGGTGGTGTCATTGCGCAGCAGCCGGCTTGGTGGTGGTTTTGCCGACTGGGTGGCCGCCAACGCACCCGCCTTGTTGCGCAACCCCAAACTGCAAGCGCCCGCGCCGCCGGTTGCAGCGGCTGCGGTTGAGCGGGATGTTGTGGTGGCAACAAAAACCGCCGTCAAGAAGCCGGTGGCGCTTGAATCAAGGCCGGCGCCAGCGCCTGCTGGTGTCTCGGCAGCAATGGAAGTAAAGCTCACGGCCGAACAAGCCGAGAACATTCGGCGGTTTGAGAAGAAGCTTCCGGCAAACGCGAAGGACAGCGTTAGCGTCAAGCAACTTCCAAACGGCGGCGTCGCCGTTCAAGGCATATCGCCTGGACGCGTGCCGGGATCGTCGGCAGTCTATGAAAAACAAATTGATGCCGCTGGAAATACTATCCAAGCAACGAAAACAACCTACGATCCGGGAGGTAATATCGTGCACGTGAAGGATAAACTCAACGGAGGAGTATTGCCATGACCGAGGTCGAGAAAATACGCCTGGCGCTTGTGGATAAGCTACTGACAATGACCATGCCACTGCCTGAAGTTACTCGACAACTCTCGGCGTTGAGCTGGGACTATGATGGGGTCGGTGTGACGCTGACCAAGGAGCACCTTTCGAGCTCACTACTGCGGTACTTGCGAGGTGCGTTATCCGAAGCCGACATTGAGATGTGGGCGAATCAGGTTGAAGGACGAGAAGATATCCAGATTGATCCCAATTTCGATCAAGTGATTGATGGCGTTCTATTTGAGCTTGCCAATCCGATCCTCACTCAAACACTTGACCCTGCACGCGCGAAAGAACTCTTGAGTACTTTAAATTAAATTTAACAGCCGCGCAGTTCCTGTCAGGTTATTCAGAAAAACGGTGCCACGACGACGCCAACAATTGTGCGCTATGGAAGCGTGACGCAAACTCAAATTTCAAGTGGGTTCGGCGCTCACTGGGGCCTTGATGGCAGCTTCATTGGCTTCATTAATCCATAAGGTAAGAGCTACAACTATGGCGGCCTCTGAAACCTATCGTTGGAGGAAGAATACGGACATCAATCGGGAATATGCGCTGTTCGAGTTGCTGGACGGCGAGGCACCGGTACTGGATGTTGGATTCAGTGATGATGAGATTTTCGAAGTGGCCTTCAATCCGGGCATCGGTGGCAGGGTGATGGAAATGGTGCAGCTTTTGAAGCTGCTGGATGAAGGTAGAGCGCTCGCTGAACGTGATCGGTATTAGCCGCCAACTCCGCAGTGTTGATCCAGTATTAACTGGCTGGATGGCCGTGCGTGAGCTGGAAGCGAGCGACCCCGAGCTGGCTGACGCATTGATGCTGGCCGACTACAACGTCAAACACTGCGCATGACGGCCGCGCAGCGCCCACCAAATCCTTTGGGTGGTGCTCACTTCAGCTGAACTTTTGGACAAACTGCTCGATGCAATCCCCTGTACCGTCGTACACGCCCCCGCCGCTGGACGAGCAAGTCGCCGCTCTGTGGCCCTTGGTGGATTCACGTCTGGGCGAGCGCCGGGCGGCGTTTTTTGACGCGGCACGGGCCCAAGCGCTGGCGCACGGCCTTGACAACCCGTGCTGGCAGGCTCGTTACCTCAATCTTTGCTTTGCGTTTGGCCCGGCGTTTGAAGACAAAGCCGGCCACGAGTGGGCCAAGGCCTTGCTGCTCAACCAGCGCCTGGCGCCGTGGGCGCGCTTGCACCAGCTGGTCCAGGCCGCAGTGGCAGAACTGAAACGGCGCGGGGGCGATGAACAAACCTTGCGGGCTGCCGATAACGCCTTGCTGGATCTGATCGACCGGCAGCCCAGGGCGTCGGACGCCGAGGCCCAGCCGGTGGCGCGGCAGGCCTGTGATCTGGAGGCGCTGGGCTTGCGCCTGGTGGACACCGCCTGGCGCCATGAATACAGCCGCGTCAACCACGCCTGGCAACGGCAGCCGTTCACGCCGCCAGCGCCGGCCTTGCGCATTGATGCGGGCCATCCGCCGCCAAGCCGGCTGTGTGTACTGGCCCATGCCGACGGCGAAGGCCCCGCTGCGGGTTTGCAGGTGCGGCAATTGGTGCATGGGCACTGCGGCCTGGGCCAGCACCCCGGTTTGCGCTGGTTGGGTGCCCACGGCCTGGCTTGGTGGCAGGGGCATGAGGCCACAGCGCTGACGCTGCAAGTGCGTGCCCAGGCCAGCCCGGCGCCACCGGCCGGCCTGGGCACGCCGCTGCTGGCTGAAACCGCAGCCGATCTGACCCTGCTTGAAGCCACCACCTGCGCCTTGCGCGACGAAGGCCTGACTGTGGGCGCGCAGCACTTGCAGCTGTGGGCCTGGCCGGCGCAGCAGTGGCTGTTTGAGCTGCGGCGTGACGTGCGCCATGAGCTGGTTTGGCCACGCACTGCGGCGGGCCCCACCGTGCAAGCTGATGCCAACCAATGCCGGCTGGAGCGCGACGGCGCCGGGGTCGATGCGCCGGGCTGGCAGGCCGGTTTTGGCCAGGCCTTGCCCGCAGCGCTCGACGCTGGCCTGGAGCGCCTGTGGCTGGCCTGGCAAAAAACGGTGTCATCCGCCACCTTGCGTGCCAGCACCGGCTTGTTCAACGGCGATGCCGGGCTCACCTGGGGTTGGCGTGAAGGCCCGCAAGGCTTGGCCGGTGATCCGGTATTGCGTGTGCAGGCCGCGCTGGCGCTGCGCTTGTGCCTGGATTGGGTGCTTGAAGGCGAGCTTGAGCTGGCCGGCGCGCGCTCGCGGGTGCGGTTGTCGGCCAAGATTGATCAGCCGCTACAGGCCCGCATCCAGCGTGATCAGCACGAGCCCCCGCTAGCCGATGCCATGGCCGGCGCGGTGCAGCGTTTTGAGTGCCCGTTGGTGTTGGAGTTTGACCCCCTGGCCAATGCACAAGGCGTGTTGTGGCGTGATGCCGGGGCCTGCACTGGCCAGATCACCGGTGAATTTGGTCTGCGCCCCAACCCGGCCGGCGGCGCCACCTGGCAGTGGTATGCCAAGCTCACCCTGGCACCCGTGGCCGTGCCCTGGGTGGTGCACGACCCGGTGCTGGGCCAGACCAGCGGGCAACAGGCGCTGTTGCCGGCGCTGACGCTGCTGGATTGGTGTTTGGGCTGATCGGGGCCCGGCTGAGCTCGGCTGGGCTGGGCTAAGTTGGCCTCGGCACCCGGTGGTGGATCAAGGGCTGAGCCATCGCCCCTGGCCTGTGGCGTCAAACAGGGCGCGACGCTGGCCGTCGGCATGCAGCTCAAGCCAGTCCATCGCCAACACCGTGGCCGTGACGATTGAAAAATAGCCGCGTGTGCCACGCTCCGGTACGGGGTTATCAAGCGCCGACCCGGGCGGCACCGGCGACAAGTAGTCATGCGCGGCGGGTTTCATCTTGAGCCGCGCCCAGCGTGACGACACGGCCAGCCCGGCGGTCTCCACTTGCAGCCCAACCCGCAGACGCAATTGCCAGTTCAGCTGCGGGCACCACACCAGCAGCACAGCGCTGGGCTGGGCGCCGATCTGCGCCACCTTGGGCGAGCGCGCATCGGTGAAAAACAGCAGCGTGCGCTCGTCGGTGCTGACCTCGCGCAATACCACGGTGCGCAATTCGGCCGTGGGCGCCAAGCCGTTTTCACCCTCGGCCGTGCTGGGCGATGTGCCCACCGTCGCCAGGGCCATCATCCGCCAAGCGTGCAACTTGTCGTGCGCGGCGCGCTCCAGCTCTCGCCAGCAGGCTTGGTGGATCTGGGGCAGCGAATCAAGG
>JAYWDK010000248.1:0-4640 GCA_043779845.1 Betaproteobacteria bacterium | reverse complement strand
CACACCCAGTCAAACAGCGTGCGGGCGTCTGGCGCGGGGTTGCCGGTCTCGGCCATGCGGCGCTCGATGTCCAGGTAGCCCCGCACTGGCTGCCACGGCCTGGGCAAGCGCAAGCGCACGCGGGTGATCAGGCTCTTGCCCGCCAGCCCGCCAAAACCACCGTGCTTGAATACGCTGTCGCGGTAGCTGAAGTTGCAGGCGGCGTGGCCCAGCGTCACGCTGCGCCCCGTCACCAGATCCACCGCGTCCAGTGATTCAAAGCGGTCGGCCAGCTCCAGCCCGTAAGCACCGATGTTCTGCACCGGCGCGGCACCCACCGTGCCGGGGATCAGCGCCAGGTTTTCTAGCCCTGGCCAGCCTTGATCCAGCGTCCAGGCCACAGCGTCGTGCCAGCGCTCACCGGCGCCAAATTCAACAATCCAGGCGTCATCGTGCTCGGCCACCAGGCGCCGGCCCAGCACCTCCACACGCAGCACCACGGCCTGCGGGTCGCGGGTCAGGATCAGGTTGCTGCCGCCGCCCAGCACCAGCTTGGGCGCGCGACCCAGCGCGGGGTGATCCAGCATGCGGCGCACGTCGGCATCACTGCCGATGTGCACCAACGTGTGGGCCACCGCGGGCAGACCAAAACTGTTGAACGCCCGCAGCTTGCAGGCGTAGCTGATGGCCAAGGCGGTAGCCAACGGGGGCTGGGTGGATGACATCACGCGATTTTCGCTCAGGAGCCTGTCGGGCTTGGGGTCGGGCCCGCGCCGGGGAGAGTTTCGGTGCTGGGCTAGGCGCTGGCGAGGCGTGTGGCCCAACCACACAACGAGTCGGCAACGACGCCTGGTGCCGGAAATCTCCCCGACCCTTCGGGTTGACCCCATGCCCGACAGGCGCCGAAGAAGCGGCACCCAGCGGCCCCGGGCGTGGCTGGATTTGCCGACAGGCCAGCACGCAAATTGGCCGCTGGCATGAACAAGTTCCTCTTGAAACCGACGCAAGTAGACGATATGGAGGCATGGCTGGTGGCTTGGTTCGGTGATGTGCACACGCGGCACGCGTTGGTGATCACCGCCCGCGCCAGCAATGACACCCACACCCGGCCCACCCGCCACACCCAACCATCAGCCCCCCACAACGTGCGCACCCTCACCACCCCCATCACCGTGATGCCACAGGGCAGCGCCCCGCCGCGCCGGCGCTTTCGGGCCAACGACGTGAGCACCCATCTCGACATGACGGTGATTGGCGATGTGTGCGTGGGCGTATCGCTGGCGGGCTACCGGTCGGTGCTGCTCAGCTTTTTGTCGGACGAGACCGGCAGCCAAGCCGCCTTGCTGGCCGCGCTGGCCGCTGGGCATACCGCCTCGCTGCCCGCCCTGAGCCACACCGTGAAGGGCGCTGCGGCCAGCATGGGCATGCGCGCCATCCAGGCGCTGGCCCGCAAGATCGAGATCGAGGGCGCCCAGTTCTCGGCCGATGACTGCGCGGCGGCCTTGGTATCGATGCGAGAGCACATCAACACCGCACAGGCCTTGCTGCGCCGGATGGGTTTCATTTGAAACCCAGCGCCTGAACCACCGCCAGAGCGACCGCCCGAACCCTCATGCCCGGCCCCCGGCCAATGCACCCGCAGGCCGCGTCGGCTCACGTGGCAAAATTTTGACCTGTTCAATCTTCCAGCGGCCACACCACCATGCCCAGCTTTGACACCGTCTTAGAACCCAACTTGGTGGAACTGCGCAACGCGGTCGATCAAAGCAACAAAGAAATCAACACCCGCTTTGACTTCAAGGGCTCGGCGGCCAAGATCGAGAGCACCGAAACCGGCAAAGACCGCACGCTGCAACTGCACGCCGACAGCGATTTCCAGATCGCCCAGGTGCGTGACCTGCTCACCCTCAAGCTCAGCAAGCGCGGCGTGGACGTGCGCTTTCTCGATTTCAGCGCCAAGATCGAAAAAATGGGCGGCGACAAAGTGCGCCTCACCGTGCCCGTCAAACAAGGCATTGACGCCGAGACGGCCAAAAAGATCCAGGGCCAGGTCAAGCTGAGCAAGCTCAAGGTGCAGGCCGCCATTCAAGACGGCAAAGTGCGCATCACCGGCGCCAAGCGAGATGACCTGCAAGCCGCCATGGCGATGCTGCGCAAGGATATGGGCGACGTGCCGCTCACCTTTGACAACTTCCGTGATTGAGCTGCAACACCGCGCCCGCTCTGGCTTTTGGCCACCGACCGCAGTGGCCGTGGTGGTCATTGTGGTTGGGGCCTTGGCCGCGCTTGCGGGCGGCGCGGCGCAAGCGCAAACCGTCAGCCTGGCCGGGAGCATGGGTGCCAGCAAGGCGCTGCTGATGATCGACGGCCAAACGCAGTTGCTGGCCGTGGGCGCCACCGCCCGGGGCGTCACCCTGCGCAGCCTGGGCGACGGCGTGGCCGTGGTCGACGTGGCTGGGCGCACCAGCACACTGCGTTTGGGCGCCGCGCCCGCCCGCGTGGGTGGCGGTGGCGGTGGTGGTGGTGGTGAGCCCAGCGCCAGCGGCACTGAAATCGTCTTGCCGATGGGCCCGGGTGGGCACTTCGGCGGCCCCGGGTCCATCAACGGCAAAACCGTGCAATTCATGGTGGACACCGGCGCCACGTCCATCGCCATCAGCCAGAGCGAGGCCAACCGCATCGGGCTCGACTGGAAGCGCGGCACGCCCGGCCTCACGGGCACCGCCAACGGCGCCGTGCCGGTGCACAGCATCAACATCACGTCGGTCAAGTTTGGCGGCGTCGAGCTTGCCAACGTCGCCGCCGTGGTGATCCCGACGGACATGCCCATGGTGTTGCTGGGCAATAGCTTTCTCAACCGCTTCGCGATGCGCCGCGACAACGACGTGATGCGCCTGGAAAAAAAGCCCTGAGACCACGCTTGGGCTGGCCCAATGCGAGCGGGTGGCTCGTCAATCTACTTTAGTTGTCAATTAGTTTTCGGGCGCCTATCATGCGCCGATGAAACGTTTGTGGGACATCTCACCCCCGGTTTGGGCCGCCTCGCCGGTGTTCCCGGGCGACGAACCTTATGCCCAGCGCTGGGCCGCCACGCTGTCGCCGGGCTGCCCCGTCAACGTCAGCACGCTCACGCTCAGCCCGCACACCGGCGCCCACGCCGACGCCCCGCTGCACTACAGCGCCGACGGTGTTGCCGCCGGAGAACTTGGCCTGGAGCCGTATCTCGGGCCTTGTCGCGTGATCCACGCCGTTGCTTGCGGGCCGCTGATCGAGTGGCGTCACCTGGACCACGCACTGCACGGCCTGCCGCCCCGGGTGTTGGTGCGCACCTATGCCAAGGCGCCCAGCACCTGGGACGACGCGCTGGCCGCGTTTGCCCCCGACACCCTCCACCGCCTGGCCGACTTGGGCGTGTGCCTGATCGGCATCGACACCGCCAGCATCGACCCCGCCAGCAGCAAAACCCTGGACAGCCACCAGGTCATCCGCCAGCGTGGGCTGCGTGTGCTCGAAAACCTGGTGCTCGACGACGTGCCCGAGGGCGACTACGAGCTGATCGCCCTGCCGCTCAAACTGATGACCGCCGACGCGTCGCCGGTGCGCGCCGTGTTGCGCGAACTTTGAACCCACCCAATACACGCCCCCAACCATGACCCGAGAACTTGCCCTGGCCCAAGATGCCGCCGACGCCCTGGCGCCACTGCGCGAGCAGTTTGACCTGCCCGACGGCATGATTTACCTCGACGGCAACTCCTTGGGCGCGCTGCCGCGCAAGGCCGCCGCACGCGTGCAACAAGTCATCACCGAAGAGTGGGGACTGGGCCTCATCGGCAGCTGGAACGCCGCTGGCTGGATGCGCTTGCCGCAACGCGTTGGCGACAAAATCGCGCCGCTGGTGGGCGCTGGCCCGGGCGAGCTGGTGGCCACCGATTCCACCTCCGTCAACCTGTACAAGGTGCTGGCGGCGGCGCTGGCCATTCGGCGCGGCGATGACACCGGGCGCGCCGTCAAACCCACGGTCATCGTCAGCGAGCGCAGCAACTTCCCCACCGATCTGTACATCGCCGAAACCCTGGCCGCGCAGCACGGCTGCACGCTGCGCCTGGTCAACTCGCACGATGACATCCCGGCCGCGCTGGGCCTGGATGCCGCCGTGTTGCTGCTCACGCAAACCAACTACCGCACCGGACGGCTGCACAACATGGCCCAACTCAGCGCCGCCGCTAACAAAGTGGGCGCCTTGACCGTTTGGGACCTGGCCCACTCGGCCGGCGCGGTGCCCGTGGCCCTGAACGACGACGGCGCCGACTTTGCCGTGGGCTGCGGCTACAAATACCTCAACGGCGGCCCCGGCGCGCCAGCGTTTGTATGGGTGCGGCCCAGCCTGGTCAACCGCGTGCCGCAGCCACTGGCGGGCTGGCACGGCCACGCGGCGCCGTTTGCCTTCACGCCGCTCTACCAGCCTGTCGCCGGCATAACACGTTATTTGTGCGGCACGCCATCGGTGCTGGGCCTGGCCGCGCTGGAATGCGGCGTCGACACTTTGCTGGCCGCTACGCCCCTGGGCGGCATGGCCGCGCTGCGCCAAAAATCATTGGCCTTGACGCGCTTGTTCATCAATCTGGTGGCCAGCCGCTGCGCCGCCCACGGCCTGGTGCTGG
>JAYWDK010000247.1:0-12669 GCA_043779845.1 Betaproteobacteria bacterium | reverse complement strand
AGTTCTTTGGCGCCGGCTGCGCGCCCGACGTTCTGGTCGCCGTGCGCGCCGCGCTGGCTGAATTTGAAAAACTCGGCGCCACGCTGGTTGATGTGGACTTGCCGCTCACCGAGCTGTCGATTCCGGTCTATTACGTGATTGCGCCGGCCGAAGCCAGCAGCAACCTGAGCCGCTTTGACGGCGTGCGTTATGGCCATCGTGCGGCGCACTACAGCGACCTCAACGACATGTACAAAAAATCGCGCTCCGAAGGCTTCGGCGACGAGGTCACGCGCCGCATCATGATCGGCACCTACGTGCTGAGCCATGGGTATTACGACGCGTATTACCTGCAAGCGCAAAAGCTGCGCCGCATGATCGCCGACGATTTTCAGGCCTGCTTTGCCAGCTGCGACCTGATCGCCGGGCCGGTGGCACCCAGCGTGGCCTGGAAACTGGGCGAGCAAGACAAGGACCCGATCCAGGCCTACCTGGCCGACATCTTCACGCTGCCCGCCAGCCTGGCAGGCTTGCCCGGCATGAGCGTGCCGGCGGGGCTTGGCGCCCACAACATGCCCGTTGGCCTGCAGCTGATCGGCAACTATTTCAGCGAAGGCACGCTGCTGCACGCGGCCCACGCCTTGCAGCAGGCCACCGATTGGCACCAACGCGCACCGGTCGAGCAAACCGCATGAACAAACCATTGTTGATCCGGGGCTACGAGGTCGTGATCGGCCTTGAAACCCACGCCCAGCTCTCCACGCTGAGCAAGATTTTTTCGGGCGCCAGCACGGCGTTTGGCGCCGCACCCAACACCCAGGCCTGCGCGGTTGATCTGGCACTGCCCGGCAGCCTGCCGGTGATGAACCGCGCCGCCGTGGACCGCGCCATTCGGCTGGGCCTGGCGGTGGGCGCCAAGGTGGCGCCGGTGTCGATCTTCGCGCGCAAAAACTACTTCTACCCCGATCTGCCCAAGGGCTACCAGATCAGCCAGTACGAGACGCCGGTGGTGCAGGGTGGCACTGTGGGCTTCATGCTGGCCGGGGAGCCCAAGACCGTGAACCTGACCCGCGCCCACCTCGAAGAAGACGCCGGCAAAAGCCTGCACGACGGCTACCAAGGCGAGGATGGTCGTCCATGTAGCGGCATCGACCTGAACCGCGCCGGCACGCCCTTGCTTGAGATCGTGACCGAGCCCGACATGCGCTCGTCTGCCGAGGCTGTGGAGTACGCCAAAGCCCTGCACGCCCTGGTGATGTGGCTGGGCATCTGCGACGGCAACATGCAAGAAGGCAGCTTCCGCTGCGACGCCAACGTCTCGGTGCGCAAGCCGGGTGCTGGCCTGGGCACGCGGCGCGAGATCAAGAACCTGAACTCGTTCCGCTTCATGCAGCAGGCCATTGACTACGAGATCAACTGGCAGATCGACCAGATCGAAGACGGCTTTGCGATCCAGCAAGCCACCGTGCTGTTCAACTCGGACACCGGCGAAACACGGGCCATGCGCAGCAAGGAAGACGCTCATGATTACCGTTATTTCCCCGACCCCGATCTACCGCCGCTGGTGATCTCGCCCGAGTGGATTGAGCAAGTGCGCGCCACTTTGCCCGAGTTGCCTGCGGCCATGGCCTTGCGGTTTCAGCAGCAGGATGGCCTGGCCGCCGACGACGCGGCCGTGATGACGCAGAGCCTGGCCTTTGCCCGCTACTACGAGAGCGCCCGAGACGCCTGTGCCGCCCCGAAGCTGGTGGCCAACTGGATGATGGGCGAGCTGTCGCGGCGGCTCAATACCGAAGGCAAGACCATCGACTCCAGCCCGGTCGGGCCGCCGCTGCTTGGCGCGCTGATCAAACGCATTGCCGACGGCACTGTCTCAAACAACGCCGCCAAGGTGGTGTTCGACGTGCTCTGGGCTGCTGGCGAATGGGGTGGGCAGTCTCTTGCTGCGGCCTACGCTGACCGCTCCATCGTGGATCTGGCCGATTACTTGAACCGCATCGACGAGGTCATCGACGCCAAGGGCCTCAAGCAGATGAACGACACGGGCGCGCTGGAGCAGATCATCAACGATGTGCTTGCCGCCAACCCCAAATCAGTGGACGAGTACCGCGCTGGCAAAGACAAGGCCTTCAACGCACTGGTGGGCCAGGTCATGAAGGCGTCGAAGGGCAAAGCCAACCCGGCGCTGGTCAACGAGCGGCTCAAGGCACGTTTGGACGCAGTGGCCTGAGGCCGGGGCCAAAGCCAGCAGCGGCGCGATGCCGCTGCGTCGCTATCGCCGCTCAGCGCGAGGCGGCGCGCCCCGCCAATTGCGGCTTGATGGACAGCGGCGCCACGGGAGGCGGCGCCAACACCGGCCCCGCCGCCGCAGAACCGGGCAAGGCGCCGCCCCACAGCCGGCGCAGGCGCTCCAGCTCCAGGTCATACAGCGCATTGATGCGCACCAACTCCGTCTCCTGATTGGCGGCCGACTGGCGCTGCGCATTCACCCCCGCATCAATGGCGTCGAGCTGCTGCTTCAAGCGTTGCGGCAGGGGCCGGCCCTTGTAAAACTCAGCATCTTCGAGCAAAGGTTTACGCTCGTTGGCCAACTCCTTGAGACGGTGTTCGGTGGCTTTTGTCGCCAGGCGAACCGTGTCCAACGCCGCCTCCCGAGCCTTGCGGTGCGTCTCCTCGTTGGGAAACCGGGCCTGCAGGTTGCGGTCGCGCCGCACGCCGTCCGCTAACGCGGCGCGGGCCACTTCAGCCCGGCGTTCCGCCAAATCGCGTTCGGCCCGTTCTTCGGCGGTGAGCGTGGGCGGCACCACTTTTTGCACGGACCCGTCGCGGTTGAGCACACGCTGCTCGCGGCCGGTGCAATCGGCAATCGGGCGGTCGGAGGTCAGGCGCCGGCCCGTCGAGTCAGTACAGGTGTAGATGCCCGCCGCGTTGGGCGTCTGCGCCCAGGACGCCCACGGGCACAGCCAGCCCAACAGCAACACGCCCGTCAGCGCGCCACGCCGCGCCAAGTTCAGGTCAAACACCATAGCGATCACGGTAGGCCACAACGCGCTGCAAATGCAAGGCCAGCTCGGGCGCGCTGGTTGATTGCAGATACTGCAACAGGTCTTGCAGCGTGGCGATCGAAGCCACCTCCAGCTTCAGGTGATCACGCACGTACTGCACCGCCGACCACGCCATGTCCGTGCCGCCCTCGCTGGCTTTTTCTTGCCGGTCCAGTGCGATGGCCACACCCGCCGGCGTGGCGCCAGCAGCGCTGATCATGGCAATGGATTCACGCACCGAGGTGCCGGCCGACATCACGTCGTCAATGATCAGCACCCGGCCGCGCACCGGCGCGCCCACCAGGGTGCCGCCTTCGCCGTGGTCTTTGGCCTCTTTGCGGTTGTAGGCAAAAGGCAGGTTGCGGCCCAACCTTGCCAGCTCGATGGCCACCGCGGCGGCCAGCGGAATGCCTTTGTACGCAGGCCCAAACAGCATGTCGAATTCGATGCCCGAATCCAGCAAGCGGCGTGCATAAAATCCGGCCAGACTGCCCAGTTTGGCGCCGTCGTCAAACAAGCCGGCATTGAAGAAGTAGGGCGACAGACGCCCTGCTTTGGTCTTGAATTCGCCGAAGCGCAACACCCCGGCTTCCACCGCAAACTGCACAAAATCCTGCGCCAAAGCGGCGGTTTTGGCGTTATCGGTAGAGGCAGTTTTATTCATGGAGATCTCTTGGCTTTCAGACTCGTCACGCTCAACTTGAACGGCATCCGCTCAGCCGCCAGCAAAGGCTTTGTGGAATGGACAGCCCAGTCGGGCGCGGATTGTATGGGGGTGCAAGAAGTCAAGGCCCAGGCCGCCGACGTGGCCGGCAAGTTCGAGGCGGTGGCCGACATGCAGGGGCATTTTCACTTCGCCGAAAAAAAAGGCTATTCCGGCGTGGGCGTGTACAGCCGCCACCTGCCCAGCGACGTGATCGTGGGCCTGGGCGACGCCGGATTTGACGCCGAGGGCCGCTATGTCGAAACCCGCTTCGACAGCCCCACGCGCAAGCTCAGCATCATCAGTTGCTACTTTCCCAGCGGCTCGTCGGGCGACGAGCGGCAAGCCGTCAAGTTCCGCTTTCTTGAGCATGTCTACCCGCATTTGCTGGCGCTCAAGGGCCAGCGCGAGTTCATCCTGGTGGGCGACGTCAACATCGCGCACCACCCCATCGACCTGAAAAACTGGAAGGGCAACCAGAAGAATTCTGGCTTCTTGCCCGAAGAGCGCGCCTGGATGACCCGCTTGCTTGATGAGGCCGGCGTGGTTGACGTTTTCCGCCAACTCAACCCGCACCCCGAGCAATACACCTGGTGGAGCAACCGCGGCCAGGCATGGGCCAAAAACGTGGGCTGGCGGCTGGACTACCACTTGGCCACTCCTGGCTTGGCAGCACTGGCCCGAACCGAGCACATCTACCTCGCGCAGCGCTTCTCAGACCACGCGCCGCTGGTCATCGACTACGACTTCACGCTCTAGGAGCCTGTCGGGCTTGGGGTCGGGCCCGCGCCGGGGAGAGTTTCGGTGCCGGGCTAAACGTCGACGAGGCGTGTGGCCCAGCCACACAACGAGTGGGCAACGACGCCTGGCGCCGAAAATCTCCCCGGCCCTTCGACACGGCGATCAATGCGGCCGTGACCGCAGCGAAGTGAAGTGAAGTGAAGTGAAGTGAAGTGAAGTGAAGCGAAGTGAAGTGAAGTGAAGTGAAGTGAAACGCTGGCACACCCCCGTCCGCACGCTGGCATCGCTGCTGGCACTCAGTTGCCTCCTGTTTGGCGGGTGCGCCGGCACGCCGGGCGCCGTCGTCGTGCTCGATCATGGTCTCAGCGCGCCAGCGTCTTCGCTGCCGCCCCTGTTCAACCGATCGCAAGGCATTGAGCTGCGCTCGTGCGCCGACCTGATCGCCGCGCTTCGCGCCGCCAAGGATCTGGGCGAGATCGCCGAATCGCCGCAGTTCAACGCGTACGTCGACTGCTTGGCAGTGGCGCTCGTCGCCGACGGCCGCAGCGCGCGCGAGCTTGCCACGCCCGCGAGCTTCGACCTGCGGCATGCCGGCGAGCGCATCTACCGCGACCTCGACCTTGCGAGCGTGGCGAGCTCGCTCGCGCCGCAGCGGCCGTCGCATCACTATCGACTGCAGGATTTCAAGTTCGATTCCGTGCAGATCGACTCGCTGTCGGTCGTGCTGCGGGGCAACGGCTTCTCGTACAACTTCCAGGTGCTGGCGCTCGGCGACTTCCGCCATCTCGGCAGAACCGAGCTGCTGGTGCGGTTCACCGATCGCGCCACCAACCAGGGCACGTACAACAAACAGTCCCTTCTGGTGATCCATGCAGCGCCGTCCGCTGCGGCCATGCAGGCCATTGATGCTATTGATGTGCTGAAAGCGGCCACGGCATTGCGCTGACGCCGCCCGCTCACGCCACCTCGCGCAACCGCATCAACTCGAAGTCGCCGATGAGCCTCACCCCCGGCGCCACGCAAGGCCTGCCATGGGTGCCCCAAACCTATACTGCCTCACCGGCCAATTGGCCGCTCTTTGCAGCCCATCGCCGCCCGCCATGCAACCCGTGATCGACAGCCTGCTGGAGACCGACCTCTACAAGTTCACGATGTGGCAGGCCATGCTGCACCGGCACCCGCAGACGCAGGCCGAGTACATCTTCATCTGCCGCAACGCGCGTGACTACCCGCTCACGCACTTGATTGCCGAGCTCAACGAGCAGCTTGATCATTTGTGCAGCCTGCGCTTCCAGCCCGACGAGCTGGCCTACCTGCGCGGCCTGCGCTTCATCAAGAGCGACTTTGTCGACTTCTTGCGCATCTTCCAGTTCCAGCGTGATTTCATTGAAGTGCGCGACAACGCGGGCACGCTGGAGGTGGTGGCGCGTGGGCCGCAAGTGCACGTGATGGCGTTTGAGATCCACGTGCTGGCGATCGTCAACGAGCTGTACTTCAGGCGCTTTGACCAAACTGCGGCCCTGGCCGAGGGCCGACGCCGGCTCGATGAAAAAGTGCAGATGCTGCGCGCCTTCAGCCACGAGGCACCGCGCCGCAACCCCTTCGAGTTTTTTGACTTTGGCGTGCGCCGGCGGTTCTCGGGCGCCTGGCACCGCGAGGTGGTGAGCACGCTGGCGCGTGAGGTGCCCGAATACTTCAGGGGAACATCTTGCGTGCTGCTGGCGCGTGATTTGGGCCTGGTGCCCATCGGCACCATGGCGCATGAGTTTTTGCAAACCTACCAGGCGCTGGGCGTGCGCTTGCGTGATTTTCAAAAGGCCGCGCTGGAATCCTGGGTGCAGGAGTACCGCGGCGACCTGGGCGTGGCGCTCACTGACGTGGTGGGCATGGACGCCTTCCTGGCCGACTTCGACCTGTACTTCACCAAGCTGTTTGACGGCCTGCGCCATGACTCGGGCGATCCGGTGATTTGGGGTGAGAAGGCGCTCGCGCACTACGCACGGCTGCGCATCGACACCCACACCAAGCGCCTGGTGTTCAGTGACGGCCTGGACCTGCCCAAGGCTTTTGAGCTGTACCGCCACTTTGCCGACCGCACGCAGTTGGGCTTTGGCATTGGCACCAACCTGACCAACGATGTGGGCCTGCACACGCTGCACATCGTGATGAAACTGGCGCACTGCAACGGCCAGCCGGTGGCCAAGCTGTCGGACAGCCCGGGCAAGATCCTGTGCGACGACCAGACGTTTTTGGCCTACTTGCGGCAGGTGTTCAACGTGCCGCCGCTGGGGTGATGGGCTGAGGGCTTGTTGGCGCGCCGCTCAGCAACCCTCTCCCGCGAGCAGGAGAGGGAGCACCCCAAGCGCTTGGGGAGAGGGGCGGCCGCTCAGTGCCCGCCGCCGCCCAGATACGCCGCCTGCACCGCCGGGTCATCACGCAATTGTGTGGCCGGCCCGTGCAGCGAGATGCGGCCGTTTTCAAGCACGTAGCCGTAATCGGCCACGGCCAGCGCCGCGGCGGCAAACTGCTCCACCAACAGCATGGTCACGCCTTCGGATTTGAGCCGCGCGATGATGCGGAACACCTCGTCCACCAGGATGGGCGCCAAGCCCATCGACGGCTCATCGAGCAGCACCACCTCGGGGTTGAGCATGATGGCGCGGGCCATGGCCAGCATCTGCTGCTCGCCACCCGACAAGGTGCCGGCCAGCTGCAAACGCCGCTCTTGCAAGCGTGGGAACAGCGCCATCGCGCGCTCCAGATCGGCCTCGACATCGCCCTTGGGCCGCGCGCCGGTGTAGCGCGGAAACGCCCCCAGGCGCAGGTTGTCGATCACCGACATGGTGGCAAAAACGCGCCGGCCCTCGGGTGAATGGGCCAGGCCCAAACGCGCAATGTGGTAGGACTCCAGGCCGTCGATTCGGCGGCCGTTGAGCGTGATCTCGCCGGCGGTGGGCGCGATCATGCCGGACACCGCGCGCATGGTGGTGGTCTTGCCGGCGCCGTTGGACCCGATCAGGGTGACGACCTGGCCGCGAGGCACGGTGATCGAGACGCCTTGCAGCACTTCGATCTTGCCGTAGCCGGCGTGTAAGTTGGTGATGGTCAGCATGAATGGCGCCCCTCGTCCCATGGGTACATTGGCCGATCCCCCAAGGGGATGCGGGCCGGCTTGGTGAACTGAGGCCGGACTCGGGTAGTCCCTGCGGACTGCCCGTGCCTGCCGAGGACCATCGGCCTCTGGCCGATGGTGGCCCGGCGCTCGGCCCGCCCGCTTCCCATCAATTTGTCGCGACTCATGCAGCCTGTCCGCCGAGGTAAGCCTCGATCACCTTGGGATCGGCCTGCACCGCTGCGGGCTTGCCTTCTGCGATTTTTTGGCCAAAGTCCAGCACCGATACCGTGTCGCAGACCGACATCACCACGTCCATGTGGTGCTCGATCAGGATCAGCGTGATGCCGTGGTCGCGGATCTTGCCGATGATGGCCACCAGCTCTTTGATGTCGGGCGCGGTCAGGCCGGCGGCGGGCTCGTCGAGCAGCAGCAACTGCGGGTCCAGCGCCAGCGCGCGGGCGATTTCCAGCAGGCGTTGTTTGCCGTAAGGCAGGTTGCGCGCCTCCTCGTGCGCCAGGTCGGCCAGGCCTACAAAGTGCAGCAAGCCCAGCGCGCGCGCGGTGGCCGCCGCGTCCTCGCGCTTGTAGCGCGGGGTGTGCAGTGCCACGTCGATCAGGTTGCTGGCAAAGCTGTGGTGCAGGCCCACCATCACGTTTTGCAGCGCCGTCATTTCGCCGAACAACTGGACGTTCTGGAAGGTGCGGGCAATGCCCGACAGCGCGATGTCGGATGACGTGCGGCCCACCAGCGAGCGGCCCGCGAACGAGATCTGGCCGGCGGTCGGCACGTAGATGCCTGTAAGCACGTTCATCATCGTGCTCTTGCCCGAGCCGTTGGGCCCGATCAGGCCATGCACCGTGCCACGCTTGACCGACAGCGCCACGTCGTTGAGCGCCTTCAGGCCGCCAAATTGCATCAGCACGTTGTTGGCGGCCAGCAGCTCAACCGGCGCGTCGCGGTTGGTGTTCGAGTCGGTGATGGCGTCACCACGCACCGGCGCCACCTTGGCCTCGTCAAACTGCTCGCCCTGGGGCTTGAGGTTGAGCGCGCCGCGCACAAAGCCCACGATGCCGTCCTGCAGGTAATACACCACAAACAGCGTGATCAGGCCAAAGATCGACAAGCGCCAGTCGGTCATGGTTTGCAGCACGAACGACACCGCCGCCAAAGCGATGCTGCCCACCACCGGAATGGCCGCCGAGCGCCAAGTGGTCTTGCCACGCTGCACCGACACCACCGCGCCAACCGTCACCAACACGGCAATGGCCACGGCCACGTAGCGGAACAGTTCCAGGTCATCCAGCAGCTTGGGCAGCAGCACGATGATGGTGGCGCCCAACAGCGCGCCGGTGCGTGTTTTTCGCCCGCCCATGATGATGGCCAGCAAGAACATCACCGTGAGCTCGAAGTTGTAGGTATTGGGCGAGATGTACTGCTCGCTGTACGCATACAAGGAGCCCGCCAGGCCGGCAAAACCGGCGCTGATGACAAAGGCGTACACCTTGTAGCGGTAGACCGATACGCCCATGCAATCAGACGCCACCGGGCTGCCACGCAGCGCCTCAAAAGCCCGGCCCAAATGCGAGCGCAGGATGCGGTGCACCACCACCAGCGACAAGATCAGCAGCACCAGCACCACCCAGTAAAACTCGCGCTCGTCAAGCTTGGCGCCAAACAGGCCGGGCTTGGCCAGCTTGATGCCCAGCGGGCCTTCGGTCAAAAACGTCATCTCGTTGATCAGGATCTGGATGATGGTGCCAAAGGCCAGTGTCACCATCGCCAGGTACGGGCCCGTGACGCGCAGCGCCGGCAGCGCCAGCAGCGCGCCAAAACCCGCCGTCACCAGCACGGCCGCCGGCAGCGTGATCCACAGCGGGGCGCTGAGCTTCATCACCAACACCCCCGCCGCGTAGGCACCAATGCCAAACAAGCCCGAGTGGCCCAGCGACACCTGGCCGGTATAGCCCACCACGATGTCGAGGCCAAACAGCACGATCGCGTAGATCATGATGGTCTCGACCAGGTGGATGTAATACGGGTTGTGCACCGCCAGTGGCAGGCCTGCGACCAGACCAAAGCCGATGATGGCGATCATCAAAATACGCTTGTTCATAGCAGTACCCGCCGGGCCGCCCCAAGGGTGCTGCCGCCCCCTTGGGGGGCAGTGAACGAAGTGAGCGTGGGGGTTGTCATCTCTATACCTTCTTGATCGCGGTCTTGCCAAACAGGCCGGCGGGCTTGACAGCCAGCACCACCAGCAGCAGCACCAGGCCGGGCACGTCTTTGTAGCCCGTGGACAGATAAAAGCCCGTGGTGGTTTCGGCGATGCCCAGGATCACGCCGCCCACGATGATGCCCATGCCGCTGTTCAGGCCGCCGATGATGGCCACCGCAAAGGCCTTGAGTCCGAGCACCGCGCCCATGGTGGCGCCGGTGAGCGTGAGCGGCGCGATCAGCACACCGGCAAAGCCCGCGGTGAGCGACGACAACGCGTACGAAAAGGTGATCACCAACGAGGTGTTGATGCCCATCAGCTTGGCCGCGTCGCGGTCATTGAAGGTGGCGACCACGGCCTTGCCGTAGATGGACTTGCGGTTGAATATCTCAACCGCCAACATCATGCCCACTGCGCCCACCACCACCAAAATCTCCATCGGCAGCACATTGGCGCCCAACAACTGAATGGGCGACTCGGGCAGTGGCGACGGGAACTTCAAGTCGTCGCGGCCCCAGACGTTTTCAGCCACATTCTTGAAGATGATGCCCAGCGCGATGGTGGACATGATCCAGCCAAATTCGCTCTTGATCTTGATGGCGGGGCGCACGCCGATGCGCTCGACCACCGCGCCCTGAAACGCGCCAAACAAGCACACCAGCGGGATCATCAGCCAGTAGTTGAGGCCCACCTTGTCAACCAGCGTGAGGCCCAC
This sequence comes from Betaproteobacteria bacterium, assembly GCA_043779845.1. GTDB lineage: Bacteria > Pseudomonadota > Gammaproteobacteria > Burkholderiales > Burkholderiaceae_C > Pseudaquabacterium. Next base: position 2,157 of record JAYWDK010000247.1, on the reverse strand, counting down.
CAGCGCGCCCAGCATCAGCGCGTCGCCCTGGCCAAAGTTCAAGGTATCCGAGGTGGCAAAAGTCAGCTGGTAACCAAACGCGATGACCGCGTAGATCATGCCCAGCGCGATGCCGCTGAACACCAGTTGGGTGAGGATCTGCATGGAAGCCCCTAACAATGGATTGGCGCGGCCAAAACGGCGCACCCACAAAAAAATGCACCGCCCGAACCCGTTGGGGCGCAGGCGGTGCCGTGTCGCTAAAAGCCGCGCGGGGGCTTACTTCTTGACGGCCAACGCACCCTTGGCGTTGACGTCTTTGATACGCACATCAGACGCCCTTTTCAGGTCGTCCGGGTAGGCGTACACCACGCGTGAGCCCTTGACCTCGCCAAACACCGGGATGTTGGCGGTGATGGCCTCGTGGTCCTTGGCGGTGAAGGGCTTGTTGTAGCTGGTGACCACGCCGTCCACCGGCGTCTTCAGGTCTTCAAGCGCAGCCTTGATCTTGGGGCCGTCGGTCGAGTTGGCCTGCTTGATGGCCGCAGCCAGCAGGTAGATCGAGTCGTAGCCTTGCGCGGCCGACACCGGTGAATCGATGCGGGCGTTTTTCGGGTTGAAGGTCTTGAGGTAATTGATGATGAACGACTGGCGCTTGGGCGTGGTGGGCTCTTGCACAAAGGTTTGCGGCATGCGCGCGCCCTCGCCGCCAGGGCCGGCGTTGTCGATGAAGTTGGCCATGCTCAGCGTCCAGCTGCCGATCATCGGCACCTTCCAGCCCAGCTTGGTCATGCCGTTGGCGATTTGCGCCAGCTCGGGGCCGATAGCGTAGGTCAGCACGGCTTGCGCACCGGCCTCTTTGGCCTTCAGCAGCTGGGCGGTCATGTCCACGTCCTTGATGTTGAACTTTTCAACCGCCACGGCCTTGACACCCTTGAGCGCCAGCGCCTTTTCCAAGTCCTCGCGGCCAAGCTGGCCGTAGTTGGTGCTGTCGGCCAGGATCGCCACTTTCTTGAAGCCGCGGCGCGTAATGGCCTCTTCAACAATCATCGGCGCCTGGATGCTGTCGTGGGCGGAGTTGCGGAAGATGTAGTTGTCTGGCTGGTCGTCAAACTGGTGGGTGATGACCGAGCCGGTGGCGACGTTGTTCATCACCGGGATCTTGGCTTCCTGAAAGAAGCGCTGCGAGGCCAGTGCCACGCCGGTGTTGATGTAGCCCACGACGGCAGCGACCTTTTCCTTGTTGATCAGCTCCTGTGCGATCTGCACGCCACGCTCGTTCTTCGATTCGTCGTCGCGCTCGACGAGCTGGATTTGCCGGCCCAGGACGCCACCGGCCTTGTTGATCTCTTCGGTGGCAAGGCGAACGCCGTCGCGCATGCTGACGCCCATCGACGACGAGCCGCCGGTGAACGGGCCGTCGACGCCGATCTTGATCGGGTCAGCGGCGAAGGCCATGTTCGCGGAAGCGGCGAGCGCAAGAGCGACTGCGAGGCGCGTGAATCGGATCATGAAAAAACTCCAGGTGCGGGGAAGCGACAAGCTGCGGCAGAGATGCCGCGGAAACAGCCGGCGGTTTTATCATTGCTGCACCCTCGGCGCATCGGTGCTTTCCGCGGCCCTGCTGGCGGTGGCGGAGCCGCCGGGATAATCAGCCGACGATGCACCGACCGAACGCCGCGGCCCGAACTTCGGTCGCCGGCCCAAACGCCGCAGCGCGCGCGCCCGCTGCGCCGCTCCCGCCGATCACCTTCCCCGAAGCGCTGCCCGTCTCTGCGCGGCGCGGCGACATCGCGGCCGCGATCGCTGCGCATCAGGTCACCATCGTGTGCGGCGAGACCGGCTCGGGCAAGACCACGCAGTTGCCGAAAATCGTGCTCGGCCTCGGCCGCGGGCGCGCGAACGGCGGTGGGCTCATCGGCCACACGCAACCACGGCGCATCGCGGCATCGAGCGTGGCCAGGCGCATCGCCGAGGAGCTGAACTCGCCACTCGGCGAAGTGGTCGGCTACAAGGTGCGCTTCCAGGATCGGTTCCAGCCGGGTGCCTCCGTCAAGCTGATGACGGACGGCATCTTGCTGGCCGAGACGCAGAGCGACCCGCTTCTGCGCGCCTACGACACGATCATCATCGACGAGGCCCACGAGCGCAGCCTGAACATCGACTTCCTGCTCGGCC
>JAYWDK010000246.1:0-4647 GCA_043779845.1 Betaproteobacteria bacterium | reverse complement strand
ATCGTGGCGCTGGGCGACTTTGCCGTCGAGAGTTCGGAAATTCGGCCGGCTGCCCAAGCGCTTTCGGAAATCTCGAAGCCCTCCTAGTTCACTGCGCTACAACCTGGAACCATCATGAAACAGTCGAAAAGCTCCACCAAGCCTCAGTCGCCCCCCAAGTCTCTGAACCCGCAGCAGTTCCCGTTGCATGCGCAGACAGAAGCGACTGCAGGTCGTGACAAGGTTCGCGAGATGGTGCCTGTGCATGCACCGCGTCAATCGAAGCGCCCCGTGGAAAGAACAAAGTAGAGCCAGACTGGCACGTGGTCTCACCGTGCGCAAGTGCTAGAAAGGTGGCTCAGGCCGCCGTTATTTAAATGAATGCTTCCGAAAAATTACCAATTTTTCTGGATGGCGCGCAGTGGGCTCTGCACCCGATGCCCTCTGGTGATCACCGTGGAGACGGCGCCCAGCATCCACCGAGCCGTCCACCGTCGCCTTCACCTTCGCCGCCGTCACCCGACAGGGCACCAAAGCCAATTGGTTATCCGCACTGCCCGGAGCCTCCCAATCCGGTGCGTGAACCGCCTTGGCCAGAACCAATGCGTGATCCGCCCCAGCCGGAGCATCCCAATCCCCTGCGAGAACCGCCTTGGCCAGAGCCGGTGCGTGATCCGCCCCACCGTCGCCGGGAACTCGGTTCTGCAAACCTCTTGGCCGGCGAACAGATCGCACACCGCGTTGATGGCTGCGAGCTGGTAGTCCAGGTTGTGTTCGACCTGGAGTTTCATCACGTCTTTATTTCCTCAAGCGCTGCTCGGCGGCGGCAGTTGTCAACTGCCGGTTGACAACTGAACCTGTTGGCTCCGGGCCTTTCGCGTGAACCTGTAAACCGGACTTACAGGTTGGCCCAACAGGCATCGAATGCTGAACGAGTGGCGTTACGCGCTGACATCCCGCCCTCAGGCTTTGCACGCAATCGTTCGATCTGCTCGCGTTCGCGTGCCAGCTCCCGCCGCAACTCTTCTTCGGTGGGCAGATGCAACATGTACTTCGACGCAAACAGTTGCCGGCTTTCCGCCAACACCGAATAACGCGCCACCACCTCGTCCTTCTCGGCGCACAAGATCAGGCCGACGCTCGGGTTGTCGCCTTCGGTGCGGCGCAGGTCGTCGAACATGCGCACGTACATGTCCATCTGGCCCACGTCCTGATGCGTCAACTTGCCCATCTTCAAATCCACCAGCACAAAGCACTTCAGCAGGTAGTTGTAGAAGACCAGATCAATGTAGAAGTGCTGGAACTCGGTCGCCACGCGGTGCTGCCGCGCCACGAACGCGAAGCCCTTGGCCAGCTCCAGCAAGAACGGCTGCAAGTTGTCGATGATCGCGGCCTCCAACGTGCTCTCGTGCAGTTGCGGCGCCTCGGGCAGGTTCAGGAAGTCGAGCACGTAAGGGTGCTTGATGGCGTCGATGGGTGCATTGACCTCCTGGCCGGCATTCGCCAGGGCAAGTACACCGGCCTTGTTGCGGCTCTTCAACAAGCGCGCAAACAAGAGGCTGTGCATCTGGCGTTCCAGCGTTTCCACGCTTCAGCCCGCTTTGTGGGCTTCCATCTCATAGAACAGGCGCTCGGCGCGGTTTTCAAGTCGGCACAGCGTGCGGTAGTGCGACCAGCTCAGCCGGCCAGAGAAGCCCACCCACGCCGCCACCGGGTCAAGGGCAGTCTGCAGGTCGGCGGTGACGCGGGGCGTGTCCGGGCGCGGCAATTCAGCACTGTCACTGTGCTGAATTGACGGCTGACGGTCCGCATAGGCCAGGTAGAACCGCCTGAAGTAGCGCAGGTAGGTTTCTGAGTAACCGCGCCCGAAGCGTTGCGTCAGTTCGGCCGCCAGCGCCGCGAGCACGCGCTGGCCATACCCGGCACGGTCTTCACCCCCTTGTATCGCCAGCACAATTTTGCGGCCGATCAGCCAGTAGGCCATCACCATCTGGCTGTTGACGGCCTGCGCAACACTGGCGCGCGCCTCTTCAAGAATGGTGACGACCCGCGCCATCAGCGCGTTCTGGTTCATTGCGGCTGTCGCTTCTGCCGGTCGCGGCAGTGCAGAAGCTCCGGTCGAAATCTTCGCGAGAGTGCGCATGCGAGTCGCCACGGTCAGATGCTCTGCACGTCGTCCAAACCATGCTGGCTCAGGATCGCGGCCAGGTTGGTCTTGGCCACGTCGTCAGTGAAGGCGCTGTCCTGGAAGACGAGCTTGGTGCCAACGGGCTTGTTCTTTGTAAGCGTCTGGCCATGGCATCTTGAACCTGAGTGTGCGGCATAGGATGCTCGTGTCCACGTAACTTCATCGTGGACACATGGACACATCGGTTGTTGTCGAGTCGCCGGGACGGCGGACACACAGGCGCCACGGCGCCGAGTTCAAGGCCCAGATCGTTCTGGCCTGCCAGCAGCCCGGCGTGTCGTTCGCGGCGGTGGCGCTGGCCAATGGCCTGAACGCCAACATGCTCAGGCGCTGGGTGGTCGAGGCTGAGCGTGTGGGCACCATGGCGGTCAGCAGCCAGGGCGCTGTCGGCGTTAGCGCCACGGCGGCGGCAAGCGGCCTGCCCGGCTTCGTTGCCGTGCAGATGCCGACCTCGCCAGCAGCGTCGGCGGAGCCCGACATTCACATCGAGCTCAGGCGCGGGCCAACGACGGTCGTCATGCGCTGGCCGGCGTCCCAATCCGGCACCTGCGCGACCTGGCTGCGCGAGATGCTGCGGTGATCAGGATCGACGCCGTCTGGCTGGCCATTGAACCTGTGGACATGCGCGCCGGTGCCGACCGGCTGCTGGCCCGCGTGGTGCAAGTCTTTGGTGCCGCCCAGGCGCACCACGGCTACCTGTTCGCCAACGTGCGGTCGACCCGCATCAAGCTCTTGGTGCATGACGGGTTCGGGGTTTGGTGCGCCGCACGGCGTCTGAACAAAGGCAGCTTCGAGTGGCCACGCAGCACAACGACTGGCACAACAACTGGCACGACCTGCGGCACCGCACCACTGACCTTGACCCGCGATCAGTTCAGCGCCTTGGTGCTCGGTTTGCCATGGCAACGACTTGAGCAACTGCGGTGCATAACTCGAATGTGAGACGGGGTGAAACGGGTGGTCAAAAGCAATTGGAAGAAGACCCAATGTCGGCTTGACATGGAAGTTTGCACAATGGCTGCATGTTCGATGTGCACGCGATCAAAGCCCAAGACCTCAGGGTTCTGAGCGCGCCTGATCTGGCCGCACTCGCCACGCAAATGCTGCCCACATCAGTGAGCAGAGCAGACACATCGGCGAGCAGGACAAGCGGATCGACTCGCAAGTGCAGGCCATCAAGTGGCGTGACGCGAAGATCGAGAGCATCACCTTCCAGCTGGCGCGGCTGAAGGCCTGGAAGTTCGGTGCCAAGACCGAGCGCATGAACGCGGAGCAGCGTGAGATCTTCGAGGAGACCCTCGCCGCCGACCAGGCCAGCCTGGAAGCCCAGCTCGCTGCCTTGCAAGGCACCACCAAAGGCGACACCCCAGGCGCTGGTGCACCCGACAAGCAGCCCCGCCGTCAGCCCAAGCGCGAGCCACTGCCGCCCCACCTGCCGCGCGTAGACCAGCGCATCGAGCCCGTTGACACCCACTGCCAGACGCCCGAGTGCGGCCAGCCAATGGTGCGCGTGGGCGAGGACATCAGCGAGCGGCTGGACATTGTTCCGGCGCAGTTCTTCGTGCAGCGGCAAATTCGGGGCAAGTGGGCCTGCCGGTGCTGCCAGCTGCTGGTGCAGGAGCCGGCAGCCCCTCAGGTCTTCGACAACGCGCTGCCAACACCGGGCCTGCAAGCTCACACGGTCATCAGCCGCTTCGTGGATCGCATCCCCTACTACCGGCAAGAACAGATCAACGCACGCGCCGGAATTCATACGCCGCGCTCGACGCTGGCCGCCTGGAGCGGGCAGACCGGTGCGCAGTTGATGCCGCTCTACGAGGCGCACCGGGCGTTCGTGCTCGACTCGCGCATCGTGCACGCCGACCGAATTTGACAGATGCGGCCGATCTCGCTGCTCGACCCCGGCGGGGGCAAGACGAAGAAGGCCTACATGTGGGCTTACGCGAGAGGCGCCTTCGAGCCCGAGCCGGGCGTGGTGTTCGACTTCTGCGCTGGGCGCGGGGGTAAATATCCCTACGAATTCTTGAAGGCTGGGCAGGCACGCTGGTGGTGGATGCGTATAGCGGCTACGACGCCGCGCTGTCGCTGGACGGGCGCAGCACCGCGTATTGCCTGGCTCACGCGAGGAGGAAGTTCGACGAACTGGTCAAGGCCAACGCCAGTGTCGTGGCCGCGCAGGCCATTCAGCGCATCGCCTGGCTGTACAGGATCGAGGCCGACGCGAAGGCGTTGACCACCGGGCAGTGTCATCCCCGCTTGATCCCAACAACACGCAGGTTCGAAGGAAGTCGAGAAACTTTGGAAAATCAAAAGCCTCACCTGGCGAAAGTTCCTTCAGGGATCGCTTCGCGCTATCGGTGGAAAGCCCCCGCCTGACCAGATTGATTTTGGCTTTGACGTGCGCTCCACTACACCTTCTTCGTCCTCTTCGCTTTCATCATCATCGGGCTCGTCGTCGACGGCGATCGAAGAGTCCAGGT
>JAYWDK010000245.1:0-4679 GCA_043779845.1 Betaproteobacteria bacterium | reverse complement strand
AGACCTTGTATTGCGTCTTTTGCCCAGTGCGCCAAGTTTTTTGCGCTGCCACAGCATACGTGCTGTCTTGGCTGGCCTGGCCGCTGCGGTGGCAGGGTTTTGCCGCATTTCGCGCTGCGCTACGGCGATTCGGCCATCACCCCGGCCACCTGCCGTCCCACCCGCCCCCGCACGGGCTTGCACCATCGACGGCGGGCCATCACTCGCAATAGCGCCCATGCGGTTTCCTGATGGGCACTCAATCTCAGCTTCGGCGCGGATCGACCTCTCCCGCTCGTGGGTCTCAAACCCGCACCGTGCTGTAGCCCAGGACAAGCGTCTTGGACGAGCCGCAACCCGATCCCAACCCGGTGGTGACAGACGCCGAATGTCTGAGCCTGCACGCAGGCGAGTCCATCGCGTCGTGCCCGAAGCGGTCAAGGGCAAACCCATTGAAACTGGTTTGCAGGCCCTTTTCTTTGCTGACTTTCTTTTCGGCCGTTCGAAAAGAAAGCCAGTCGCCTGCCGGGGCGAAACCCCGGCGCCGTGCAGAAAGCGAGCACAAAAACCAGCAAGGCTGGCGCCTTGCCCCTCACCCCAACCCTCTCCCCCGGGTACGAGGGCGAGGGAGCCCGTCAAACGACCTCGACCAGGACAAAGTGCACGCGGCATTTGCCCCCTTCTCCTGCTGGCGGGAGCGGGTAAATCGAGTCACCCACCATTGGCTGAGCATGAGGGCCAATCAGCTGCGGTTTTGCCGCAAGCACGTGCTGAGCACGCGGCAAAGTGCGCCGGGCGCCATCGATCAGCGCGGGTTGGACGGTCTGAGCGGGCCGACCCGGCTCATTGAATCGTCTTGCCCAGCCGCGCCCAGCGCACGCCACCTTCGCCCCAAGAGAACCACACTTGCCGCACCCGGCCGACCACGTCTTGCAGCGGCACGGGGCCGAAGTGGCGTGAGTCGATGCCGGCGCTGCCATGGTCGCCCAGCGCAAACACCTGACCGGGCGGCACGGTGAAATCGGCCGGTGCCGCCACTTGCGGCGTGGTGGCCGCCACGGGTGGCATCACGCTGGGCGATGGTGATGTGGGCCGTGGTGGCACGTCGGCCCCGGTTTTGTAGGGCGCGGCCAGCATGCCACCGGCGCCCGCCTTGTTGTCCACCACCACGGCTTGTTGGCTTTGCCCGGTGACTGATTGGCCCAGCGTGCGGGCCAGCAAATCAGTGAGCTACTGGCGGCAAACGGCACGGCAAAGGTGAGCGGGCGGCTTGGGTAGGCGGGGGCTTGGGCATGGACCAGCGGCCCAAATGCGCTACTGCCGACAAAGGCCAGCATCGCCAGACGAGCCGCGACTGAACGGCGATTGGGGGTGAAATTTGGGGCGAAGCGGGTCATCGTTGTCTCCAGAAAATTGGGGGGGCAGGCGGTGAGGCCGCACAGCATGGGGCTTAGCTCGTTGGGCACTTGCAGCGGCAGGTCCACCAGCAAAAACGACAAGGCCTTGCCGTGGCTGTCGAGGTTGAGCGCGTCGTTCACGCCGCCGTCCAGCACGTCGTCGAGCACAAAGTTCATGGCTTGCCGTTGCGGCAACAAATACCGCTGCACGCGACTGGAGCGCCGGTGGGCAAAGCAGCCGGCCACCACCGCCTCGGTGATCTGGGCCGCGATCAGCGCATACAGCGCCGGGTGCCAACAGCGAGTTGTGGAGCGCAGCTTTCGAAACCCTCAGCCAGTCGTGGCGGACAGTCAGCTACGACCACTGCGGCACCGGCGGCAGCTGACATCGCGCCTCGCCGCGATCACCCAGCCGACGCTGGTGCTGCACGGCAGCTGCGACGTCATCGTTCCCTTGACGTCTGCGGCGCATCTGGGCGCATCGATACCCAACGCCAAGCTGATGCTCGCCGGGGGAGCCGGCCATGTGCCCACCATCACCCGTGCGCAGTGGGTTGCGCAGCAGATTGCTGACTACTTCGCGTGAGATCGAAGGCAGCGTCGCGCCAAGGCCCCATTGACGCCAGCCACTGCCTGATGTCGGCCAGGATCAGATGTCGGCCAGGGTCAGATGTCGAGCACGTGGCGCAGCATGTGGAACGGCACGCGCCAGTTGCCACCGTCACCTGTGCCGATCGTGGCGGTTCGCTGGTTGATGCGCACGGCCACGCCGGTGATGCTGCGGCCGTCACGATGCTGGAACGTCACGGTGTCGCCTTGCTGGAACTCGCGCGTTTTGGTTGGCGCGGTGGCGGGCTCCGGCGGCGGCACGTACGGTGTTTGCTCGTCCTGCCGTTCGGCGTCGGTGTAGCCCTGCATCGACACGCAGGGGATCTTCCAGGTTCGCTTTGTACCTTGTTCGAGCACGGTGGCCTGGGTGTCCTTGAAGGCGATGATCTTGCCGCCGCGCGTCTGCCCGTCGCGAAAGTCGACGAAGCGCACGGCCTGGCCAAGGTGCAGGTTTGCGCGTGCTGCCAGGCCGCGGCGCGGGTCGGCCAGCATGCCTTCGATGATCGCCTTGAGTTGGTAGAGCTGCAGGCTGCTGGCGCCCTCCAGGGCTTCGATCATCCGCGGGTCGATGGCTTGCAAGTTCACACCAGGTTCCTTTTGACGTACCAGCGCTCATTTGCCAAGGTGACACGCCGTCCTCAGGCGGCCATGGCGCCGGCGGTCTGTCGTTGCTCGTCGTCGTGCTGCCCGATATGCCACGGCCGTCACTCGTCGATGCGGTTGAGGGAAAAGTCAGCGATGCGGCCCAGCAGCTCGCGCAGATTGTCCTGGTCTAGGAGCCTGTCGGGCTTGGGGTCGGGCCCGCGCGCCACCAGACTGTAGATCACCGCCGCCCGCTCGCTCGGGACCGGGCCACGGCTCGCCGCTCAAGCTCGCACTTTGGGATGGCGCCACCACGCGCTGCGGCCCATGCTGGTGGCTGGTTGGGGCGAGGCAAGCATCGCCCGTCGGCCCTCGGAGGTTCCATGCAAGTTTCCATCTGCACCGCGTGTGATCAAGCCGCTGCCAGTGCGCAGTTAGGCGGCCTGCTGGCCAAGGGCCTGGGCTTGGCCTTGCCCCTGGCGCTGCCCCCGCATGATTTTTCAAGCACTGCGGCGGGCAGCGATGCGGTGATCCAGCTCGTGAGCCCGGCCACCCTGGCCGATGCCCTGGCGCAGTTGGCCAGTCTGGCGAGCCTCAACCCCGCTTGTCCGGTCATCGTGGTGGCGCAGCACCTGGATGCCGAGCAACTGGGCGCCTTGCTGCGGGCCGGCGCGGCCGATTTTGTGGACCAGCATGACGCGGCGCAGCAACTGGTGCTGCGCCTGCGCCGGTTGCTGGGCCACTTTGCGGGCCCACGCGTGGCCTGCGGCGTTTTGCCCGAGCTGCCCGGGCTGATTGGCCAAAGCCCGGTGTTTGCCGAGCAAGTGGCCAAGCTGCCGATGTTGGCGCGCTACGACGTGGGCGTGCTGATCCTGGGCGAAACCGGCAGTGGCAAAGAGGTTTTTGCGCAGGCCGCGCACTACCTGTCGCCACGCGCACACCGGCCGTGGGTGGCGGTCAACTGCGGCGCCGTGCCCGCCGATCTGATCGAAGACGAGCTGTTTGGCCATGTGCGTGGCGCTTATACGCAGGCGCACGCGTCCCGCGCCGGGCTCATCCGCGAGGCCGAGGGTGGCACCTTGTTTCTGGATGAAATCGACGCCTTGCCCTACAACGCGCAGGTCAAGCTGCTGCGGTTTTTGCAGGACAAAGAGTACCGGCCGGTAGGCTCCAACCAGGTCGCCCATGCCGACGTGCGGGTGTTCGCGGCCAGCAATCAGGCGCTGGGCGAGCTGGCGGCCCGGGGCGAGTTTCGCCAGGATTTGTTCTTCCGCCTCAACGTGATCACGCTGCATTTACCGCCGCTGCGTGAGCGCACGGCCGACATTGCGCCGCTGGCTCTGCATTTTTTGGCCAACGCCGCGCGCCAGTGGCAGCGCCCGGCGCTGTCGCTGTCGGCCGGCGCGCTGCGGGTGTTGCTGGCCCACCGCTGGCCGGGCAATGTGCGCGAGCTAAAAAACGTGATGGACCGCGCCACCTTGCTGGCCTGCGGCGACGTGTTGACGGCCGAGCACATTGAGCTCGATGGCGAAATACGCAAGGCCGAGGCCGTGGCCGTGGCCCAGGACAGCTCACTGCGCGCGGCCAAGGCCCGCATCGTGGAGGGCTTTGAGCGCGCCTACATCGAGCAATTGCTGGCGTCCAGCGGCGGCAACGTCACCCGGGCGGCGGGGGCGGCCCAAAAGAACCGCCGCGCCTTTTTTGAGCTGATGCGCAAGTACCAGATCGAGCCGGATCGTTTCAGGCCGGGCTAGCCGCGCGATGCGTGTTTTGCCACGCCACGGGCCTGCCAACGCAGGCCTTTGTTTTGGGCCGGACTATGGCGTCCAGGCAGGACATTGCCAGCCTCAAGCCCGGACAAATTTGTCTGGCTGAATGCGCGTTGACCAGCGGGCGATTCAGGGTGCGTGTGGCGAGGCGTGCGATGGTTTTTGAGCTGGGCTCTTCGACACCGCTTGTGGGTTTCCCCCTGGGACAAATCCATCCAGGTTCGGTGCCGCGTTGCCGGCCCGCCCCAGGCAAATGAGCCCCCTAGAAGCCAAGCGCCGCAGGCACCGCGATTGCATCGTCTTTGGCCATGCAGCCGAGAACCGCTGTCATGCCCGCCGAACC
>JAYWDK010000244.1:0-4680 GCA_043779845.1 Betaproteobacteria bacterium | reverse complement strand
GCAGGCCGCGCAGGTTGTGGCTCACGCTGTTGGTGGCGCCGTCGGCGTTGTCGGCGTTGTCAGCACCTAGGCCTTGCACCAGCGCGCGCTCAAACACGCGTGCGGCCTTGGCCGGGCTGGGCACGGCGTCGCCCACCAGGCCGTGGTAGCGGGCCAGATCACCCAGCAGATTGAGGACGGGCTCGCTGGCGCCGTGCAGGGTTTCCAGCGTCACGCGCACCAGCCGGGCGGTGTTTTCGGCGCGCTCGGTGTAGCGGCCCAGCCAAAACAGGTTTTCAGCGGCGCGGCTGGTGACGCTGCGGTGCATGCTGTCCAGGTCAGCGGGTGTCAGGGGTTTGGGCAGCAACGAGCTGTCATCCACCGCGCCCCGGGTGATCACCCAGGTGTCCGCCGTGGCGCTGCCGTGCTGCATGCTCAACCACGGGTCGTGGGCTTTGGCGGGTTGGTCACTGGAGCCGCCCGCCACGCGGGTTAGCGCGCCGGGCAGCACACGCCAGCCACCAGCGCCGTCGGCCAGCGCAAACACGCGCATCATCGCCGCGCGTGGCAACAATTGGCCGCCGGCCCACACCGGCGTTTCACTGGGGCGCACGCGGGCTTGCAGGGTGTAGGCGGCGGGGTTGGCGTCGATGCGGGCGGCCAGCGCGGCGCGGTCAGGGCCACTCAGTTGGCCGGCCACGCAGGGCGCAAAGCCGCTGTCCGGAAACGTGGGCGCCACCACAAAATCAGCCAGGCGCGCGCGCTGGTTGGCCCACACCGTGGCCTCGCCGCACCACCAGCTGGTGGACCCGGGCAGGCGCAGCTCTTCGCCCAGCAGGCGGCGCGCCATGCCGGGCCAAAAGGCGGCCAGGCCTGGGCTCTCAAGCACGCCCGCGCCGGGCGCGTTGGCCATCACCACCTCACCGGCGCGCAGCGCTTGCAACAGGCCGGGCACGCCCAGTTTGGAGTCAGCGCGCAGCTCAAGTGGGTCTAAAAATTCATCGTCCACCCGGCGCAACAGCACGTGCACTTGCTCCAGGCCACGCAGGGTTTTGAGGTACAGGCGCTTGCTGCGCACAGTAAGGTCACTGCCTTCGACCAGCGTCACACCCAGGTAGCGGGCCAAAAACACCTGCTCAAAATAGGTTTCACTGAGCGGGCCGGGCGTGAGCAGCACCACGCGGCTGCGCTCACCCGCCGGGCTGGCGCGCATCAGGCCGTCCAGCAGGGATCTGAAGCTGCTGGCCAGGCGCTGCACCCGCAGATCCGCAAACGCGTCGTGAAACTGCGGCGCCACGATGATGCGGTTCTCCAGCAGATAGCCCAGGCCCGACGGCGCTTGCAGCCGCTGCGCCAGCACGCAAAAACCGCCCGTGGGTGTGCGCGCCAAATCAAACGCGGCGATGTGCAAGCCCGTTACGCCGGCGCGCCACAAGCCATGCGCCGGCCGCAGGTAATGCGGGTGCGCAAACACCAGCGACGCGGGCAACAGCGCGTCACGCAACAGGGTTTGGGGGCCGTAGATGTCGGTCAGCGTGCGCTCCATCAGCCGGGCGCGCTGCAATACGCCTTGCTCGATGGTGGCCCATTCGGTGGGCCGCACGATGTGGGGCAGCAGCTCAAGCGGCCACTCGCGGCTGCCGTCCAGCCCGTCGGCATAGACGTTGTAGGTGGCGCCGTCTTCACGCACACGCTGCTGCACACGCAAAGCGCGCTCGGGCATGTCGGCCCAGCCGGCGTTGCCCAGGCTGTTGAAAAACTGCGCCCAGTGCGGCGCGGGTGGCAGGGGCTGGCGCGCGCCGGCAATAGGTGCCGGATTGGCCGCCTGAATTGGGGGCTGAGTTGGCGCCTGGCCAGCGCTGGTGGCCAGCGCGGCGGCTGCGGCCGGCAGCGCGCGCCACTCATCAAAATGCCCAGGCGTGGCGCGCCGCGTGTGCAAAGCCACCAAGCTGGCCGTGTCGGAGGGCTCGTCGTCGGTCAAAAAACTGCTTTGCATGCCGCAATCATGCCTTGCCCCCGGGGGCTCGGGCATGGCGGCGAAGCGCTTCAACTGCGTGCCTGGCGCTGTGGTAAGCGCTGTGGTAAGCGCTGCGGTGGGTGCAGCGGTGGGTGCTGTTGCGGGTGCTGTTGCGGGTGCCATCGCGGGTGCGGTTGCGGGCGGCTGGTGGGTGGGCTCCAAGATGGCTCAGGCCGGGATCAATGAACCCGCAGATCCAGCGTGAACGGGAACTCCTGGCTGCGCTTGGCCTCGCCCACTTCCATGCGCCCAGGCGTGTGGCCCACGGTGGTAAAGCGCGCCAGCCGGCGGCTTTCGGCCTCAAACGCGTTGACGGGGAAGGTGGCGTAGCTCAGGCCACCCGGGTGCGCCACGTGGTACTGGCAGCCGCCCAACGAGCGCTGCATCCAGCGATCGACCAAATCAAACGTGAGCGGCGCATCGGTGCCAATGCTGGGGTGCAGCGCGGTGGGCGGCAGCCAGGCGCGGTAACGCACGCCGCACACAAACTCACCCACCCGGCCCGTGGGTTGCAGCGGCACGGGCACGCCGTTGCAGGTGACCACGTGGCGGCTGTTGACCAGGCCCGACACCTTGAGCTCGATGCGCTCGACCGACGAATCAACATAGCGCACGGTGCCCGCCGACGAGCCCTCTTCGCCCATCACGTGCCAGGGCTCAAGGGCGCTGCGCAGTTGCAGCAACACACCCTCGGCGGCCCGCTCGCCCACCTTGGGGAAGCGGAACTCAAAGTGCGGCGCAAACCACTCGGGCCTGAAGCCGAAGCCAGCCGCGCCCATGTCTTCAATCACGTGCTCAAAGTCTTGCCACACGTTGGTGGTCCTTGGCGAAATGGCCCAGCCGGACAAGAGTGTGTTCGCTGTCGCTGATCTGTCCACGGTGTGGGTCGAGGCGAGCCTGTTCGAGAAGGATTTGCCGCGTGTGCGTGTGGGCGCTACCACGACCGTGACGGTGCCCGCCTACCCCGGGGTCGAATTCAAAGGCAAGGTCACGAACATCGCCAGCATGCTGGACAAGGACACGCGAACGATCCCGGTGCGCATCACGGTCTCGAATGCTGACGGCCGGCTCAAGCCGGAAATGTTCGGCACCGCCAGCATCGAGGGTACGGCAGTGTCCGACGTTCTGGTTCTGCCCGAGACTGCGGTGATCCTGCTCAACGGAGAGGCCACGGTCTTCATCGATCAGAATGGCGACTACGAAGCCCGGCATGTTCAGCTGGGCAATCGCTTGGGCGGGAACGTCGTCATCGCCAGCGGTGTCAAGGCAGGAGACTGGGTGGTTCGCAAAGGCGCCTTTGCGATCAAGGCGAAACTTTTGAAGTCGCAAATCGGCGACGCGGACTGAGGACACCGACATGCTCAGTTCAATCGTCGCCGCGTCTCTGCGGTACAAGGTTCTGGTTCTGGTCGCCTTTGCGGCGATCGTGGGTTGGGGTGTTCACGCTTTCTTGGTGGTCCCGGTTGACGCGTTCCCGGACGTGACACCCATCCAGGTCAACATCTACACCGAGTCGCCCGGCATCGCCGCCGAAGAGGTCGAGAAGCTGGTGACCTTTCCCGTGGAGACCGCAATGGCGGGCTTGCCCGGCGTGCAGCAAATCCGGTCGGTGTCGCTTTTCGGACTCTCCTATGTCAGCGTCTACTTCAACGACAGCGTTGACATTTACTTTGCTCGCCGCCTTGCCGGAGAGCGTCTGGCAGAGGCGAGAGAGCGGATTCCCGAAGGCTATGGCAAGCCGGAACTCGGACCGAACACTTCGGGGCTGGGCCAGGTGTTCTGGTACACGATCGAGTCCACCGACAAAAAGCTCAGTTCGATGGACCTGCGCGCATTGCAGGACTGGAATGTGCGCTTGTTGCTGCGCACCGCGCCGGGCGTCGATGATGTGACCAGCTGGGGGGCGACGAAAAGCAGTATCAAGTCCTGATCCGACCCGAGCGCCTCATCAAGTACGGGTTGACCTTCAAGGCGGTCATGGAGGCCATCTCGGCGAACAACCGCCAAGTCGGTGGTCAGTACGTCAATGTCGGTCAAGAGCAATATCTAGTGCGCGGACTCGGCATGGTCACGACCGCTCAGGATGTAGGGAACATCATCGTCGCCTCGCGTGTCGGAACCCCCATATTCGTTCGCGATCTGGCCGATGTGAAGGCAGCTGCGGCGGTGCGCTTTGGTGCGGTCACCAAGGACGGGAAAGAGGTTGTGCTCGGGCAGGCACTTGCAAGGATCAATGAAAATGCCAAGGAGGTCGTGGCGGCGGTCAAGGCCAAACTAGAGATTGCGCGCAAGACGCTGCCGACGGGCGCTTCGCTGAAAGCGGTGTACGACCGCACCGATCTTGTCGACCGCGCCATGACGACGGCTCAACGCGCGCTGATCGAGGGTTCGATACTCGTCGTCGTGGTGCTGTTCCTGTTCCTCGGCGAACTGCGGTCGGCGCTGGTCGTGACGCTCACGCTGCCCTTGGCCATGTTGATCGCGTTCATCCTGATGGAGCGCTTCGGCCTCTCTGCCAATCTCATGTCCCTCGCCGGCCTGTCGATTGGCATCGGGATGATGATCGATGGCGCCGTGGTACTCATGGAAAATGCATTTCGACTGCTGTCCCATGCAGGCAAGGAAGTCAACCGCACCCAAGTGATCCTGCGCGCAGCCACCGAGGTGGCGAACCCTGTTTTCTT
>JAYWDK010000243.1:0-12794 GCA_043779845.1 Betaproteobacteria bacterium | reverse complement strand
TCTCGTGGTCGTCGGTGTTGTCGATCAGGATGTTGAACACCATTCGCCTGAACAGCTGCTCGCCTTGCTGGGCAAAGTGATCGGCATCACCGCGCCGGCGCAGCAGCAGCGCTAGGAGCCTGTCGGACTTGGGGTCGGGCCCGCGCCGGGGAGAGTTTCGGTGCCGGGCTAGACGTCGACGAGGCGTGTGGCCAAGCCACACAACGAGTCGGCAACGACGCCTGGCGCCGAAAATCTCCCCGGCCCTTCGGGTTGACCCTGAAAAGGGGCTGATCCGTCGTTGCAAATGCTCGCCATACCCAACGGTATGGCTGCGCTTTGCGCCTAGGCTGAGCCCATTTTCAGGGTCAACGCGGGCCCGACCCCAAGCCTGACAGGCTCCTAGCCCGCCTGACCCAAAAAAAAGCGCCAGGCTAAAAAGCCTGGCGCTGCGAATGTGGGACTGCCGTTGTGGCGCTTTTTTATCGTGTTGCGCCCGGTCAGTCACCCGATTATTTTGATGCTGGCGATGTCTCCTCAGTCCCCCAGGTTTGCGCGGCAAAAAGCCAGTGCTGCGCAAACCGAGTGGCGGAAATGTAGGCAGCGGGCCGGCAACCGTCACCCCGGATTAACCCGTCCCTGCTGCAAGCTGGCCACAGGGCGTGGGCTCAGCGCAGCCGATTCAGGTGCCCGCAAAGCCAACGAAGCGCTCAGCGCGTGGCGGCGGCCCGAATCCAGGCGGCCGCACGCTCGGCAATCATCAGCGTGGGCGAGCTGGTATTGCCGCTGGTGATGTGGGGCATCACGCTGGCGTCGGCGATGCGCAGGCCGGCCACGCCCCGCACGCGCAGCTCACTGTCAACCACGGCCAGCGTTTCCCTGGCCCGGCCCATGCGGCAAGTGCCCACGGGGTGAAAGATGGTGGTGCCAATATCACCGGCCAGGCGCGCCAACTCATCGTCGGTCTGGAACTGCGCGCCGGGTTTGACCTCACGCGGCGCGTACTTGGCCAGCGCGGGCTGGGCGGCAATGCGGCGGGTCAGGCGCAGGGAATCGGCGGCCACTTGGCGGTCAGCCTCGGTGGACAGGTAGTTGGCCTGGATCTTCGGTGCGTCTTCGGGCCGCGGTGACCGAATTTGCACGTGACCGCGCGACGTGGGGTTCAGGTTGCACACGCTGGCAGTAAAGGCGTTGAAGCAGTGCAGCGGCTCGCCAAAGGCATCCAGCGAGAGCGGCTGCACGTGGTACTGCACATTGGGAAATTGATGCTCGGCGGATGAACGCGTGAAGCAACCCAGTTGCGACGGCGCCATGCTCATGGGCCCGCTGCGGCGCAGCAGGTATTCAAGCCCGATCAAACCCTTGCCCCACAACGAGTTGGCCATGGTGTTGAGCGTTTTGACGCCCTGCACCTCAAACACCGCGCGTATCTGCAGGTGGTCTTGCAGGTTCTCGCCCACGCCGGGCAAATCATGCTGCACGCTGATGCCGTGTTGCTGCAGCAATCCGCCCGGGCCAATGCCCGAGAGTTGCAGCAATTGCGGCGTGCCGATGGCACCGGCGGCCATCACCACCTCGCCGCCTTGGCGCCCGCCATCACGCAGCACGGCCATCAGTGGCGCGCCGCGGTTGTGGTCGTGGCCCTCGGGCCGCACCTCAACGCCGGTGACGCGCAGGCCGGCGTCATCGCGGGCGGTGACAAGGCGCGTCACGTGGGCGCCCGTCCACACCTGCAGGTTGTCGCGGTGCTGGATGGGGCGCAAAAACGCCTTGGTGGCGTTCCAGCGCACGCCCTTGCGCTGGTTGACGTCAAAGTAGCCCACGCCCTCGTTGCTGCCCCGGTTGAAGTCATCCGTGGCCGGGATGCCGGCTTGCTGCGCGGCAGCTGAAAACGCGTCCAGGATCTCCCAGGACAGGCGCTGTTTTTCAACGCGCCACTCACCACCGGCACGCCCGCCGGTGGCATCAAACCCGGGTGCGCCGTGCACGGCATCGGCGCCACGCCAGTGGTCTTCATGGTGCTTGAAGTGCGGCAGGCAATCGTCCCAGCGCCAGCGCGCATCACCGGTGGCGGCAGCCCAGCCGTCGTAGTCACGCTGCTGGCCACGCATGTAAATCATGCCGTTGATGCTGGAGCAGCCGCCCAATACCTTGCCGCGTGGATAGCGCAGCTTGCGGCCGTTCAGGCCGGGGTCAGGCTCGGTGGAAAACAGCCAGTCGGTGCGTGGATTGCCAATGCAATGCAGGTAGCCCACGGGGATGTGCACCCACAGGTAATCATCATTGCCACCGGCCTCAATCAGCAGCACTTGCTTGCCCGGGTCGGCACTGAGCCGGTTGGCCAGCAGGCAACCCGCCGTGCCGGCGCCGATGATGATGTAGTCGTAAGGGGTGGGTGGGCGGTTCATGGCTTGGGCAAATGTTCAAACAGTCTTCAAACTCAAACGCCAGAGATCAGCGCAAGGTGGGGCTGGCCAGGATCGGGAACAACTTGGCCAGGCCATCGGCCAGCAACTCAACCGCCATGGCGGCCAGGATCAGGCCCATCAGCCGGGTCATCACGTTGATGCCGGTGCGCCCCAGCACCTTGGCAATGCGCCCCGACGCGACAAAGGCGGCGTAGGTGGCCAGGCCAATCACCACGCCATAACCCACCAACACCGCGTGTTCCATGAAGGTGCGGGTTTTTTCGGCGTAGATCACCATGGTGGAGATGGTGGCCGGGCCCGTGAGCAAGGGAATCGTCAGCGGCACCACCGCCACGCTGGCGCCGGCGTCCGCCTTGTTCTGGCCTTCTTCCATGTCGTCTTTGCCGCTCTCGGCGGGCTGGGCATTGAGCATGTGCAGCGACGACATCATCAGCAACAGCCCACCGCCCACCTGGAACGAGGCGATGGTGATGCCAAAAAAGCTGATGATCTGCAGCCCGGCCAAGCCGCTGATGGCGATCACGCAGAACGCCGAGAAGGCGCTAACCCGCAATGTGCGTTGGCGCTGCTCGCGGTTCATGCCTTGCGTCAAAGCCAAAAAAAACGGCACTGCGCCAACGGGGTTGACGATCGCCAGCAGCGCGATCAGCGGCTTGAGCAAGTCCATTGAGGTCGACGGCATGTCAGGCGGATGGCGTTGGCAAAGGTGCAGAAGCAAGAGGCGCGGCATCGCCGTCGATGCGGCGCAGGGCGAGGTACAGCTCGCAAAGCCCACGAAGGTACACCACGCCAGGCAGCACCAGCCCCAGTGCAAACACCACGCCGGCCCCCGTGAGCGCGGCCGACGTGTGGGGCGACAAAGCCGGCGCGCCCTGCGCCATCCTGAATCCCTGGCCAAACAACGCGGCCATGAAGGGCTCGGGGGCCAAGGCGACATCGGCCACCAACACCGCCAGGGCCAGCATCGCGCGGCCACCCGCGAGCACCACAAAACTCACCAGGCCCGCCACGGCGGCCGTCAGCAGGCTCACTGCGGCCGACAGCAGAACAGCGTGCGCAAACCGCCGCCGCACCTGGCGCACCAGCAAACGCAGCACGTCGAAAACGCCCAGGCCCGCCCACACGGCGGGCGCGGCAACAGGCCCTACCAGGGTGACGAGGGTCAATGCGGTCAGGCCAATGGTGGGCACGGCCAGAGGCACGGTGAGCCCCAGCACGGCAGGCCCCACCCAGGGCAGGCGGCTGGCAAAAAGCAGCCCCAGAACCAAACCGCCCAAAAGAGCCGTGCCGGCCAGCACGCACAGCACCACCAGCAGCAAACGGTGCGCGCAGCGCAATGCGTCAGCCAAGGCCTCGGCGGGCAAGCGGCCGGACAGCCCTTGGGCCTCATCCATCAGCACCAAGCCGGCGGCGTTGCTGCCGTAGAACAAAACGAAGAATGCCGCGCCGGCCCACAAGGCCGCGTTCAGCCCGGCTTCACGCGACATTGCCGCCTGGGCCAGGGTCAGCAGCAAGCCCGACGAAGCAAAGGCCAGCAGCAGCAAGTACAGCGCTTGGGCATTGCGCACCGATTCGATGCTTTGAAGCACCGAGTTGAGTGCCTGCAAGGGCCCGTGTTCGATTGTTTGTACCCGCATGACAACACTCATGATACTTGCGGGTTAGCCCCTGTTTCGACGCACTGGCGGCGGCTGCGTTTTTGCTACCATAATTACCGGAGGGGACTGTATTTGTCCCCGGCCCGTGTCTGGAGACGGCGCCTGTCGCTTGAGTGGTTAAAGCTGGGTAGAAGCTCCACATGGTTTACTTTTCTTGAGAAGGAGCTTCCCCCCATGGGAAATAAGCTTTACGTAGGCAACCTCGCGTACTCCGTGCGTGACGAATCCCTGCAAACATCGTTTGGCGAGTTTGGCACCGTGACTTCGGCCAAGGTGATGATGGATCGTGAAACCGGCCGCTCCAAAGGCTTTGGTTTTGTCGAGATGGCGTCTGACGCCGAAGCCCAAGCTGCCATGAACGGCATGAACGGCCAGCCGCTGGAAGGCCGCGCGATCGTTGTCAATGAAGCCCGGCCGCGCGAAGAGCGTCCGCCAGGTGGTGGCGGTGGCTACGGCGGTGGTGGCGGCTACGGCGGCGGCGGTGGTGGTGGCCGCAGCGGTGGTGGCGGCGGCTACGGCGGCGGCGGTAGCAGTGGTGGTGGCTACGGCGGCGGCGGTAGCAGTGGTGGTGGCTACGGCGGCGGTGGCAGCAGCGGTGGTGGTGGCCGCAGCGGTGGTGGCGGCGGCTACGGCGGCGGTGGCGCTGGTGGTGGTGGCGGCACAGGCGGCGGCGGCGGTGGTCGCAGCCCCTACGGCACCGGTCGCGGCGGCCCACGTGGCGGCAGCGGTGGTGGCGGCGGCTACGGCGGTGGTGGCAGCGGTGGTGGCGGCTACGGCGGTGGTGGTAGCCAAGGCTACTGATCGAACGGCTTCGGCCTGACGACAAAAAAGGCGCCTGACGGCGCCTTTTTTTGTGGGCAAGCTATTTGCAGTCAAGCCCTGATTTGTTGCGCCTCGGTGCCTGAAAACGACTGCGCCGCAGCTTATTCGTGCTGCCTGCGTTTGCGCGCTCGCCCGGCAAACAGCCGGTCGAACAAGGCATTGGGCAAGCCGCGCATCAGCCTGGCCACCACGCCCATCTGCCAGGGGATCACGCGGTAACTGTCGCCCGCGGCGATGCTGCGGAACGCGCGGTCGGCAAACGCCTCGGGGCTCATCAAAAACGGCATGGCGTAGCGGTTGCGCTGGGTTAGAGGTGTGTCCACGTAGCCCGGCACGATAGTCACCACCTTGACGCCTTGCGACCGACATTCACCTCGCAGGCTTTCGCAATAGCTGATCACCGCCGCCTTGCTTGCGCAATACGCGCCGTGGCCCGGCAAACCCCGAATGCCGGCCACGCTGGCCACGCCCACCAGCGCACCACTGCCGCGCTGGCCCATGGCGGCGACAAAGGGCGCAAACGTGGCGGCCATGCCGAGGTTGTTGGTCTCGAAAGTGGCGCGCATCACTTCCAGATCGGCCAGGTCGGCCGTGTCCATGCCCACGCTGATGCCGGCGTTGGCAATCACCACATCGGGCAGGCCCTGCGCGGCCATGCAGGCGCCCCCGGCAGCGGTGATCGAGGTCACATCACGCACATCGGCGCCATAAACCGCCACGCGCTCGCTGGCCAAGCCCTGGGCCGCAACCCATTGCCGCAACTCGTCGGCACGCCGCGCCACCAGCGCCACGGACCAGCCGGCGCGGTAATACCTCAGGGCCAAGGCCTGGCCGATGCCGCTGGACGCGCCGGTGATGTAAACCAGGCTCATGGCCCTGTGGCCCGTGGCTGGGCGGTAGAGGGTGGCTGGGCTTTTGCGGGCACGTCGTGCATTGGGCCCGGTGGTGTGCTGAGTGCTGTACCCGCCCACCCGCTAGGCAGCATGACGCTGCGCACCGGCCCGCTGAGTTGCAACTGCCGCAGCACGTTGTCGTAATCCAAACCACCCGCGTGGATCTCGGTGCCGCCGCGGCGAACTTGCACGGGCAAGTGCGATCGCAGACGCTCAAAGCGCAAGAATGCGTGCAAAAACTCGCCCTGCACGTCCAGCACGTCGGTGCCGTTCAACTGGCTGGTGACCTTGGCACCGCCCAATAGCTGCACCTCGCTGCCGTCGCCATTGGCCAGCGCGCGGCGCGCGGTGGCATCGGTGACGCGGCCGTCGGGCGCTATGGCCTGGATGCGCACGCCTTCGATTTCAAGCTGGTCGGTGATGGGGAAGTGGCGCAGTTGGTCGCCCGCGAGCTGCAGCACCACCTGGCCGTTGGGGGCAAAACGGGTGATGGCAAAGCCGCTCATGGTGTAGTCGGGCGTCTGGCGTGGCGCGGCCTCGGCGCTGGGCCCTGGGGCTTGCGGCGTGTGGGTGACCAGCCACCAGGTGGACACCGCCAACAGCGCCAGCAACAACAAGGGCAGATAGGACGACAAGGCCTGGCGAAGCCTGTAACCCAGGGCCATGGCGGGGCGGGGCCCCTGGCCAGGCGCCGGGGGCTCGGAGGCGCCGCCCAGATTGACCTGAACTTCAGGCAGGTCGGGCAGGTGCAACTCACGCAGCGGCGTGGGGGTCATCGGTGTGGGTTGGCGGGTTGGCGGCGCGGGTTGCTGGCGATTCAGCGGACGTCCAGCGTGCCCTGGTGTGCCTGCAACAGCGTGGCGTAGTGGCCCGAGGCCATCAGCAGCAGATCGCAAAACTCACGCGCCGCGCCTTCGCCACCCCGGGCCGTGGTGACATGGTGGGCCAGCGCGCGCGCCTCGGCATGGGCGTTGGCAGGCGCGCACGCAAAACCGGCGCGCGCCAGCAGTGGCAGGTCAGGCCAGTCGTCGCCTATCACCGCGATCTCGGGCCAAGTGACGCCGCGCTCAGTCAGCAAGGCATTGGCCACCGCCAGCTTGTCGGCAACGCCAAAGTGCGCGGTGCTCAGGCCCAGATCGGCCACGCGGCGCCGCACGGCCGCCGAATCGCGGCCCGTGATGATGATGGGCTCGATGCCGACGCGCGCCAACAACTTGAGGCCATGGCCGTCTAGCACATGAAAGGCCTTGAACACCTCGCCTTGGTCGCCGATGTAGAGCCGGCCATCGGTAAGCACGCCATCCACGTCAAAGATGGCCGCGCGCATGCCAAGGCCACCCCCTTGGGCGCGCAGCAGCAATTCAGGCGCAAAGCTCAGCGCCGACATGGCGCGCCGCAAAACAGGATGGTTGATTGAGGCATCACACGACCTTGGCGCGCATCAAATCGCCAATGCCCAGCAGCCCCACCAAGCGGCCGTCGGCGTCCAGCACGGCCACCGAGGTGATGCGGTGCAACTCCATCAGCTCAGCCGCAGCCACGGCCAGCGCCCCGTCACGAATCGTTTTGGGGCGCGTGTGCATCACGGCACCCGCGCTCAAGGTGCGCAGATCAGCGCCCCGCTCGACCTGGCGGCGTAAATCGCCGTCAGTGAAGACGCCCAGCAGTTGCCGTTTGTCATCCACCACCAGTGCCACGCCCAGGCCCTTGGCCGACATCTCGCGCATCATCGTGACGAAGGGCGTATCAGTGGCCACGCAAGGCAGCGCGTCACCTTGCACCATCAGGTCGGCCACGTGCACCAGCAGCTTGCGGCCCAGTGCGCCACCGGGGTGTGAGCGGGCAAAGTCTTCTTGCTTGAAGCCCCGCGCATCCAGCAAGGCCACCGCCAGCGCATCACCCAGCGCCATCTGTGCGGTGGTGCTGGAGGTGGGGGCGAGGTTGAGCGGGCAGGCTTCTTGATCCACCGCGCAGCTCAGCAGGTGATCCGCATGGCGCGCCAACATCGAATCGGGCTTGCCGGTCATGGCTAGCAGCGTGGTGCCCAAGCGCCGCATCGCGGGCAGGATGGCGGCGAGCTCGTCGCTTTCACCACTGTTGGATATCGCCAGCACCACGTCGCCCGGCTGCACCATGCCCAAGTCACCATGGCTGGCTTCACCCGGGTGCACAAAAAACGCCGGCGTGCCGGTTGACGCCAAGGTGGCGGCGATCTTGCGGCCCACATGGCCGCTTTTACCCATGCCCATCACAATGACGCGGCCCCGGCACGCCAACATGGCACCCACGGCGCCCGCAAAACCCGGGCCTTGGCGCGCGGCCAGGCCCAGCAGCGCGCGGGCCTCGATTTCAAAGGTTTGCGCGGCCAGTTGCAGCGCGCGTTCAGCATTGACGGAGTGGGGCAAAGTCACGTTGGATCGTTGCCTGAGCCAGCGCCGGGCGCTCGCTTAGGATGATGAATAGTTGCCGCGATTCTAGGAGCCTGGCGGGCCTGGGTTCGGGCCCCGACCCCAAGCCCGACAGACTCCTGGGCGGCACCCCATTGGCCTCAGTGCCCATCCCTCTGCATGGCCACCACTCTCGAACTTGTTTTGCTCTACCTTGTCGCCGCCGTGCTGGGCGTGGTGGCCTGCCGCATGCTGCGCCTGCCGCCGATGCTGGGCTACCTGGCGGTGGGCGTGCTGATCGGCCCCAACGCACTGGCGCTGGCCAAAGACACCGCAGGCGTCAAGTACCTGGCCGAGTTTGGCGTGGTGTTTTTGATGTTCGTGATCGGGCTGGAGTTCAACCTGCCCAAGCTGCGCAGCATGCGCACGCTGGTGTTCGGCCTGGGGTTCTCGCAAGTGGTGCTCACCGTGCTGGGCGCCGTCATCGGCAATAGCTTGTTGATGTTGGTATTTGGCTGGCTTGGCTACCGCTGGGGTTTGAGTTGGCAGGGCGCGGTGGTGCTGGGCTCGGCGATGGCGATGTCGTCCACCGCCATCGTGGTCAAGATGATGGCCGAGCGGCTGGAGCTTGAAAGTGAACACGGCCGGCGCGTCATGGGCGTGCTGCTGTTCCAGGATTTGGCCGTCGTGCCGCTGCTGGTGCTGATTCCGGCACTGGGTGACAGTGGCCCCGACATGGCACGCGCGCTGGGCCTGGCGCTGGTCAAGGCCACGGTGCTGCTGACCCTGTTGCTGGTGGGCGGCCAGTGGGTGATGCGCTGGTGGCTTACGCTGGTGGCGCGGCGCAAGAGCGAAGAGCTGTTTGTGCTCAACCTGCTGCTGATCACCCTGGGCCTGGCCTGGCTCACCGAAATGGCCGGTTTGTCGCTGGCGCTGGGCGCGTTTGTGGCTGGCATGCTGGTGGCCGAGACCGAATACAAGCACCAAGTGGAAACCGATATCCGGCCCTTCCACGATGTGTTGCTTGGCTTGTTTTTCATCACCATCGGCATGAAGCTGGACTGGCGGCCGGTGCTCGAAGAATGGCCTCTGGTGGTGCTGCTCACGGTGCTGCCCGTGCTCACCAAAGCGGTGTTGGTGGCCGCGCTCGCCAGAGCCTTCAAGGCCACGCCGGGCGTGGCCATTCGCACCGGCCTGTACCTGGCCCAAGCGGGCGAGTTTGGTTTTGTATTGCTCACGCTGGGCGCCGACGAGGGCCTGGTGGGCGCGCGCTGGTTGAGCCCGGTGCTGGCCTGCATGGTGTTGTCGATGCTGGCCACGCCGTTTGTCATCCTGTCCAGCAACCGCATCGTGATGAAGCTGTCGGCCAGCGAGTGGCTGTTGCAGTCAGTGCAGCTCACCAGCATCGCCAAAAAATCGATCAAGACCGAGGCCCACGTGATCATTGCCGGCTACGGCCGCAGTGGCCAAAACCTGGCCAGCTTGCTGAGCCAGGAGCACATTCCGTACATGGCGCTGGACCTGGATCCTGACCGCGTGCGCCAAGCCGCCGCCGCTGGCCAGAGCGTGGTGTTTGGCGACGCGGCACGCCTGCCCAGCCTGATCGCGGCAGGCCTGAGCCGGGCCAGCGCGGTGGTGGTGAGCTACAACGACACGCCGTCGGCGCTGAAGATCCTGCGGCTGGTGCGTGATCACGCGCCCAGCGTGCCGGTGATCGTGCGCACCATCGACGACACCGACATCGAGCGCCTGCGCGAGGCTGGCGCCACCGAGGTGGTGCCCGAGGCGATCGAGGGCTCGTTGATGCTGGCCGCGCAGGCGCTGGCCTTGGTCGGCGTGCCGATGCGCCGCGTCATCCGCCTGACGCGAGACGCACGGGACGCGCGTTATCACCTGCTGCGCGGCTACTTTCACGGCAGCGACGACGACACCGCCGAAGAGCTGCAGCAGGCGCGCCTGACCAGCGTCACCCTGCCGATGGTGGCCGCCTGCGTGGGCCAGCCACTGGCCAACCTGGCGCTGCACGCGCTGGGAGTGCAGGTGGTGTCGGTGCGGCTGGCCAGCGGCGCGGTCGTGGCCGCCAGCGACACCCTGGTGCTGGGCGCTGGCGACACGCTGGTGTTGTCGGGCTTGCCCGAGCCGCTGTCGCTCGCTGAAGCCAGGCTGCTGCGCGGTTGACCCCCCTGTTTGAAGGGTAATTCCCCCGAATCAGGGGGCATCCAGATCGCCAGCGCTGCGTAAGGCTGCTTGCCAGCGTGCGATTGCGCTGCTGCTCGGCTTGACTATCCGAAGCAAGCCGGTTCATGTAGACACCCCTGAGGACACTCACCATGGCTAACCGATCACTTCTGCGTCTGACCACTGCGACCACCCTGACGGCGATTGGCGCCGCCGTCCTGGCCGCCCTGGCCGCCCTGCCGGCCCAGGCCTCCAGCCACCGCGAGGCGCCCAGCATCGCCGGCAGCCCCAAGGTTGACGGCACCGACTTCTATCTGTTCAACAGTTATGAGCCCGGCCGTGACGGCTTCGTCACGTTGATCGCCAACTACCAGCCACTGCAAGACCCCTACGGCGGCCCCAACTATTTCAAGATGGACCCGAACGCGCTGTACGAGATCCACATCGACAACAACGGCGACGCCAAGGAAGACATCACCTTCCAGTTCCAGTTCAAAAACAACTTCAAGAACATCAAGGTGCCTGTGGGCAACCAGATGGTGGGCATCCCGCTGACGCAGGCCGGCACCGTGTCCTCGCCGAACGACGCGGCGCTGAACGTCAATGAGCAGTACACCGTGAACATCGTGCGTGGCGACCGCCGCACCGGCAGCGTGGCCGCACTGAGCAAGACCACCGGCGGCGCGGTGTTCGACAAGCCCAGCGACTACATCGGCACCAAGACGCTGGGCGACAAGGCGGCTTATGACACCTATGCCGGCAAGCACCTCTACAGCGTCAACATTCCGGGCTGCGCCACGCCGGGCCGGGTGTTCGTGGGCCAGCGCCAGGAGGCTTTTGCGGTCAACCTGGGCCCCATTTTCGACCTGGTCAACGCCCCGCTGGCCGTCATCACTGACCCGACAAAGATCAATGCGGCAGCTGCCAACTCGATCCAGGACAAAAACGTCACCACGCTGGCGCTGGAAGTGCACAAGAGCTGCCTGATGCAAGGCAGCGAGACGGTGGTCGGCGGCTGGACCACCGCCAGCGTGCGCCAGAGCCAGCTCGCCAACCCCAACCCACCCACCGGCCACGGCACTGCGGTGAGCGTGGGCGGCGCCTGGGTGCAGGTCTCGCGGCTGGGCATGCCGCTGGTCAACGAGGTGGTGATCGGCCTGGGCGACAAGGACAAGTTCAATGCCTCGCTGCCGCGCAACGATGGCCAGTTCGCCACCTATGTCACCAACCCCACCCTGCCGCTGCTGATCGACCTGGTGCTCAAGGGCGACCCGAACTACCCTGGTTTCAACATCGCCCCCACCAACTTTCCGCGCACGGATCTGGTGACCACCTTCCTGACCGGCATCCCGGGGGTCAACAAGCCCGCCGGCGTGGTGGCCTCGGAGATGCTGCGCCTGAACACCGCCATCGCAGCGGTGCCGTTCGCACAGCAGCAGCGCCTGGGCATTGTGGGCAGCATCCTCAACGGGGCCAGCGATTTTGCCGGTTACCCCAACGGCCGCCGGCCCAAGGATGACGTAGTCGACATCTCGCTGGTGGCGGTGATGGGCGGGCTGTGCGTGGCCAATGAAAATACCGACAAATACGGCTTTGGCCTGGCCTGCAACCCAGGCGTGGTGCCGCTGGGGGCCACCGCCTTCAAGCTGCACGACGCCGTCGACCAGGCCGTGGTGCCGCTGATGCCCGGCTTTCCCTACCTGAACACACCCAACCCGGGCGCCAAGTGACACTCCAGCACGCCGTCACTTCAAAAACTCCGCACCAAGGACTCGCCATGAAGCTCCGCACTGCCTTGCCCCATGCCCTGGCCGCACCGCTGTTGACGCTGGCGCTGGCCGCCGGCGCCGCGCCGGTCTACCAGATCGACGCCACCACCGACGGCCTGCCCCCTGACCCCAGCTTTAGCAACGTCGGCTTCTCACTGACCTACGAAGACTTCAACCAGAATATGCTGTTCTCGTTGAACGAGCTGTTGGCATTCACCGGTGTGAGCGACGCCAGCGGCAATTATTTTGACGTGCTGCTGGGCACGCCGACGGTGGCTGGCGTCACCGGCAACGGCGCCGGTTGGGTGTTTGGCGACAGCACCGGCGTCCTGGCCAACTTCAGCGCGGCGGCGGGCGCCTTCACGCCATTCACCACCGGCCCGCTGGCCGGCTCGGTGCCCGAGCCGGGCGCACTGGCGCTGTGCCTGGCGGGCTTGGCCGCTTTGGGGGCGACCCGGCGTTTGGCCAGTCAAACCACTGGCTGAACGCCGCCGCGCCAGCATGCATCGGCGGCCTCTCAAGGAAATGTGGCTCTGCCACTTTCCTTGATCCCCCTGGGGGACGGCCGGCCCCAGCCGGGCTGCGTATTTCGGCGAACGTGACCGGTGATTTCGGGAACGTGACCGGTTTGCGGTCTGGTGCTGGGTTGCGTGGGGAAGATTGTAGGAAGGGGTTGGTT
>JAYWDK010000242.1:0-4693 GCA_043779845.1 Betaproteobacteria bacterium | reverse complement strand
CGCATTACCTGGCCGGCTGGCCCGAGCGTGTGCGCCTGATGCAAGAAAACTGGATCGGCAAGAGCGAGGGCGTGCGCTTTGCCTTCACGCACCACATCACCGATGCCGGCGGCGCGCTGATTGGCCACGGCAAGCTGTGGGTGTTCACCACGCGCGCCGACACCATCATGGGCGTCACTTTTTGCGCCGTGGCACCTGAGCACCCGCTGGCGCTGCACGCCGCAGCCACGCAGCCCGAGGTGGCGGCTTTCATCGTTGATTGCCAAGCCGGCGGCACCACCGAAGCCGAGTTGGCCACCCAAGAGAAAAAAGGCGTGGCCACCGGCCTGACCGTGACCCACCCACTCACCGGCGAGCCAGTGACTGTCTGGGTGGGCAACTACGTGCTGATGAGCTACGGCGACGGCGCGGTGATGGGCGTGCCGGCCCATGATGAGCGCGACTTTGCGTTTGCCAAGAAGTACAGCCTGGGCATCAGGCAAGTGGTGGCCGTTGACGGCGAAACCTTCAGCACGGACGCTTGGGCTGAGAGTTATGCCAACAAGCAGCGTGGGCGTTGCGTCAACTCGGGCGAGCTGGATGGTTTGGCCGTCAAAGCCGCCGTCACCAAGGTGGCCGAGTTGTTGGGCGCCAAGAACCTGGGCGAGAAAAAAACCACCTGGCGCCTGCGTGACTGGGGCATCAGCCGCCAGCGCTACTGGGGCACGCCGATCCCGATCATCCACTGCGGCACTGACGAACAACCCGGTTGTGGCGCGGTGCCCGTGCCCGAGAAGGATTTGCCGGTAGTGCTGCCCGAGGACTGCATCCCCGACGGCAGCGGCAACCCGCTGAACAAGCGCGCCGATTTTTTGAACGTGGCCTGCCCGTGCTGCGGCAAAGCGGCGCGTCGCGAGACCGATACGATGGACACGTTTGTCGACTCGTCCTGGTACTTCATGCGCTATTGCGACCCGGCCAATACCGAGCACATGGTGGCCGACGGCGCCAAGTATTGGATGCCGATGGACCAGTACATCGGTGGCATCGAGCACGCCATCCTGCACCTGCTGTACGCGCGTTTTTGGACCAAGGTGATGCGCGATCTGGGCCTGGTCACCGCCAGCGAGCCCTTCACCAAGTTGCTGACCCAGGGCATGGTGCTCAACCACCTGTACAGCCGGCGCACGCCGCAGGGCGGCATGGAATATTTTTGGCCGCAAGACGTGACCGACGTGCGCGACGAGGCCGGCAAGATCACCGGCGCGCGGCTCAAGAGCGACGGCAGCCTGGTGACTTACGAAGGCGTGGGCACGATGTCCAAGTCCAAAAATAACGGCGTCGATCCCCAGGCGCTGATTGACCAGTACGGTGCCGACACCGCCCGGCTGTTCGTGATGTTTGCGTCGCCGCCCGAGCAGACGCTGGAATGGAACGACGCCGGCGTTGAAGGCGCGCACCGCTTCTTGAAGCGCGTGTGGGGCTTTGGCACCAAACATGCCGAGCTGCTGAAATCCGCAAGCGCCGCGCCCGCCGACCTGAGCGCCGACCTGAGCGCCGGCTTGCGTGAGGGCGCCCGGGCGCTGCGCCGCGAGGTGCACACCGTGCTGCGCCAGATCAGCTACGACTACGAGCGATTGCAATACAACACCGTGGTGTCGGGCTCGATGAAGCTGCTCAACGCGCTTGAAGCCTTCAAGCCCGATGGCAGCCGGGGCGACGCTGCCGTGCTGCGCGAGGGCTTCTCGGTGTTGCTGCGGGGCCTGTACCCGGCCTGCCCACACATCACCCACAGCCTGTGGGCCGCGCTGGGCTACACCACCCAGCTGGGCGACTTGCTGGACGCGCCCTGGCCACTGGTGGACGAAGCCGCGCTGGTGCAAGACGAGATCGAGCTGGTGTTGCAGATCAGCGGCAAGATGCGCGGCGCCATCTTGGTGGCCGTCGGCGCCGACAAAGCCACCATCGAGGCCGCCGCGCTGGCCTCACCCGAGTTCGCCCGCTTCGCCGAGGGCCAGCCGGCCAAAAAGGTGATCGTGGTGCCGGGCCGGCTGGTCAACGTGGTGCTGTGAGCGCGCACTTGCTGCGCCAACAGGGCGGCACGCCAATGCGGCGGCGCGCCCTGCTGGCCTGGGCCTCGTTGGCGTCAGTGGCGACGGTGGCGCTCTTGCCGGGTTGCGGCTTTGCGCTGCGCCAAACCCCGCCGCTGCGCTTCACACGCATCGCGCTCACCGGTTTTGCCGCCCGTTCACCCTTGGCCACCGAGTTGCGTGAGCGCCTGGGCGGCAGTGCCCAGGTCGTGGACAGCCCGGCCCAGGCCGAGGTGGTGTTGCAAGCGATCAACGACAAGCGCGACAAGAGCGTGATCGCCTCCACCGCAGCCGGACAGGTGCGTGACCTGCGGTTGCGGGTGAAGTTTGAATTCCGCTTCAGCACGCCGGGTGGTCGCGAGCTGATCCCCGCCACCGAGTTGCTGCTGACGCGAGACATGAGCTACAGCGAAACCTACGCGCTGGCCAAGATGCAGGAAGAAGCCGAGCTGTACGCCGCCATGCAGGCCGACATCGTGCAGCAGGTGTTGCGGCGTTTGTCACGCGCCGACCCGGCAGGCCCTGTTGGTACGCCGGGCACGCCTGGCCCGGCCAGCCCCGCACAACCCACACAACCCACACAACCCACACAACCCGCCAGCGCGGCCCAGCGCTGAAACTGCCATGCAACTGCGCGCCGATCAGCTCACCGCCCACCTGGCCAGAGGCCTGCAACCGGTCTACACCATCTACGGCGACGAACCGCTGCTGGCGCAAGAGGCCGGCGACTTGCTGCGGACTGCCGCACGCGCGGCGGGGTATGGCGAGCGCAAGGTGTTCACCGTCAGCGGCGCGCATTTTGATTGGTCGGGCTTGCTGGGCGCAGCGCTTGCCATGAGCCTGTTTGCCGAGCGCCAGCTGATCGAGATCCGCATCCCCAGCGGCAAGCCAGGCAAAGACGGGTCCGACGCCTTGCAGCGCTACTGCAAGCACTTGTCCGATGACGTGTTGACGCTGGTGCACCTGCCCAAGCTCGACCGCCAACAACAGCAGGGCGCTTGGTTCACGGCGCTTGATGGCGCGGGCGTCGTGATCAAAGTAGAGCCGGTAGAGCGCCGCGCCCTGCCCCAGTGGATTGCTCAACGTTTGGCCGCCCAAGGCCAGCGCGTGGCCGAGGGCGAGCGGGGCCAACAAACCCTGGCGTTTTTTGCCGACCGGGTGGAAGGCAACCTGCTGGCCGCGCACCAGGAGTTGCAGAAACTGGGCTTGCTCTACCCGGCCGGCGAGTTGGCCTTGGAGCAGGTTGAATCGGCCGTGCTGAACGTGGCCCGCTACGACGTTTTCAAGCTCGGCGAGACGGTGTTGGCCGGCCAAACCACCCGCGTGCTGCGCATGCTTGATGGCCTGCGGGCGGAGGGAGAGGCCGCCGTGCTGGTGCACTGGAGCCTGGCCGAGGACATCCGCGCGCTCAAGCGGGTGAAGGACGCGCTGGCCCAGGGCAAGCCCCTGCCCATGGCCCTGCGCGACAACCGCGTCTGGGGCCAAAAAGAGCGGCTCTACGAGCGTGCGCTGCCCCTGTTGGCCGAGCACCAACTGGCCCATCTGGTGGCGGCGGCCAGCATCTGTGACGGCGTCATCAAGGGCCTGAAGCACCCGCTGTGGCCGCTGGATCCCTGGGAGGCGCTCACCCGCCTGGCGCTGCTGCTGGTGCAGGCGGTGGCCGTGCAGCCACCGGCCAGAGGCCGCGCGCCGGTGCTGCGGCGAATGGCGCTGGAGGCGCTGTAGTTGTGGTGGGCGCGGCCGGCGCCGTGAGCCCGGCTTGGGCCCATGCCCAGGCTCAATAACCCGCGTTCCGCGCGACCAGGTTTTGCAGCGGCCGCCCGGCGGCCAGCGCCTCGATGTTGCGCGCCACCACCGCCGCAGCGGTGCGTGCGTCGGTCATGGCGGCCACGTGCGGCAGCACGGTTACCCGCGCGTGCCGCCAAAAGGGGTGATCGGCTGGCAAGGGCTCGGCATGAAAGACATCCAGCACCGCTTGGCCGATCTGGCCGCTGTCGAGCGCGGCCAGCAAATCGGCGTCCACCACGTGCGCGCCGCGCGCCAGGTTCACCAGGCCGGCGCCCCGGGGCAGTTTGGCCAGCAAGCGGGCATTGATCAGGCCGCGTGTTTCAGGCGTTAGCGGTAGCAGGTTGATGAGCACCTGGGCCTGGGCCAAGGCGGCAGGCAAAGCGGCCACGCCGGCCAGCAGCGCTGGCCCGGGCTTGACCTCGACCGATTGGGCGGCAGGCAACACGCCAGCCCCCGGCCCCGCCAGCGCGCGCCGCCAAGCGGTGACCGCGTAGCCTTGTTGCAGCAAGCGCCTGGCCACCGCCTGGCCCATCTGGCCATAACCCAGCACCAGCACGGACACCTCGTCGGCGCGGCGCTGGGCGTGCGGCAGCCAGGCAATGGCCCGCTGCTGCCGCGCATAGCCAAAAAACCCCCGGTGCAGCGCCAGCGTGGCCCACAGCGCCGTCTCGGCCATGGCCTCATTCTTGGCGGGGTCCACCATGCGGGCGATGGGCACAAGCGGCGGCAAGCTGGCGTCGGCCAGCAGCCGGTCAACGCCCGCCCAGAGCGACTGGATCAGCGCCAAGCTCGGCAAACCCAACAAGCTGCCAGGCGCCGGATTGGCGACGATGGCG
>JAYWDK010000241.1:0-12858 GCA_043779845.1 Betaproteobacteria bacterium | reverse complement strand
CGGCCTTGCAGAAGTTCTGGCTCTACCCGGCCGGCAAGTTGAGCGGTGGCCAGAAGCAGATGCTGGCGGTGGCCCGCGCCATCATCGAGCCACGTGCGCTGATCCTGATCGACGAGCCCAGCAAGGGCCTGGCGCCGTCGATCATCCAGAACCTGATCAGCGCCTTCAAAGAACTCAAGAACCAGCAGACGACGATCTTGCTGGTGGAGCAAAACTTCATGATGGCCAAGGCGCTGGGTGATTTTGTCGCGGTGATGGACAACGGCCGCGTGGTGCACAGCGGCGCCATGGCCGAACTGGCTGATGACGAGGGCTTGCAGCAGCGGCTGCTGGGGCTGTCGCTGGGGGCGCATCAATGAGCCATGCTGCGGCCTCACCCTCACCCCAACCCTCTCCTGCCAGCGGGCGAGGGGGCGCAGCCGGCGCTGCCGCTTCAGCCATCCCCAAAGCCCAATTCGACTGGCGCCCGCTGGCGCTGCTGGCCGCGCTGATGCTGCTGGCGCTGCCCGCCATCGGCAGCCCCAGCACCTGGCTGACGCTCACCGTGGCCGGGTTGGCGATGGGGCTGATCATCTTTGTGATCGCCTCGGGCCTGACGCTGGTGTTTGGCCTGATGGACGTGCTGAACTTTGGCCACGGCGTGTTCATCGCGCTGGGCGCCTTTGTGGCCACCAGCGTGATGGGCGGGCTGGCCGGCTGGGCCGGTGAATCAGCGCCCGCGCAGCTGTTCAGCGTGCTGGCGGCGATGGTGGCGGCCATGGTGGCGGCCGGCGCCGTGGGTTGGGCTTTTGAGCGGGTCATCGTGCGCCCGGTGTATGGCCTGCACCTGAAGCAGATATTGATCACCATGGGCGGCATGATCGTGGGCGAGGAGCTGATCAAGGTGGTCTGGGGGCCGCAGCAAATTGCGCTGCCCTTGCCGTCGGTATTGCGCGGCTCGTGGCTGATCGAGGGCATTGGCACGGGCGCGTCGATCGAAAAATACCGCGTGCTGGCGGCCGGCATCGGGCTGCTGGTCTTTGCCGTGCTGGCCTACACCCTGAACCGCACCAAGGTGGGCTTGCTGATCCGCGCGGGCGTGCAAGACCGCGAGATGGTGGAGAGCCTGGGTTACCGCATCCGCCGCCTGTTTGTGGGCGTGTTTGTGGCGGGCTCGGCGCTGGCCGGGCTGGGCGGCGTGCTGTGGGGGCTGTACCAGCAAAACGTCACGCCGCAAATTGGCGCGCAGGTCAACGTGCTGATCTTCATCGTCATCATCATTGGTGGGCTGGGCAGCACCCTGGGCTGTTTTGTGGGTGCGCTGCTGGTGGGCCTGATGGCCAACTACACCGGCTTTTTGGCGCCCAAGGTGGCGCTGTTCTCGAACATCGGGCTGATGGTGGCGATTTTGTTGTGGCGCCCGCAGGGCTTGTATCCGGTCACCAACCGATAAGAGCCAGGCCCATGTTGAACCGACTGCTTTCTCACGACCTGCCGCGCAGCCGCTGGCTGGCGGCTTTGCTGGTGATCATCGTCATCGCGCTGGCGGTGGCGCCGTTTGCCTTTCCGGGCAGCAAGGCGCTGGGCGTGGCCGCCAAGATGCTGGTGTTCATCTTGCTGGTGGCCAGCTACGACCTGCTGCTGGGCTATACCGGCATCGTCAGTTTTGCGCACACCATGTTTTTTGGCATTGGCGCGTATGGCGTGGCCATCGCCAGCAGCCAGCTCGGCGCCAGCTGGGGCGCGCTGGCGCTGGGCGTGGGCGGGGCGCTGGTGTTGTCATTGGTGTTGTCGCTGGTGATTGGCTTGTTTTCGCTGCGCGTCAAAGCCATTTTTTACGCCATGATCACGCTGGCCGTGGCCTCGGCGTTTCAAACGCTAGCGTCTCAGTTGAGCGACATCACCGGCGGCGAAGACGGCCTCAGCTTCAAGAACCCTGAGTGGTTGAGCCCCTCGTTCGAGCCGTTTTCGGGCCCGGTGCTGGGCCTCACCATCGACGGCAAGATCTTCAGCTATTACTTGCTGTTTGTTGTGGTGACCGTGCTTTTTTTGATGCTGCTGCGCATCGTCAACTCGCCGTTTGGCCGCGTGTTGCAGGCGATCCGCGAAAACGATTTCCGGGCCGAGGCGATCGGCTTCCAGACCGTCGTGTTTCGCACGCTCAGCAACGTGTTGTCGGCGCTGTTTGCCTGCGCTGCCGGCGCGCTGCTGGCGCTGTGGCTGCGCTACACCGGGCCCGACACCACGCTGAGCTTCGAGATCATGCTCGACATCCTGCTGGTGGTGGTGATCGGCGGCATGGGCACGATGTACGGCGCGGTGGTGGGCGCGGTGCTGTTTGTGCTGGCACAAAACTATTTGCAGGATCTGCTCAAGCTGGGCGCGGGCGCCTTTGACGGCGTGCCCGTGCTGGGCCAGCTGGTCTCGCCCGACCGCTGGCTGCTGTGGCTGGGCCTGCTGTTTGTGCTGTCGGTTTACCACTTCCCCACCGGGGTGGTGGGCCGGCTGCGGGCACTGGCGCTGCGGGTTGGCGGCCCGCGTGGCTGATGCAAGTTTTTGATCGTTCTGGTTCATCGGTTCAAACAAGAAACTCAACAGGAGACAGCATGACAACAACGACCTCTTTCCGGCGCCCCACCACGCAACGCGGGGGCCCATCCGCCACCCGCCTGATCACGCCGGTGGCGCTGGCCACGCTGGCGCTGATGTCGGGCTGTTTTGCCGACAGCGAGTTGCCAACCAACCAGAAGCCGGGTTATGTGGGCGAGGTGCAGAGCACCGATTACGACGGCACGAGTGACGACTTGCTCACTGCCGGCCTGGGCAAAACCGGCCTGGCCAGCGCCACCCCGCCCAGCTTTGCCGACCCCCTGAAGCCCACCGCCGCCGAGCTGCGCCGCGCCGTGATCTACAACAAGTACCGCGGCATCGTCGACACCACCACGGCGGGGGGCTACGGCACGCTGTACGGGCCCAACATCACCGCCGATGGCGTGGTCACAGTGGGCGAGGGCAAGATCGCCGGCGGTGAATACCGCGCCTACAGCGACGACGGCAGCGGCCGCCAGAACGTCACGCTGGTGGTGCAAGTGCCCGCCAGTTTTGACGTGCAAAACCCCTGCATCATCACTGCCACCGCGTCGGGCTCCAGCGGCGTGTTTAGTGCCATCAGCACGGGTGAATGGGGCCTGAAACGCGGCTGCGCCGTGGCTTATACCGACAAGGGCACCGGCACCGCGCCACATGACCTGGCGACAGACACCGTGCCCCTGATCGATGGCACGCGCAGCGGCAGCGCGGCGGCGGGCAACGCGGCGCAGTTCCGCGCCAACCTGAGCGCTGCCGAGCTGCTGGCGTTGAACGCCACCACGCCCAACCGCCAGGCGTTCAAGCACGCGCACTCCGAGCGCAACGCCGAAAAAGACTGGGGCAAATTCACGCTGCAAGCGGTTGAGTTTGCGTTTTACGTGCTCAATGAGCGCCTGGGCACGCCGCTGGCCAACGGCCTGCACGCGCAGAGCTTTCGGCCCGAGAACACGCTGGTGATTGCGTCCAGCGTGTCCAACGGCGGTGGCGCCGCGCTGGCCGCCGCCGAGCAAGACAGCACCGGCCTGATCGACGGCGTGGCGGTGGCCGAGCCCGCCATCGAGATGCCCCGCAACGCCAATGTGTCGGTGCGCCGGGGCGGCGTTTTGCAGGCCACCGTGGGCAAGCCCCTGATCGACTTCACCACCTACGCCCAGATTTATTCCACCTGCGCGGCCTTGGCACCTGAGCTGGCGGGCACGCCGTTCCAGGCCACCTACGCCAACCCGGCGGTGTTTGGCTTTGTGGCCGGCCAGCGCTGCGCGTCGCTCAAGGCCGCCGGTTTGCTTTTGGCCAGCACCACGGCCGCCCAGGCCACCGAGGCGATGCAAAAACTGCGCGACTACGGCTGGGAGCCCGAGGCCGCCAACCAGATCCCTACCATGGCGGCGTTTGAAGTGGCGCCGGCCGTGGCCGTGACCTTTGCCAACGCGCTGAGCCGGTCCAGCGTCAAGGACAACCTGTGCGGCTACAGCTACGCCGCCACGGCGGCTGCAGCGCTGCAAGTGCCGGTGGCCGTGGACGCCAAGGCGCTGGCGCAGATGTACGTCAACGGCAACGGCGTGCCCTCGTCGGCCACGGTGAACCTGGTCAACAACAACAGCGTGGGCGGCGCGGTGCGCGACGTGGCGTCGCTGTCGGCCACCACGGGCCTGTACGACCTGAACCTGGACGGCGCGCTGTGCCTGCGCAACCTGGTGGTGGGCACGGGTGCGATAGCTGCGCGCCTGCAAACCGGGCTGGACGAAACCCGCCACACTGGCAACCTGCATGGCAAGCCCACGCTCATCGTGCATGGCCGGTCTGACCCGCTGCTGCCGGTCAACCACACCTCGCGGCCCTACACGGCGCTGAACAAGGTGACCGAGGGCAGTGCCAGCAAGCTGAGCTATATCGAGGTGACCAACGCCCAGCACTTTGACGGCTTTATTGGCCTGCCTGCCGTGCTGCCGGGTTATGACAGCCGCTTCGTGCCGCTGCATGTCTACCTGAACCGCGCACTCGATGCCATGTACGCCCACCTGAAAAACGGCACCGCGCTGCCGCCCAGCCAGGTGGTGCGCACCACGCCGCGCGGTGGCGTGGCGGGCGCGGCGCCGGCCATTACCGCCGCCAACGTGCCGGCGATTGCCGCGCTGCCTGCGGCGGCCGACGCCATCACGCTGAGCGGCAGCACGCTGGTCGTGCCCGACTGAGCACGCGTTTACACGGGCCCAGGCGATGAGCATGACCTCCCACTACCTTGCCTGCGAAGGCCGCGAAGTGCACTACACCGAGTGGGGCGCTGCGCACGGCGAGGTGGTGGTCGCCTGGCACGGCCTGGCCCGCACCGGGCGCGACATGGACGACATCGCCGCCCACCTGGCCCAGCGTTATCGGGTGATCTGCCCCGACACGCCAGGGCGTGGCCTGTCGCAATGGAGCCCGGCGCCTGACGAGGAATACCAGCTGGCTTTTTATGCCAGACAGGCGCGGGCCTTGCTGGACCAATTGGGCATCAGGCAGTGCCACTGGCTGGGCACGTCGATGGGCGGCGCCATTGGCCTGCACGCGGCGGCGGGCTGCCTGCAAGGCCGCATCGGGCGCCTGGTGATGAACGATATCGGCCCCGAGCTGGCGGCGCCGGCTGTCGCCCGCATCAAAAGTTATGCGGGCAACCCGGCCAGCTTTGCCACGGTGAGCGAGCTGGAGTCGTATTTCCGAACCATCTACCAGCCCTACGGCCTATTGAGCGACGCCCAGTGGCGCAGCCTGACGGAGACCAGCGTGCGCCGCCTGCCCGACGGCCGCGTGACGCCGCACTACGACCCGGCCATGGTGCGCCAGTTCAGCGCGCACCCTAACGACTACGACCAGTGGCCTGCCTGGGACGCGCTGCAAATTCCGGTGCTGGTGCTGCGCGGTGAACACAGCGATTTGCTGTTGCCCGAGGTGGCCGAGGCCATGCGCAATCGGGGGCCCCGCGCGGTGGTGGTGACCGTGCCAGGTTGTGGCCACGCGCCAGCGCTGAACACACCGGCGCAATTTGCACTGGTGGAGCGCTTTTTCAGGGCGTGACGATCAGGCCGGCTTCAAGCGTCGGGCGCGCCGTCGCGCGGTCTCAGGAGCTTGCCCGCTTGCAAGCGGGCAGATCGTGCGCCAGCCGACAGGCAGGCCGCAGGGCCTGCCCGTCGCGCGGGCTTACCGCCAGAACTTGCCGTCCGCGCCGATGATAGCCAGGTCGGCGAAGTCGAGACCGCTGTGGTTGGTGGCGCTATACCGCAGCTCCAGCCCGCCAAGGTCATACGGATTCAGGGATTCAAGCGCACGCTGTAAACCAGCGCGGGTGAGCTCGCGGTTTTTGGCCGCGCGCCGCAGGCCTTCAACCAGCACTTTGGCAGCGGCAAAACCTTCGAGCACCGAGGGCGTTGCCTCCAAAGTGTTCAAGCCGCGAGCGCGGATCAGGTCGTGCGCCTCCTTGACCATCGGGTTGCGCAGCGAGCGCTCCGCCGGCAACACCTGGCTCACGATCACGCCCCGTGCCACGTCGCCCAGCGCTGCCACAAAACCCGCCGATGCGTTGTTGGACAGCGTGAGCATTTGCGCGCGCGAGCCTGCAGCGCGCAAGGATTTCATGCCCTCCACCACCGCCGTGCCCGACCCCAGAAACAGCACCGCCTGGGCTTCGGCTTCAATGATGCGCGACGTGATGCTGGCGAAATCGGGTTTGTTGCGGTCGTACTTGACATGCAGCACCGGCTTGGTCGGGCTGTTGAAGCCCCGCAGCGCGCCCAGCACCGCGTCTTCGCCAAAGCTGTCGGCCACCTGCACGATGGCGATGTGGGTGGAGCCCATCTGCGTCATGTGCCGCACCGCGCGCTCGGCCTCGCGCTGGTAGGTGGCGCGCACGTTGAACACCCATGGGTTGAGCGGCGTGTGCATCACCATGGCGCCCGTGCTGGGCCCCACCAAGGCGATGCCAGCGTCGGCCAGCAGCGGCAGGATCGCCTGGGTTTGTGGCGTGCCCCGGGTGAGAAATAGCGCGATCACGCCTTGACTGATCAGGGTTCGGGCGTTTTCGGCGGCCAGCTTGGGGTCGAAGCGGTCGTCCATCGATATCAGCTCCACCTTCTGGCCTGCCACGCCGCCGCGCGCATTGACGGCGTCCAGGTACAGGCGGGCGCCATCGGTGGTTTCTTTGACCCCGGCCGCCACCGTGCCGGTGAAGCCAGCCGTCTGGCCAATGCGGATCTGCGCCTGGGTGGGCCCCGTCAGGCCAAGCATGGCCAGCAGGCAAGTGAACAAGGCGCGTGCGTACAGCATGGTGGGCGGTCTTTCAACGGGTGTGAAGGCGGCTATTGTGGCTAAGCGTGGAGGATGTCACTCTTTTTGCGTGATCAACCCCGGGCTCGCAGCCCGCTGGCCGGCTCTCTAGAATCTCCGGGCCTTGCCCACAGGAGCCCGCTGCATGACCGGCAAAATTGTTGTGCCTTCAGATGTTCACGTGCCGTCGACCCCCGACGCGCCGCCCCCCGCTGGTGACCTGACCCCGGTAACCGGCCTGATCCGCATCCGCGGCGCGCGCCAGCACAACCTGAAGAACCTGGATCTCGACATCCACACGGGCGAGATGACGGTGGTGACCGGGCCCAGCGGCTCGGGCAAATCCAGCCTGGTGTTCGACACGCTGTATGCCGAGGGCCAGCGGCGCTACGTCGAAACCTTCAGCGCCTACGCGCGGCAGTTTCTGGAGCGCATGGACCGCCCCGCGGTTGACCGTGTGGACGGCGTGCCGCCGGCGATCGCCATCGATCAGACCAACCCGGTGCGCACGTCGCGGTCCACCGTGGGCACCATGACCGAGCTGAACGACCACCTGAAGCTGCTGTTTGCCCGCGCCGCCCAGTTGTTTGACCAGCAGACGGCGTTGCCCGTGCGGCACGACACGCCGGAGACGATTTATGCGGATCTGGTGGCGCGTGCGGTGGCGGCGGGCGACCCGCGCGTGGTCATCACCTTCCCGGTGGAGTTGCCTGAATCGGTGACGCCGGCCGAAGTCGAGCAGTGGTTGTCGGCGAGTGGTTTCAGCCGGGTGCACTCTGAGCGGGTGGTGGACGGCCGCACGAGCGGCGACGGGCCGCCACTGGCCGCGATCGCCCCCTCGGGGGGCAGCGCCGCCGTGCCAGCGGCAAGCGTGGGGGCACGAAAAATTCTGGACGTGGTGGCCGACCGCGTGCGCCTGGCCGGCGCCGGCAAGGTGCGCGTGGTTGAGGCCATCGAGCTGGCGATCAAGCGCGGCAGCGGCCGGCTCAACGTGTATGCGCTGCATGACCACCCCCAGACGGCTGCCGCGCAGCCGTCGCCCCCCGCGGGGGGCTCGCCGGCTTGGGGCGGCCCGGCGCCGGCTCGGGACGATGCGGACGCTGACCTGTGGCGTTATTCCACCGGCCTGCATTGCCCTGAAAGCAACCAGCGCTAC
This sequence comes from Betaproteobacteria bacterium, assembly GCA_043779845.1. Taxonomy (GTDB): domain Bacteria; phylum Pseudomonadota; class Gammaproteobacteria; order Burkholderiales; family Burkholderiaceae_C; genus Pseudaquabacterium. The sequence continues at coordinate 4,835 of JAYWDK010000241.1, read as the reverse complement.
GCCGATCCGCAGCCCGCGCTGTTTTCGTTCAACTCGGCGTTTGGCGCCTGTGAGGCCTGCCGCGGTTTTGGCCGCGTCATCGGCGTCGACCTCGGCCTGGTGATCCCCGACCACCGCAAAACCCTGCGCGGCGGCGCCATCAAGACCATCCAGACCCCAGCCTGGGAAGACAGCCAGGCCGACTTGCTGAAGTACGCTGGCGAGGCCGGCATCCCACGCGACACGCCCTGGTCGCAGCTCAGCGAGGCCCAACGTGATTGGGTGATCGAAGGCTCGCCCAACTGGACGGGCAGCTGGAACAAGCAGTGGTACGGCGTGCGCCGGTTTTTTGGCTACCTGGAGAGCAAGGCCTACAAGATGCACATCCGCGTGCTCTTGTCCAAGTACCGCAGCTACACGCCGTGTGGCGTGTGTGGTGGGGCGCGGCTCAAGTTGGAGGCACTGCTGTGGCGCCTGGGCACCCAACAAGACGCCGACGCCGCCTTGGCGCCGGCCAAGCGCTTTTTGCCCGTGGGCACGGGCTGGACGCGTGCCCAGCTGGAATCACTGCCCGGCCTGAGCCTGCATGATTTGATGCTGATGCCGATCGACAGGCTGCGGCGGTTTTTTGATGGCCTGACGCTGCCGTCCACGATGCTGGACGAAGCGCTCAAGCTGCTGCTGGACGAGATGCGCACGCGGCTGCGCTACCTGTGCGACGTGGGCCTGGGCTATCTCACGCTGGACCGCCAAAGCCGCACCCTGAGCGGCGGCGAGGTGCAGCGCATCAACCTGACCACGGCACTCGGCACCTCGCTGGTCAACACCTTGTTTGTGCTGGACGAGCCCAGCATTGGCCTGCACCCACGCGACATGAACCGCATCGTGGAGGCCATGCACCGGCTGCGCGACGCCGGCAATACGCTGGTGGTGGTGGAGCACGACCCGGCGGTGATGTTGGCCGCCGACCGCCTGATCGACATGGGGCCTGGCCCAGGCGAGCGCGGTGGCCAGATCGTGTTTGACGGCACGCCCGACGCCGCCCGCCACGCCGACACGCTGACCGGCGCTTACCTGGGCGGGCGCAAGCACGTTGGCATGGGCTTGCGGCGGTTTGTCAATGAGTCCACACCCAAGCTGATCTTGCAGGGCGCGCACGAACACAACCTGAAGAACCTGGAAGTTGTCTTCCCGCTGCAGCGCCTGACGGTGATCACCGGCGTCTCGGGCTCCGGCAAATCCACGCTGGTGCAGGATGTGTTGGTGCCGGCTTTGCTGCGCCATTTTGGCAAGCCCACCGAGGGCGCGGGCGCGTTTGACGCGCTGTTGGGCATGGATTGGCTGAGCGAGGTGGTGTTTGTCGACCAAAGCCCCATCGGCAAAACCGCGCGCAGCAACCCGGCCAGCTATGTGGGCGCGTTTGACGAGATCCGCAAGCTGTTTGCCTACGCGCCGCTGGCCATCGAGCGCAGCTACACCGCCGGCATGTTCAGTTTCAACGCGGGCAATGGGCGCTGCCCCACTTGCGGCGGCTCGGGCTTTGAGCATGTGGAGATGCAGTTCCTGAGTGACGTGTACCTGCGCTGCCCGGATTGCGACGGCAAGCGCTTCAGGGCCGAGCTGTTGGAAGTGAAACTGCTGCGCGGCGCCTACCAGTTGTCGGTGGCCGAAGTGCTGGAGCTGACTGTCGCCGACGCCATGATTGTGTTCAGCGGCGACACGGCGGTCACCGCGCGCCTGCAACCCATCGTGGACGTGGGGCTTGATTACGTGCGCCTGGGCCAGCCCGTGCCCACGCTGTCAGGCGGTGAGGCCCAACGCCTGAAGCTGGCGGGCTTTCTGGCCGACGCGGCGGCAGGTCCCAGGCAACCCGCTGCCAAGCGCGGCACGCTGTTTTTGTTTGACGAGCCCACCACGGGGCTGCACTTCGACGACATCGCCAAGCTGATGCGCAGCCTGCGGCGCTTGCTGGAGGCCGGCCACTCGTTGATCGTGATCGAGCACAACCTCGACGTGATCCGCAGCGCCGACTGGATCATTGATCTGGGCCCAGAGGGCGGCGACGGCGGCGGCGAGCTGGTGTGCAGCGGCACACCCGAAGACGTCAAGGCTCACGCCACCTCGTTTACCGGCCAGGCTTTGCGCGAGTATGAAAAATCCCTGGGGCTGGGCGGCTTGACGGCCGAAGAAGGCCGGCCACTGCAACTCATCGCCAAGGCCCGCCGTGACCTTGCCAGGTCGGCCGCCAAACAAGCCGCAGGCGGCAACGCCATCCGCATCGTCAACGCCCGGGAGCACAACCTCAAGAGCTTGAGCGTGGACATCCCGCACGGCAAGTTCACGGTGGTCACGGGCGTGTCGGGCTCGGGCAAGTCCACCCTGGCGTTTGACATCCTGTTCAACGAGGGCCAGCGCCGCTACCTGGAGAGCCTGAACGCCTACGCGCGCAGCATCGTGCAGCCGGCGGGCCGGCCCGAGGTGGACGCCGTGTATGGCATCCCGCCGACAGTGGCCATCGAGCAGCGCCTGAGCCGGGGCGGCCGCAAATCCACCGTGGCCACCACCACGGAGGTGTGGCACTTTTTGCGCCTGTTGTGGGTCAAGCTGGGCACGCAGCGCTGCGTGAAAGACGGCGCCGAGGTGCGCCCCCAAAGCGTGGAGAGCATTGCCGCGCAATTGCTGCGGGATCACAAAGGCCAGCACGTGGGTTTGCTGGCGCCGCTGGTGGTCAACCGCAAGGGCCTGTATACCGATCTGGCCAAGTGGGCCAAGGCCCGTGGCCACAGCCATCTGCGCGTGGACGGCGAGTTCATCAAGGTTGACCCCTGGCCGCGGCTGGACCGCTTCAAGGAGCACACGCTGGAGTTGCCGGTGGGCGACCTGCTGATCAGCGCCAAGAGCGAGCCCGCGCTGCGTGAACTGCTGGCCAAGGCGCTGGACCTGGGCCGGGGCGTGCTGCATTTGCTCACGCCACTTGACGGCCTGGGCGAGGCGCTGACGCACGGCAGGTCGACTGCCGGCATCGGCGCGCTGAAGGTGTTTTCAACCAAGCGCGCCTGTCCGCAATGCGGCACCAGCTACCCCGAGCTCGACCCGCGCATGTTCAGCTACAACAGCAAACACGGCTGGTGCGGTAGTTGCGTGGGCACCGGCTTGACGCTGACGCGCGAGCAGCGCAAAGCCTACGACGACAGCGTGCGCGACGACGACCAAAAAGGCCGAGAGCAGAGCTTTCCGGCTGACGAAGCCGAGGTGGAGGGCGTGAGCGGCGAGCCTTGCCCAGACTGTGCAGGCACACGACTGAACCCCATCTCACGCAACATCACCTTTGACGCGCACACCATCACCGCAGTGGCGCAATGGGCCGTGGGCGAGGCCAAAACCTGGGCTGGTGGCCTGCTGCTGGAGGGCCGCGACGCGGCGATCGCGCGGGACGTGGTGAGCGAAATCCACAGCCGCTTGTCCTTCCTGGAAGAAGTCGGTTTGGGCTACCTCACGCTGGACCGCGCCGCGCCCACGCTGAGCGGCGGCGAGGCGCAACGCATCCGCCTGGCCGCTCAACTGGGCAGCAATTTGCAAGGGGTTTGCTACGTGCTGGACGAGCCCACCATCGGCCTGCATCCGCGTGACAACGCCGTGCTGCTGAAGGCCTTGGCGCGCCTCAGCGAGCAGGGCAATACGCTGGTGGTGGTGGAGCACGACGAAGACACCATCCGCCGCGCCGACCACATCATCGACATTGGCCCGGGCGCCGGTAAACGCGGCGGCCACGTGGTGGCGCAAGGCGTGGCGGCCGATTTGGCGGCCAACCCCGACTCCGTCACCGGGCGCTTTTTGGCGCACCCGCTGAAGCACCCGCTGGCGGCTCGCCGCGTGGTCAACCTGGCCACCTTCAAGCTCGGCTTGTCTGGCGCTTGTCTGCACAACTTGCAGAACGTGGACGTGCAGGTGCCCTTGCAGCGGCTGGTGGCGGTGACGGGCGTTTCAGGTTCGGGCAAATCCACTTTGGCGCGTGACGTGCTGCTGGCCAACGTGCAGGCCATCGTGGCGCAAAAGGTGAGCAAGGCGGGGCGCGATGCGCTGGCGGCAGGCCAGTTGCCGCCACTGGTGGGCTGCACCGGCCTGACGGGCTTTGAACCGGTGGACCGGGTGCTGGAAGTCGACCAAACGCCGATTGGCAAAACACCGCGCAGTTGCCCGGCCACCTACATCGGTTTTTGGGACGCCATCCGCAAGCTGTTCACTGAAACGCTGGAGGCCAAGGCGCGCGGCTACACCAGCGCGCGCTTCAGCTTCAACACCGGCCTGGGCCGGTGCCCATCGTGTGAAGGCCAGGGCCAGCGCACCATCGCGATGAGCTTTTTGCCGGACGTGAAAGTGGCCTGCGACGCTTGCCACGGCCAGCGTTTCAACCCAGAAACCCTGGCGGTGAGCTGGCGCGGCAAGAGCATTGGCGACGTGCTGCGCATGGAGGTGGACGAGGCGGTGGAATTTTTTGCCGCCATGCCGTCGATTGCCCACCCGCTGCAACTGCTGGCCGACGTGGGACTGGGCTACCTGACCTTGGGCCAGCCCTCGCCCACCTTGAGCGGCGGCGAGGCGCAGCGCATCAAGCTGGTGACCGAGCTGAGCCGGGTGCGCGACGACATCACCCGCCGGGGCCAAAAACCGCCGCACACGCTGTACGTGCTGGACGAGCCCACCGTGGGCCTGCACATGGCCGATGTCGAGCGCCTGATCACCGTGCTGCACCGGCTGGTGGCCGGCGGCCACAGCGTGGTGGTGATCGAGCACGACCTGGACGTGATCGCCGAGGCCGACTGGGTGATCGACCTCGGCCCCGAGGGCGGCACCGC
>JAYWDK010000240.1:0-4733 GCA_043779845.1 Betaproteobacteria bacterium | reverse complement strand
GGCGTTGTCGCTGCCAGCGTCCAGCGGGGCCAGGGACAGCAGCAAGGCCGCGCCAGCAGCGCCAGCAGTGCCGTTGTCGCCACCAATGCGGTCAAGCCGGGCACGCCAACCGTCAGCCTCGGCGACCTGGCCGTTATCCAGGGCCAGCACCTGTTGGCGCAATCCCTCTGGCAGGCCCATCAAAGCCTTCGTCCAGGGCTGCCTGCCGTCGGGCGCGCCCGCCAGCCCCAGCAGCGCGCAGGCCACCGGGTTGGCGCGCTGCAGCAACCAGCCGCTGCCATCGGCGGCGGCACGGCCCAGGCAAATGGCGCCCGCGCCTTGCGACAGGAGGGTCTCAAAGCCCTGCGACGACGCGTTGCGAAGCTCGTCCCCATCGGTGGGCCAAGCCACACCCAAATAGCCTGCAAAGCGACCTCGGCCGTCAAAGCGTGGCAGGCCACGCAAGACCCAGGGCCAAGTCGTGGGCAAAGCGGGTGTTGGCGTTGGTGTTGGTGCGCTGGAAGGCGCTCTTGCCTGATGCACGCGCAGGTCGCCGAGCGGCGCGTGGGCCGCCAATCGGGGTTGAAGGCTGTGTTCAAGGTCGTCAAAACGCTGCCATAGCAGCTCGCCGCTGAAGGCGCCCGCCACCCAGGCCGATGACGGCGCGCCATGGGGCGGTTGCAGCTTGACCAGGCGATGTTGTTCATCGGTTTGCCAACTCCATACATCAACCAACTGGCTCAGCATTTGTGCGTGCAGGCGCGCCTCCCGCAGGCGTTCAAGCTGGCGTTGACGGCTCCAGAAGGCACCGCTCGCCAGCGCGCCCGCCGTGCACAGCACCATGGCCAACGCGCCCAGGCCGGCGGGCCAGATGGGCAAATGCGCCAACACGGCCGTCACCAGCGCGGCTGCCAGCAGGGCCAAGGGAAGCACCAGCCGTGCCGGCCATGCGGCCGGCCCATCGGTGGGTTGGTGGGGATTGCCGGAGGTTGATGCGCCGGCTTCGCGGTCGCGCGACATGGCCAGGATTGTACGGACGCGCCACGGCGCCTTTTGCGCCTAGCAGGCGCCGCACGGCGTGTTGTGCGCGAAATGTTTCGGCTATAGAGTGAGATCGATCACGTCGCCAATCGGGGTTGACCCTGGGTGGGTTTGCCCGCGCTTTATGATCCGTATAAGGTTGCAGTAAGGTTGGATACGCTCCAACCTTCGCTGTCGTGGAATCTGGATTGAAGCCAACGGTACGACCGGCGCTGCTCGCCGCTGCGGTTCATGAAGTGGGCGCAAGCCCCGGGTGCCTATCGCCCGGAACAGGGATCTCGACATGACCAGCAGCAACAATGCCCGAATCCGCGCCGCGACCGTCACCATTGAAACCACCGCCTCGGTAGCCGTCACTTCGCCTGCATCGGTGCCCGTGCCTGGATCTCACTCGGTGCTGAATGCACAGGCGTTGGCCATGCTGGCGCAGTTGGATCCCACGGGCGCCAACAAACTCTTGTCGCGGGTGCTGACCACCTACTTGCTCTCGTTGGCGCGCTTGCTCGGGCAATTGGCGCAGGCTCGGTTGGTGTCTGATATCGCCACCGTGAGGCTGGTGGTGCACACCCTGAAATCATCGTCGGCAAGCGTGGGCGCGCTGGCGTTGTCGGCCCATTGCGGCTCGGCCGAGCAGGCGGTGCGCGAGGGCCGCATCGACGCCTTGCCGCCAATTCTTGATCTATTGGGAGTCGAGGCGGTGGGCGTGGACGCTGCCGTGCGTCAATTGCTGACGGCCGGGTAGACTCTTCCCTTGATGACCCTGCTTCACCCCTTCGATGCCGATGACTCGCCCGGGCGGCCCAAGGTCTTGCTGGTCGATGATGATGAGGTGACGCTGATGCTCACTGCCGTGGCGCTGAGCGACCGCGGGTTTGAAATCATCGAGGCCAGCAGCGGCGAGTTGGCCCTCAACATGCTGGCCGACCTAACGCCTGACATGATCGTGCTCGACGCGATGATGCCCGGGCTTGATGGCTTTGGCACCTGCCTGGCGCTGCGGGGCTCAGTGGGCTTCGAGAACGTGCCGGTGCTGATGTTGACCGGGCTCGACGACGAGGCCTCGATCACCCGCGCTTACCAGGTCGGCGCCACCGATTTTTTCGTCAAGAGCACCCAGTGGAGCCTGCTGGCGGGGCGCTTGCGATATCTGCTGCGCTCGGCCCGCACGCGGATGGAGCTGGAGCGCAGCAAGAGCAAGCTCGCGCGTGCGCAAGACCTGGCGCGCATGGGCAGTTTTGACTGGCGCAACGCGGCGGCGCAGGGCGGGGGCTTCGGTGGCGGCCAGGGCAGCGGCGGGCTGGCGCTGGCGCCCGAAGCGCTTCGGGTGCTGGGCTTCATGCCCAACGACGCCGTGTCGCTGCGGCAATTGGTGCGCATGGTGCCCATGCCCGAACGCCATGGCTTGATACGCATGCTGGGCGACGTGCAGTCGCAGAACACCGTGCTGGCCGTGGATGTGCCGGTGAACCTGCCCGATGGCCGCCCGCGCATCGTTCACGTCGAAGCCGAGCCCGAGTTCAACGAGCATGGCCACAGCGTGGGCTACACCGGCATCGTGCAAGATGTCACCGAGCGGCGCGTGGCCGAGGACCGCATCCGCCACCTCGCCAACTTTGACGCGCTCACTGGTTTGCCCAATCGCCGCCACCTGATTTGGCGCACCGAGCGGGCCCTGGACCAGGCGCGCCGGCTGGAGCACAAGGCGGCCATGCTGCTGATCGATCTTGACCGTTTCAAGGTCATCAACGACACCTTGGGCCACGCCGCAGGCGATGAGTTGCTGGTGGAGGTGGCGCGGCGTCTGCGTGGCTGCGTGCGCCACAGTGACCAGGTGATGGACGCCTCGATCGATGCGGTCGGCGCGCGCGGCCACCGCTCGCTGGAGGCGGTGGGCCGCTTGGGCGGTGACGAGTTCGTGGCGCTGTTGCCCGAGGTGCAGGACCACAGCGACGCTGAACGGGTCTCGCAACGCATTCTGGAGTCGCTGCGCGAGCCGGTGTGGGTGGGCGGGCAAGAGTGTTTTGTCACGGCCAGCGTGGGTATCTCGATGTACCCGCGAGACGGTGAGACCGTGCTTGACCTGATGCGCAACGCCGACGTGGCGATGTACTCCGTTAAGAACTCGGGCCGCAACGGCACGGCGCTCTACAGCTCGATGCTGGCGGGCCGTGGCCGTGAAAAGCTGGTGCTGGAAAGCGCGCTTCACAAGGCCATTGAGCGCAATGAACTGGTGCTGCACTACCAGCCCAAGATCGACGTGCGCCTGGCGCGCATGGTGGGCGTTGAGGCCTTGATGCGTTGGCAACGTGGCAACACGCTGGTGCCGCCCGCCGACTTCATTCCGCTGGCCGAGGAAACCGGCCTGATCGTGCCCTTGAGCGAATGGGCGTTGCGCGAGGCGGCGCGCCAGGCCAAGGTCTGGAGCATGAACTTCGGCTTCGCCGATTCCATTGCTGTCAATCTGCCCAGCCGCATGTTTGAGCGCACCGATCTGGTCGAGCACATCCACGCCTGCGCCGTCAGCTACGGCGTGCCGCACCGCGTCATCCAGCTTGAAATCACAGAAAACGAGCTGATGGGGGACATGCAAAAAATCATCCCGTCGCTGCACCGCCTGAACGAGATCGGGGTTGAGATTTCAATTGACGATTTTGGAACCGGCTATTCGTCGCTGGCCTATCTCACCACCTTGCCCATTGCCGAACTCAAGATCGACATCCGCTTTGTGCGCCACCTGGGCGACAGCTCGCAAAGCTCGGCGGTGGTCACGGCCATCATCGCGTTGGCGCGGTCGCTGGGCTTGCGCGTGATCGCCGAGGGTGTTGAAACCCTGCGCCAGATGGAGGTGCTGCACCGCCTGGGCTGCGGCGTCATGCAAGGCTTTTTGTTCAGCCGGCCCATCCCGCCAGACGAACTGGAGCGCTGGCATCAAGACACCGTGCTGCCCCGCAAGGCGCCGTGGATCGTGGAGGCCTCGCTCGGGGCCGTTGATTCCCCTCGCGGTGTCGTGGGTCGTCGGCCCTGATCCACTTTTCCTGGAGTTGATTCGCAATGGACGCTGCCCGTCCCACGCCGGTACAACTGGCCAAGGGCGCTTTGCGCCGCCTGGCCACCGCCAAGCTGGAGCCCACGCCCGCAAACTACGCCCGAGCCTACGCTGAAGAAGCGGGCGAGATGCCGCCGCTTGAGGGCGCCATGCCGCCACGTGCGCATGCGCAGGTGGATCGCCTGGCGATGCGGGCCACCGATGACGCCACGCTGCGGGGTGAATTGTCGGCAGCGCTGATCGCTGGCCGCTACGACGATCTTCAGCGCGCGTTGGACCGTGGCGCCAGCAGTGCGGCCACCGCAGCACAAGCCTGGGCCACCCTGATTGACCGCTTGGCGCGCGGCCTTGAGCGGGGCGGGCGCCACTGGACCGGCGCCCGAAAAAAAGACAGCCTGCAACGCGTTCTTGACGGCAGCCGCAGTGATGCGCAGCGCTTGCAGCACCGGCTGAGCCAGCTGATCAGCGCCTGGGAGACTGACCAACCCGACGCGGACGTGGATGCGATTGACGGCATTCAAGAGCGCCCCCAGGCCGACAACAGATGTCGTCCGCCCCCCGAGGGGGATGAGTCAAGTGGCCAAGCAACATTGACTCATGAGCTTGACCCCGTTGGCGCGGCAGCGGCGCCCGGCGCCGAGCCGCTGGTGATGCCGGCCAGCCTGGC
>JAYWDK010000239.1:0-12909 GCA_043779845.1 Betaproteobacteria bacterium | reverse complement strand
GACGGCAATGTACCGGCCGGCCCGCCAGCCCTGGCTGCGCAGCTTGGAAGAGACCGCCCGCGCCCGCCCCGGCCTGGCCACCGCGCCGGCCGCGCTGGCGGGCGTGCGGCAGATGATCCGCGCGCTGCGCCGGGGCGAGGCCGTGGGCTTGCTGCCCGATCAAGTGCCGCCCGACGGCATGGGCGTGTGGGCGCCGTTTTTTGGCCAACCGGCCTACACCATGACGCTGGCCACCCGCCTGGTGCAGCAAACCGGCGCGGCGCTGCTGCTGATCTGGGCTGAACGCTTGCCGGCGGGCCAGGGTTATGTGCTGCGCGTCAGCCTGCCCGCCGTGTCAACGCCGCCCGCTGGCGCAGGCGACGCGGCCTCGCAGCTTGAGGCGCAAATTGCGGCCGCCACCGAGATCAATCAAGAAATGGAGCGCCTGATTCAACAATGCCCCGAGCAATACCTGTGGGGCTACCACCGCTACAAGCAGCCGCGCGGCGCGCCTGCGGCCACGGTTGATGACGCCCGAAAAATCACGCCCAAAAAGGGCGCGCCATGAAAGCCTTGATGGGCCAATGGATGGCACGTGCAGTGCTGGGCCTTTTGTGGCTTTTGCAGGCATGGCCGTTGGCGCTGCAAGCCGGCTTGGGCCGGGGCCTGGGCCGTGTTTTGTACCGGCTGGCGGGCTCACGCCGCCGGGTGGCGCTGCGCAACGTGGCGCTGTGCCTGCCCGAGCTGGACGAGCCGGCCCGCGCTCAGTTGGTGCGACAGCACTTTCAGTGGTTGGCGCGCAGCTTGCTGGAGCGTGGCCTGCTTTGGTACGCGCCCAACGAGCGACTCAAGCGCCTGATCCACGTTGACGGCGACGTGGGTTTTGCCGAGCGCAGTGATAAACCTGTGATGTGGCTGGTGCCGCACTTCGTGGCGCTTGACGTGGCGGGCGTGGCCACGCAGTTATTTCAAAAGCGCCGGGTGGCGTCGATCTACCAGGCGCAAAGCAACCCGGTGTTCGACGAAGCCATGCGCAGTGGCCGCCTGCGATTTGACCAGGGCGACGTGTTTGCGCGCAGCAAGCGTGCGCTGCCTTTGGTGCGCGCCATTCGGCGGGGTGCGGTGTTTTTTAATCTGCCCGACATGGACTTTGGCGCCCGCGACGCGGCCTTTGTGCCGTTTTTTGGCGTGCCCGCCGCCACCTTGCTGGCACCGGCCCGCATGGCCCGCACGCTGGGCATGGTGGTGCAGCCCGTGGTGGCTGAAATACTGCCCGGCGGCGCGGGTTACCGCGTGCGGTTTTTGCCGCCGTGGCAGGATTTTCCGGGCGACGACGATCTTGCAGCCGCCACCCGCATGAACCAATGGATAGAAGCCGAAATCCGCCGCAACCCGGCGCAATATTTATGGGTGCACCGGCGCTTCAAGACCCGGCCCGAGGGCTCCGCCGGGGTTTATTGACAACGGGGGCTGTGGTGGCATTGTTGGCCGCATTGGACGTGCTGGCCGCATTGGTCAGGGCGTGCGCCAAGCCATCGGCCAGGTGCTGCACAAAGCGGGCAACGCGTGCGGTGCCCCGCAAATCCGGGTGGCTTAGCAGCCACAACGGGGTGCGCAGCGCGGCGATTTTTTCGCTCACGGCCACAAGGCGAGGCTCGCGCTCGCCCACGAAGCAGGGCAACAAGCCCACGCCTAGGCCGGTGTGCAGCATGGCCACCATCGCGTGAAACAAATCGAGCCTGAAAACGACCCGTTGCGCCGGCACGTGCGTGTTCATCCAGCGCTCAAAAAAGCGCGCGTCCTGGCCTTGCTCAAAGCCAATCCACGGCGCTTGTTGGCACAGGCGCACAAGCGCTTGCACGGCCTGTGGCAAATGAGCGGCGCCTGCCAGTGCGTAGGCCCTGAAGTCGATCTCGGCCACTTGGCGGCCGATCCAAAAATCGGGCACCTGGCTTGACAGGCGCAATGCCACGTCGGCATCGCGGCGCGTCAAGTCCACCAGGCCTGCGGCCTCACGCAACTCCACCGTGATGCCCGGGTGCAAGCGCGCGAAACTTGCCAAGGGGCCTGGCAGCAGGTATTGCATCGCAACGAAGGCGCAGTTCAAGCGCACGCTGCCCGATAACTGCACGTCGCGCCCCAGGATCTGGCGCCGCAAGGCTTCAATGTCGGGCGCCATTCGCGCTGCCTGCGCCACCATCAGTTCACCCGCTTCTGTCGGCGAGTAACCCCGGCGGTGGCGCTCAAACAACCGGGTGCCCAAGCGCGCTTCGAGCGCGTCGAGCCGGCGCAACACGGTGGAATGGCGAACCCCCAGCCGTGTCGCGCCGGCATTGAGCGAGCCGCCATCGCCCACGGCCAGCACAAAACGCAGGTCATCCCAATCCAGGGCTTGCTGGGGTGTGGACGCCGATATTGGGCCCCGTGTTGGGGCTGACGATGGCTGCGACGTTGGCGGGGGTGCGCGCAAGACTGTGCGTTTTTGCATATTTGACCTGCATGTTTTGGGGCTTTTCTGTGTGGAATTGCAATCTTAAAGTGGCCAGCCTTGCCACTGACCATTGCCGTCCATGCCCACACTTCACTTGGCTTATTGCCCCGCAGCCATTGAGCCAGAACACCGTCAAATCGCGGCCCGGCTCACCGAAATGACCGCCAGCTTGTTGCACAAGCGCGCCGATCTGACCCTGGTGCAACTGCAATGCGTGCCAGCGCTGGATTGGTGGGTGGGTGGGCAGCAGCCCGCAGCCGCCGGCCTGGCTGGCTACCGGCTTCGCATCGACGTGAGCGACGGCAGCAACACCGAGGCCGAGATTGCGGCCTTCATCGCGGCGGCGCACGCCGCGTTGGTGGATTTGCTGGGCGCCGTGCATCCGGCCAGCTATGTGCTGGTGCAGGCGCAGCCCATGTCATCCTGGGGCTGGAGCGGCGTCAGCCAAGCTGCGCGCCGTGCCGATGCCGCCCAAGTGGACGGCGCCCGCTCAGGCGCTGAAGCGGGCGCGTGACAGCACCGCCGGCGCGATGACTTTGTGCGCCGGGCCAACGAACAGCATGTAAAGCCGGCCGAGCGTGTTGTGCACATGCACCACGGTGGACACCACCACCGAGCGCTCGCCTGGCTCGCCCACCAAGCGCACCGAGATCTTCACGTCCAGGTGCTTGTCGTCGTCGCCCAACAGCACCTCGCGCTCGGAGATCGACAACAGCGTGAAGATCCCCAGTCGCTCACCCACGCGGTAGGCGCCGGGCGGCTTGGCTTGGTCAATGGCGCTCAGGCGCCCGAGATCTTTCAGGCCCACCCAGCCGCCAACCCGGTTGCGCGCGGTCATGGCCAAGTCCACCCAGCGGGGTGTCTGGAACAAGGTCAGCAGGCAGACCTCGATCGCCGCAAGGTTGTCTGCGTCTTGATCCAGCCGGTAGGCGTCGAAAAAATCGGCGTCGTGCAGCGTGGGGTGCAGGGCGCTGCAAGGCGGCACAGCAGTCTTGGCAATCATGGGGTTTTTTGTTTCCAGGTTTGGAAAGGGGCCTGCGTCAGGCCAATCAGGGGCCACTTTAACAACGCCAGGCCCAAGGCCGACAGGCGCCTAGATCCAATCCTGGCCAGCCGCCAGCAGACCAAACGACAGCAGCAGGGCGGCAGCAAAAGGCGACCTTGGAAATGCGGCAAAACCCATCAGCGCGGTGACAAATACCCAGGCCGCCACCAGCCTGAACAAGGCCGTGTCGCCCCGGGCCACGGCGTGCAAGGCCACCTGGCCGGCGAACATCAACATCGGCGCAAAAATCGTGAACCAGAAGGCCAAGCGCCGCTCGGCGGTCTGGCTGAATTGACCGATCAAACCGTCGTGCAGGACCGCCAACAGCGGTGCTTTGAAGGCCCGCAGACCGTAGGCCAGGTGGCCCAATCCCAATGAAAACAGCAGGTAAGCCAGAACTTTGTGCACGCGTAAATTTCCTTGACGAATGTGGGCGCGGCGGTCAACTCGGCCCTGTTTTTGGCGGGCAAGCGCCATGCGGAACCGATACTCTAGGCACCCCGCGCCGCTGGCGCCACTCGCTTGCTGCTCAGGTATCGCAACATGGCCTTGCCCCGTCGATCATCGCTTGGCGCTACGCCTAGGCGAGCCCCTTCCCAGGCCCGTGGGCAGCGTACCGTGGCGGCCATCCTGGAGGCCGCTGCTCAGGTCGTGCGGCAGGGCGGCGAGACGGCTTTCACCACCAACCACATCGCCGAGCGCGCCGGGGTGTCGATTGGCACGCTGTACCAATACTTTCCGGACAAGGCCACCATCCTGGCTCGGCTGGTGACCGACTGGCGCGATGAGGCGGTGCGGCTGATCGACCAGGCGCTGGCGCCGGGCGCGACGTCTGACGGCCAGCCCGCCAAAACGCCCCGCAGTGCGCCCGGCAAAGCCGCCCGCAAATCCCAAGCCCCGAACGAGGCCCCGCTGCGCCTGGTGGTGCGGGCGGTGCTGCACGGTTTTGGCGGCGTGGACCTGGCGCGCCGGCCGTTGGTGCGCCTGGCTTGGCGGCTGGATGCCGAGGGCCAAATGGCGCGTGAGATGCGCCTGGCCGCCGACCGCCTGGCGCTGCGCCTGCAGCCCTGGGCCGCCGAGCGGGGCTTGCTGGTGGGGGCCGAGCAGGTTTACATCGCCACCCGGGCCGTGTTGGGCGCGATCCGGTTTGCGTCGCTGGAGGACTCACCTTTGCTCGATTCACCGGCCTTCGAGCATGGCTTGACGCGCATGGTGCTGGCGCTGTTGTTGCCCGCCGATAATCTGCCGCCATGAGACTGAAGTTCACCAAGATGCACGGCGCGGGCAACGACTTCGTGGTGCTCGACGCCACGCGCGCACCACTCAACCTGTCGGCCGAGCAGCTGCGCCGCCTGGGCGACCGCCGCTTTGGCGTGGGCGCTGATCAGATCTTGCTGGTGGAGCCGGCGCGCTCTGCGGACGTTGATTTTGGCTACCGCATCTTCAACAACACCGGTGACGAGGTGGAGCATTGCGGCAACGGCGCGCGCTGTTTTGTGCGCTACGTTCACGAGCACCACCTGACCAATAAGCGCAGCGTGCGGGTTGAAACCGTCAACAACTTGCTCACCCTGCACTTGCAAGATGACGGCCGCGTCACGGTCGACATGAACAAACCCATTTTTGCTTTGGCCTTGGTGCCGTTTGACGCCACCGGCCTTCAGCCGCGTCTCGAGGCCGGCTTTGAGCTGTGGCCGCTGGCCTTGCCCGAGGGCCGGCGCCTGGACGTGGCCGTGCTGTCCATGGGCAACCCGCACGCGGTGCACCGCGTAGGCGACGTGCGCGAGGCGCCGGTGGCCGAGTTGGGCCCGCTGGTGGAGCAGCACGCTCGCTTTGCGCGCAAGGTCAACGTGGGCTTCATGCAGGTGGTGTCGCGCCAACAGATCGCCTTGCGGGTGTTTGAGCGTGATGCCGGTGAAACCCCGGCCTGCGGCACCGGCGCGTGCGCAGCGGTGGTGGCCGGCATCCGGCTGGGCTGGCTGGACCGCCGGGTGGACGTGTTGGCCCGGGGCGGCGTGCTCACCGTTGAGTGGGCGGCCGACGACGCCCATGTGCTGATGACCGGCCCGGCCGAAACTGTGTTTGAAGGAGAAATTGAACTGTGACTATTCAAGCCGGCATCACCGAAACCGACATCGCCAACTACCTGGCCAATACGCCCGGGTTTTTTGAGCGCCACGCCGAGTTGTTGGCCAGCATCCAGCTGTTCAGCCCACATGGCCAGCGCGCCGTGTCGTTGCAAGAGCGGCAGATGGACATGCTGCGCGACAAGAACAAGGCCCTGGAGCACACCATCATGGAGATGAAGCGCCACGGCCTGGAAAACGTCGCCATCGCCGACCGCTTGCACCGGTTCACGCGCGCGGTCATGCTGGCCCCCAGCCCGGCGTCAGTGCCTGATCTGCTGGTAGCGGCGCTACAACGCGAGTTCACCATTCCCAAGGCCGCCGTGCGCTTGTGGGGCATTGACGAAGCCTTTGACGGGCTGCCTTTCACCGTGGGCGCCAGCGAGGATACGCGCAGCTTTGTTGCCAGCCTGAGCACGCCCTATTGCGGCCTGAACACGGGCTTTGAGCCCGTGAGCTGGCTGGACGACGCAGCCACCGTGATGTCCATCGCGTTGATCCCCTTGCGGGCCGGCCCCGACGAGCCCGCGATGGGTTTGCTGGTGCTGGGCTCGCCTGACCCCACGCGCTACAGCGCCGAGATGGGCACCGAGTTTTTGGCGCGTGTGGGTGAGGTGGCCAGCGCGGGGCTGAGCCGCCTGCTGCCGCTGAAATAAGCGCCGCGCGTGGCGCCCAAACCACCCGAATTGCCCGAGGCGCCCAAGTCGCCTGAATCGCCGCCGCCGTTGGACGGCATCACCCGTTTTTTGCAGCACCTGCGGGTGGAGCGCCGATTGGCCGCGCGCACCCTGGTGATGTACGCCGACGCGCTGGGCTGGTTGCAGCAACTGGCCCAGGACGAGAGCGTGGCGCTGGAGGCAGCACAAGTGCACCACCTGCGCGGCTGGACGGTGAGCCTGCGAGAGCGCGGCCTGGGCCCACGCAGCATTGCCATCGCGCTGGCCGCCTGGCGCGGGCTTTACCGCCACTGGGGGCGTGAGCAAATTGTCAGCCACAACCCCGTTGAAGGCATTCGCCCGCCCAAGGCGCCCAAGCCGCTGCCCAAGGCGCTGAACGTGGACCAGGCCGTGGCGTTGGCCCAGCAAGTGCCCAGCAGCGAGCGGCCCGCGCTGCAAGCCCGGGACCACTGCATCGTGGAGCTGCTGTACGGCTGTGGCCTGCGCGTGGGCGAGCTGGTGGGTTTGGACGTGCACGCCAGCGCCCAGGCCGCCGGTTGGGTGGACGCGGCTGACGCCACCGCCCACGTGCTGGGCAAGGGCAGCAAGCGCCGCAGCGTGCCCGTGGGCGGCCCGGCGCTGGTGGCGCTGGCGGCCTGGCTTGAGTGGCGCGACAGCGTGGCCCGGCCTGGCGAGGCCGCGCTGATCCTGAGCCTGCAAGGCAAGCGCTTGAGTGCCAGCCAAGTACGCTCACGTTTGCAGTTATTGGCCAGCGCCGCCGGCCTGGCCACCGGCGTGCACCCCCACATGCTGCGCCACAGCTATGCGTCGCATCTGCTGCAATCGAGTGGTGATTTGCGCGCCGTGCAAGAGCTGCTGGGCCACGCCAACATCAGCACCACGCAGGTCTATACCAAGCTTGATTTTCAGCACCTGGCCAAGGTCTATGACGCGGCGCATCCGCGCGCCAGGCGCAAGTGAGCGCCGGATTTTGTCTGCGGCACGTCGCTGCGCGCCTTCACATCGCTGCGCGATGTGAGCCTTCGACGCAACGACCGCTTCGCGGTCGTTGTCAGCACCTGGCCAAGGTGTACGACGCGGCGCACCCGCGGGCCAGGCGCAAGTAGACGCCGCTTGGCACCCATCGCGGCGCCAAGCGGCGCGGCAAAGATCGGCGGGTTGGCGTGTTGGTGATAACTGGCGCGGCGACAATCCCCGCCATGAAAACAATCCAACTTCGCGACGGTAAAGAGCGCTCACTGCAGCGTCGCCACCCCTGGGTGTTTGAGGGCAGCGTGGCCAAGGGCGGCGCTGACGCCGGTGAAACCGTGAAGGTGGTGTCGCACGCCGACGAGTTTTTGGCCTGGGGCGCTTACAGCCCCAAATCCATGATCCGGGTGCGGGCCTGGAGCTTTGACGAAAGCCAGCGCATCGACGCCGCTTTTTTTGAAGCCCGGCTGCGCCGCGCCATCAAGCTGCGTACCCGCCTTCGCCTGCAAAGCGACGGCCAGCGCTTGGTGCACGGCGAGGCCGACGGCCTGCCTGGCCTGATCGTGGACCGCTACGCCGACGTGTTGTGCGTGCAGTTTTTGTCGGCTGGCATCGAGCGCTGGCGCGACGTGATCGCCGATGCTTTGCTCAAGATCACCGGCCTGGCCAAGCTCTACGAGCGCTCCGACGCCAGCGTGCGCGCGCTTGAAGGCCTGGAAGAGCGCACCGGCTG
The DNA here is from genome assembly GCA_043779845.1 of Betaproteobacteria bacterium. Classification (GTDB taxonomy): domain Bacteria; phylum Pseudomonadota; class Gammaproteobacteria; order Burkholderiales; family Burkholderiaceae_C; genus Pseudaquabacterium. The sequence continues at coordinate 4,889 of JAYWDK010000239.1, read as the reverse complement.
GTTGCGTGGTGAGGGCGATACCGCCGTGCTGATCAACGAGCACAGCTGGAAGCTCGGCCTGGACGTGGCCCAGGGCCACAAAACCGGCTACTACCTCGATCAGCGCGACAACCGCAAGATCTTTGCCGATCTGGTGCGCCAGCTGGGCTGCAAAAGCGTTTTGAACTGCTACAGCTACACGGGGGGCTTCAGCGTGGCCGCGCTGTCGGGCGGCGCCAAGCAAGTGGTCAGCGTTGATTCATCCGCCCCGGCGCTGGCACTGGCGCGCGACAACATCCGCCAAAACGGCCACGGCGCCCTGATTGACAGCGGCGCCTGCGAGTTTGCCGACGCCGACGTCAACGCCTACTTGCGCGAGGCGCTGCTGGCCAACCGCCGGTTTGACGCCATCGTGCTGGACCCACCCAAATTTGCGCCCACGGTGGCCCACGCCGAGCGCGCCGCCCGCGCCTACAAAGACATCAACCGCCTCGCGCTCAAGCTGCTGGCCCCGGGTGGGCTGCTGCTCACCTTCAGCTGCTCGGGCGGCATCAGCGCCGATTTGTTCCACAAGATCGTGGCCGGCGCCGGGTTGGACGCAGGCGTCAACGCCGTCATCCTGCGGCGGCTTGAAGGCGCTTGTGATCACCCCACCACGCTCGAATTTCCCGAGGGTGAATACCTCAAGGGGCTGGCGCTGCTGAGCTGCTGACGGGGTGGGCGTCAAGCCGGGCCGGCGCCCAGCGTCACCGCCGGCTCAAACTTGGCCCGGTGCGTGGCAAAAAAGCTTTTGACGTTGCGCACGTTGGCGTCTTGGGTGAAAAGCCGCTGCACCAGCGCGTGGTAGGCGGCCATGTCAGCCAGCCACAGCACCAGCACAAAGTCGGGCCCGGGCGAGACGCGGTAGCACTGCTGCACGGCGGGCTCAGCCACCGCGCGCTGCTCAAACGCCGCCAGGTGCTCGGCGCCCTGGCGGTCCAGCGTGATCTCGACGATGGCGCTCAAGCCGCCCACCAACTGCGGCGACACGATGGCCACCTGGCGCTCGATGATGCCGGCCTCCACCAAACGCCGCACGCGCCGCAGCGCAGTGGCCGGCGACACGTGCGCGGCCTCGGCCAGCGCTTGGTTGCCACGCGAGTTGTCGGCTTGCAGCAGGGTGAGCAAGCGTTGGTCGATTGCATCCAGGGCTTCGATCATGGCTGAAATAGGACTTCATCAAGTGAATTGTGCAATTATCTTTCACGCAAAATAATTAAAGAAGATTTCTTTCAAATCCAGGTGAATTTTGCACGCATATTTCTTTCGACTCTGACTAGGATTCGGCCCTGTCCTGAACACCCAGAAAGCATCAACCATGTGTGGCATCGTCGGCGCCGTCAGCAATCGCAACATCGTCCCCGTCTTGGTCGAGGGCCTGAAACGGCTTGAATACCGGGGTTACGACTCCTGCGGCGTGGCCGTGCACCAGGACGGCAAACTGCGCCGCACCCGCAGCACCAGCCGCGTGGCCGAGCTGGCCACCCAGATCGCCGACGACCACGTGTTTGGCGGCACCGGCGTTGCCCACACCCGCTGGGCCACACACGGCGCGCCGGCCATCCACAACGCGCACCCGCACTTTTCGGGTGAGCGTATCGGCTTGGTGCACAACGGCATCATCGAGAACCATGACGAATTGCGCGCCGAGCTGCAAAACAAGGGCTACGTGTTTGAAAGCCAGACCGATACCGAGGTCATCGCCCACCTGATCCACCAGTTGTACGACGGTGACCTGCTCGACGCCGTGCAGCGCGCCACCCCGCGCCTGAAGGGCGCTTACGCCATTGCCGTGTTTTGCCGCGACGAGCCGCACCGCGTGGTGGGCGCCCGTGAGGGCTCACCGCTGGTGCTGGGCGTGGGCCAACACGATGGCCAGGGCGAAACCTTTTTGGCGTCGGACGCCATGGCCTTGGCCGGCGTCACCGACCAGATCGTCTACCTCGAAGAGGGCGACGTGGTGGACATGCAGATGGGCAAATACTGGATCACCCACCGCGACGACGCCGGCCGTTACGTGCCGGCCGAGCGCGAGCTGCGCACGGTGCACGCCCACACCGGCGCCGCCGAGCTGGGCCCGTACCAGCACTACATGCAAAAAGAGATCTTCGAGCAACCGCGCGCCATCAGCGACACGCTTGAAGCGGTGGCCAGCATCACCCCTGAGCTGTTTGGCGTGGGCGCTGAAAAAGTGTTCCACCAAATCGACCGCGTGCTCATCCTGGCCTGCGGCACCAGCTATTACTCAGGCAGCACGGCCAAGTATTGGCTGGAGTCGATTGCCGGCATCCCGTGCAGCGTTGAAATCGCCAGTGAATACCGCTACCGCGACAGCGTGCCCGATCCACGCACCTTGGTCGTCACCATCAGCCAAAGCGGCGAGACGGCAGACACCATCGCCGCGCTCAAGCACGCGCGTGGCCTGGGCATGCAGCACACGCTGACCATCTGCAACGTGGGCACCAGCGCCATGGTGCGTGAATGCAAGCTGCACTTTTTGACCCACGCCGGCGTGGAGATCGGCGTCGCGTCCACCAAGGCCTTCAGCACCCAGTTGGTGGCGCTGTTTTTGTTGACGCTGACGCTGGCCAAGTTGCGTGGCCGCCTGAGCGAGGCGCAAGAGGCCGATCACATCAAGGCCCTGCGCCACCTGCCGGCGGCAGTGCAAGCCGTGCTGGCGCTTGAGCCGCAAATCATGGCCTGGTCGACTGACTTTGCCCGCAAGGAAAACGCCTTGTTTTTGGGCCGCGGCCTGCACTACCCGATCGCGCTGGAGGGCGCGCTCAAGCTCAAGGAAATCAGCTACATCCATGCCGAGGCTTACCCCGCCGGCGAGCTCAAGCACGGCCCGCTGGCGCTGGTGACCTCAGCCATGCCCGTGGTCACCATCGCGCCCAACGACGCGCTGCTTGAAAAACTGAAAAGTAACCTGCAAGAAGTGCGGGCCCGCGGCGGCGAGCTGTTTGTGTTTGCCGACTCAGACACCCACATCAAGAGCGAACCCGGCGTGCACGTCATCCGCATGCCCGAGCACTACGGCGCCCTGTCGCCCATCCTGCACGTTATCCCCTTGCAGCTGCTGGCTTATCACACGGCCTGCGCACGCGGCACGGACGTTGACAAGCCGAGAAACCTGGCCAAGTCGGTGACAGTGGAGTGATGGGGTTGGGGTGCGAAGCGGGTGTTCCTTGCCAATAAAGTCGTAGACGCAGCAATAAAGTCATGGACATTTCGCCAAAGCCGCAGCCGGCCGCAGCAGTGCAACTGCGCAAGCATGTGAAACAAGTCACTGGCTCATGTCATGAGCCAGTGACGACCTAGACTGCTCCAAGGGCTCTCGGGTTGACCCGTTTCCAGCGCGGATAGGTTGCGGTTAGCATGGGTACACAGGGGAGGAAAAATGACACAAAACCTTATAAACGCGGTCATTCATAAGCTCGAAAAGGAATCTGGCAGTCCATCGCGAATAGTTGAAGCGGAGGCTTGTCTAAGTGTGGCGGATGAGCCTCTGCAAGCTTTGGTTAACTAGGTTCACGATGTTTATTCCGGCCGAGAGTCCAAGAGTTACGGAAAATTTGATCCGGATCTGACCCCAGTTTCTGCAGAGCCGCATCTTCATAGCTTGCGCGATGGCGCAGCTGCGGATTTCCTGGATATATCAAAGCAGTTAATGCGCGTGTTGAAGGACAAATCTGACGGCGAGAATTTCTCGACCGGCGGTCATGTTCTTATCGCTGAGTCAAGTTCCTCGAATGTTCGATGGGTAGTGGTTGTGATCTTGAATAATAAGGCGGGAACCACGATTAACGAACGTCTGCAGGTGGTGCGTGCGCCTCATCTCGATGTAGATGGAATTCGCTTTGCCGGTCGCGTCAACATGACTGGCTGGCGAGAAGGGTCTACCGAACGGTATATCAGCTTCCTGAAGGGGAAGAGAAATGATGTATCTCAATACTTCCAAAGGTTTCTTGGCTGTTCGACTGTTCAAAAAGATTTGGACGACACACGGAATCTGGTCAAGGCGGTCAAGAATTTTGCATCTGTTCAGCGGCTAAATGAAGCTGAGCGTGAAAATCTCATCAGGGAGGTCCTCAGTTTTGCTGATGAGAGAGCCACCGCCAAAGAACCGTTGAGTCTTACCGAACTCGCCAATCGGGTCTGGCCAGCGGAGCCGGAGGTGTTGAAGGATGCGTTTGCTTCGGCGGATCCGCCGATTTCAGATGGTTTTACTCCGCGGAAGCGAGGGCTCGACGGACTCAGGAGGTTTTCGGCCAGGGCTGCGAGATGGAAGCTGGAGTTTGACCGGGATGCGGTGCAGGACCAGACGATCTATTTCGATCCGGATGAGCAAACGATCACCATAAGGAATCTCCCGGCAGAAGTCATTGAAAACTTCCGCTCCGAGTTCTCGACAAATGCGCAAGAAGACGATTCTGTTGACTGATCTGGTGGCATTGTTCCGCCAGATGCAGTCCCGTCAATGGCGGGATGGTCGACTTCATGGGCAAATCGTTGTGTCCGATGATGCGATGGCAGTATTTCTTCGGCGACTGCTGGCTGAGGACTCCGCTGACGACTATCCCTGCGTGATCGAGCAGGGCGATCCCGAGACGCTAAAAGTCGGGGATACGCTTCAGTTGGGGTTTGGGTCCCCCAAGACGAGTATTGGCCTCGTCGTTAGATCGGTAGATGCCCTGCTGAAGAATCGTGAGATTGCAGCGGGTGTTGTTGACTATGGCTGGTACATCTTTGAAGAAGATGTGGCGAGCTGGGAGGTCGACGCTGATTTATGCAAGCGCCTGGATACAGTTAAACGCTTGATTGAGGCGTTTGAGATTTCCGCCGCTCTATTCGACCATCGGAAGACAAAT
>JAYWDK010000238.1:0-12914 GCA_043779845.1 Betaproteobacteria bacterium | reverse complement strand
CGGCAAGCCAACACCGCGCTGTCGATGATCGAGCAGGCGCGCTTTCGTGCCGGCTTTGACTTTTTGCGGCTGCGCGCCGATGTGGGCGAGGCGCCGGTCGACTTGGCCGAGTGGTGGGAGGATTTTTCACTCGGCAGCGACGACGAGCGCGAGGCCTTGCTGGTGGCGGTGCGCGAGGCGCAGCGCAGCGCCCCGCGCCACGCACCGCGCAAAACTGCCACGCCGCACGCCACCAAGCCGGCGGAGGTGGCCGCAGCGCTGCCGCAAACCGAGGGAGCCGAGCAAGGCGAGGGCGCTGCGGATGCCGCGCCCGATGGCGCCGAAGACGGCGACGCCACGCCCGCTGGCGATGCACCCGCCCGCAAACGGCGCCGGCGCCGCCGCAAGCCAGCGGCGGGCGACACGCCAGTGCCGGACGCGCCAGCCGCCGGCGAGGCGTGACCGGGCGCTGCGCGCCATGCCTGATCAACCGGCCCAGCGCGCCTACGTCGGCATCGGCGCCAACCTGGGTGACGCCCGGGCCACCGTGGCTGCTGCGCTGACGGCCCTGGCCGCCTTGCCCGGGTGTTGGCTCGTCCGGGCATCGGCCAGCTACCGCTCGGCGCCCGTCAACGCCAGCGGGCCGGATTTCATCAACGCCGTGGCCGCGCTCGACACCACGTTGGCGCCGCTGGCGCTGCTGGCTGCGCTGCAAGCCATCGAGTTGCAATTTGGCCGCCAGCGGCCCTACCCGAACGCGCCGCGCACCCTCGATCTCGACCTGCTGCTGCACGGCCATGCCCTGCTGCAAACCCCTGCGCTCACACTGCCGCACCCGCGCCTGCAGCAGCGCGCTTTTGTCTTGCAGCCCTTGCTGGAGATTGCGCCCGATCTGGCCGCGCCCGGCCTGGGGCCGCTGGCTGGCTGGCTGACGGGCACCGCCGACCAACCCATCGAAAGGCTGCCACCACCATGATGGCCAACCTGCCGGTCAATTTGTCCACCAGCTTGCAAACTGCGGGTTTGCTGGTCGGCTCCAATCTGTTCATGACGGTGGCCTGGTATGGCCACCTTAAATACCAGGCCGACAAACCGTGGTGGACAGCGGCGCTGGTGAGCTGGGGCATTGCCTTGTTCGAGTACTTGCTGCAGGTGCCGGCCAACCGCATCGGCTATGCCGGCGGCTTCACGCTGGCCCAGCTCAAGATCACGCAAGAGGTGATCACGCTGGCGGTGTTTGTGCCGTTTGCCGTGTTCTCCATGGGCCAGCCGCTCAAGCTGGACTGTCTGTGGGCGGCGCTGTGTCTGGTGGGTGCGGTGTACTTCATCTTTCGCGGCTGACGCACTCGATGCGCTTGACGCGCGCGCAGCGGTGGGCCTGAACCCGCACCGCCGCGTCGGCTCGCGCCCGAACTGGCCTCGTAAAAGTGCCCCCTACAATCTGAAGATGACAAACCTGTGAAGGTTTGACGAATCTTGCCGACTGCGTCCGCGCTCGGCTTTCCCCCTGGAGATTTCCCATGTTCTTCGCCAAGCTGCTGCCGCGTGAAGGTAATTTTTTCGAGCTCTTCAACGAGCACGGCAAATACATTGTTGATGGCGCTCGCGCCTTCATGGCTATGGTGCAGAACTACGGCGACGAATCGCTGCGCGAAAAGTTCGCCGCCGAGGTTGACAGCGCTGAAAAGCAAGCCGACCGCATCACCGCCGAGGTGCACCGCCTGCTGCACAAGACCTTCATCACGCCGATTGACCGCGAGCAGATCCACGGCTTGATCAACGCCATGGACGACATCCTTGATCTGCTGCAAGACTCGACCGAAGTGATGTCGTTGTATGACCTCAAGAACATCAGCGAAGACGTGATTCGCCTGGGCGAGATCTCGGCCAAATGCTGCGAGCGCGTGCAGCACGTGGTGGGCTTGCTGCCCAAGCTCAGCCAGGCCAGCGTGGCCGAGGCGGCGCTCAAGACCTGCGAAGAAATCGACCGCCTTGAGAGCGACGCCGACCGCGTGATGCGCTCGGCCATGAGCAAGCTGTTCCGCGACAACATCGAGGTGCGCGAGCTGATCAAGCTCAAGGCGGTGTACGAGCACCTGGAGTCGATCTCCGACCGTTGCGAAGACGTGGCCAACATCATCGAGGGCATCGTCCTCGAAAACTCTTGACCGCCGTAGCCGGGCTCAACTGACCATGGATGCTCTCCAGATCAACTTCTGGGTCGTGGCGCTGCTCGTCGTTTTGGCGGTGGCGTTTGACTTCATGAACGGCTTTCACGACGCCGCCAATTCCATCGCCACGGTGGTGTCCACCGGCGTGCTCAAGCCGCAACGCGCGGTGCTGTTCGCGGCGTTTTTCAACGTGGTGGCCATCGGCATCTTTCACCTGAACGTGGCTGCCACCATCGGCAAGGGCATCGTGATGCCTGGCGTGGTGGATCAGCACGTGGTGTTTGGCGCGCTGATCGGCGCCATTGCCTGGAACCTGATCACGTGGTTGTACGGCATCCCGTCCAGCAGCTCACATGCGCTGATTGGCGGCATCGTGGGCGCGGTGATCGCCAAGGCCGGCGCCGGCAAGCTGATTGGCGCGGGCGTCATGAAGACGGTGGCGTTCATCTTCATTTCGCCAGTGCTCGGGTTTTTGCTGGGCGGCTTGATGATGGTGCTGGTGGCCTGGGTGTGCAGGCGCAGCTCGCCGCTCAAGGTGGATCGCTGGTTCCGGCGCTTGCAGCTGGTGTCCGCCGGCGCTTACTCGCTGGGCCATGGCGGCAACGATGCGCAAAAAACCATAGGCATCATCTGGATGCTGTTGATTGCCGCCGGCTACGTGGGTGCGGGCGACAAGATGCCACCGAGCTGGGTGATCTGGGCCTGCTACATCTCCATCGGCATGGGCACCATGTTTGGCGGCTGGCGCATCGTCAAGACCATGGGCCAGCGCATCACCAAGCTCAAGCCGGTGGGCGGTTTTTGCGCCGAGACGGGCGGCGCCATCACCTTGTTCATCGCCACGGCGATGGGCGTGCCGGTGTCCACCACCCACACCATCACCGGCGCCATCGTGGGCGTGGGCGCCGTGCGCAACGCCTCAGCCGTGCGCTGGGGCGTGGCCGGCAACATCGTGCTGGCATGGGTCTTCACGATCCCGGCGTCGGCCTTTGTGGCCGCCGTGGCTTACTGGGTCAGCCTCCAGCTGTTTTGAGGGCGCACCGCAGCTGCGGCGCCAGGCGTCGCGCCGAGGCCCGCATCTCAGGCTTGTCGTAGGCGGCATAGCCCAACAACCAACCGCAGCGGCCTGACTGCACCGCGTAGCGCGACAGGGCCATGTAGGCGGGCGGCGTGCCGCGTTCGATGGCCAGTCGCCGCTGCTGGTAAACCAACAAGCGCTTGGACGGCGGCTTGGGCGCCGGCATCGAAGGCGGTGTGGGCGCCGCAATGGCTCTGTGCTTGGGTGTCAATTGGTTCCTTGGGTATTTGAAATCGTGGTTACGCTTGAGAGCCAATTCAAACCGATCAAGGCGCCATGTCGACCCACCACGCACAGATCACCTGGCAACGCCAAGACCAAAACTTCAGCGACAACCGCTACCGCCGGCAACACCAGTGGCGCTTTGACGGCGGCGCGGTGGTGGAGGCGTCGTCGTCGCCGCAAGTGGTGCCGCTGCCGATGTCGGACGCGTCGGCGGTGGATCCCGAAGAGGCCTTCGTCGCCTCGTTGTCGAGCTGCCATTTGCTGTGGTTTCTTGATCTGGCGCGCCAGGCCGGTTGGGTGGTGGACGACTACCAGGACGCTGCCAGTGGCCTGATGGCGCGCAACGCCGATGGCCGCTTGGCGATGACAGTTGTGACGCTGCGGCCCCGCGTTGGCTTTACGGGCGCCACCCAGCCCGATGCCAGCGAGATACACCGCCTGCACGAAGCCGCGCACAGCGCCTGCTTCATCGCCAACTCGGTCAAGTCCGAAGTGCGCTGCGAGCCCGTTTTTGGGTTGCCCTGAACCGCTGAAATTTGCAAGCCGCGTCATGTCCTCTGGAGAGCTCGATGTACCTGCCCCGCCACTTTGAAGAAACCCGCCCCGAGGTGCTGCACACGCTGCTGCGCCAGCACCCGCTGGGTTTGCTGATCACCTTGGACGAACACGGCGCGCCGGTGGCCAACGCCATCCCGTTCATGCTTGACGCCGAGCGCGGCGAGTTCGGCACGCTGGTAGGCCACGTGGCGCGGGCCAACCCGGTTTGGCGGCAGCCTGATAACACCCAAAAGGCGCAGCAAGTTTTGGTGGTGTTCCAAGGCCCAGAAGGCTACATCTCGCCCAGCGGCTACGCCAGCAAAGCGCTGCACGGCAAAGTCGTGCCCACCTGGAACTACGCCATGGTGCAAGCGCGTGGCCCGTTGCGGGTGCTGGACGACGAGGCCGCAACCCTGGCGCTCGTCACCCGGCTGACACAGCACCATGAGGCCAAATTGCCCAAACCCTGGGCCGTGGCCGACGCGCCAGCCGACTACATCCAGTCGCTGCTGCGCGCGATCGTCTGCATCGAGATCCCGCTCACCTCACTGGTGGGCAAATACAAGCTGAGCCAGAACCGCGATGCCGCTGATCAGGCTGGCGTGCTGGCGGCGCTGAACGCGGCCGAGAAAACCGAGCGGCTAACGCGGGATGAGAGCGCACAGCCAGCAAGCTCCGAGCTGGCCCAATGGATGCAACAGCATGGCGGGGCGTCGGCATGAGGGTCGTTGATTGCGGCGAGCCACCCGTGCCTGCCCATCCAGCCCAAACCCCGCGCCTGGCGGTATTGACCGACGCCGACCGCAGCGCCTGGGAGCCGCTGGCCCGTGGTTACAAGGCCTTTTACGAGACCGAGCTGAGCGACGCGGGCTACGACTTGGCCTGGGCCCGCCTGCGTGCTGGCGCCCCCTTGCTGGCCTTGGGCGCCTGGGTTGACGGCCCCGATGGCGCCAAGCTTGTAGGCATCGCCCACGCCGTGTTCCACGCCAGCGTTTGGGACGACAAAGTGTGCTACTTGCAAGACTTGTTTGTTGATCCGGCGGCACGCGGCCAGGGTGTGGCGGCGGCCCTGATCGAGCACCTGGCCGGCCAGGCCCGCCCGAATGGCGTCGCGCGCCTTTATTGGTTGACGCACCAAGACAACGCCCGCGCCCGGGCGCTGTATGACCGGGTGGCGCGAACCCGGGGCCACATCCGCTACGACCATGCGATGGGCGCGTAGCGCTGATCCCTGTTGGGGCTCGCCGGGCGACCGGATAGGCGCTGCGAGCTGTTGAGGGGCGCTTCACGGCTCTGAGCGGGCATAGCGACGGTCGGCTTTGAATCCCGCCTGTTAGGCGTTTTTTGGTTAGGCGCGAGGCCGAGGCCACCGGGTAACCGGCTGCCTACGTGTCCCCCGACGCCGGCCAAAATCGGCCACCGTCTCCTCCTTTACCTTCGGCATCCGGTCACCCGGCGCCCTCGTCCCAGATGCACGGTAGCGCGTCGAGGGGTTTGAAAACCAGCGCACGCAACAGTGCTGGTTGAGCGTCGGGGTGGGTTGCCGTGTTTTGCGCAGGTAAAGAAGGAGACCTTGGCCCCAAAGGGGTCGAGGTCGGGTGACACGGAGCAAAACACGGCAACCCGGCCCGGCGCGCCCGCACGAGCCATTGAACGCCAGCTTCCCGGCAACAAAGCAAAGTCAGCAACGAGCCGTCAACAGCCCATCACTTTGCCAATACCGTCGCCGCACTGCCTTAACGCCCGCTTCATCCAGCGTTCATGCAGCGCTCATCCTGGCGGCCCAGACTCTGGTCATCGAATGGGCCCGTGCCCAACAAGGAGTCAATCGTCATGAACAAAAACGTCTTCAAACCGCTGGGCTGGGCCTTGCTGGGGGGTGGCTTGGCCGTGATGACCACGGCGGGCGCCATTGATCTGCCCTGGCTGCACCGAGACAAATCCACCGCGCCGGCCACGGCACCCACAGCCATCTCGCAGGCGGCAACCCAAGCCGCCACTTTGCCGGCGCTGCCCGCCTTGCCCCCGGGCAGCGCGCCCAACTACCGCGCCATCGTGCAGCAGTACGGCCCGGCCGTGGTGGGCGTGACCGTTGAAGGCCTGCACAAGACCAGCAACGAAGAGGCCGCCGCCATGGCCGAGGCGCAGCGCAATGACCCGATGTACCGGTTCTTTCGCAGCTTGCCCGGTGGCCGGGGCCAGGTGCCGGGCCAGGCCCCGGACCAGCCCTTCAAAGGCCTGGGCTCGGGTTTCATCGTCTCGGCCGATGGCTTGATTTTGACCAACGCCCATGTCGTGAAGGACGCCAAGGAGGTGACGGTGCGCCTGGCCGACCGCCGCGAATACGCCGCCCGGGTGCTGGGCAGTGATGCCGCCACCGATATCGCCGTGCTGCGCATCAGCGCCCAAGGCCTGCCCACCGTGCGCCTGGGCGACCCCAAGCAACTGCAAGTGGGCGACCCGGTGCTGGCTATCGGCGCGCCGTATGGGCTGGAGCAAACCGCCACCGCCGGCATCGTCAGCGCCAAGGGCCGGTCGCTGCCGGGTGATGGCGCCGTGCCGTTCATCCAGACCGACGCGGCCGTGAACCCCGGCAACTCGGGTGGGCCCTTGTTTGATTCGGCCGGCAACGTGGTGGGCATCAACTCGCAGATTTACTCGAGAACCGGGGGGTTTCAAGGCGTGAGCTTTGCCATCCCGGTGGACGTGGCGATGCGTGTGCGTGATCAGATCGTGGCCACCGGCCACGCCCAGCACGCCCGCCTGGGGGTGTCGGTGCAGGATCTGACGCAGCCCCTGGCCAACAGCTTTGGCCTGCCCAAGCCCGACGGCGCGTTGGTGGCGGCCGTTGACCCCAAAAGCCCCGCTGCTGCGGCCGGCCTCAAATCAGGCGACGTGATCTTGCGCATCGACGGCGAGCCCATGGTGCAGGCCGGCAGTTTGTCGGCGCGCATTGGCCAGGCGCTGCCCGGCGAGCGCATCAAGCTCAGCGTGTGGCGTGGCCAGAAGTTGCAAGAGTTGGACGTGACGCTGGGCCGGGCCGGTGAAAACGGCGCGGCCACCGCCGCCGCCGATGGCGCCGACGAAGCCGCTGGCGGCGCCAAGCTGGGCCTGGCGCTGCGCCCGCTCAGCCGCGACGAGCGCGGGCAAGCGCAGATGGAACATGGCCTGGTGGTGCAAGGTGTGCAGGGCGCTGCGGCCCGCGCGGGCTTGACCGAGGGCGACGTGGTGATGGCCATCAACGGCCACCCGGTGGACAACATCGACGACCTGCGCCGCGTGCTGGCCACCAAGCCCAAGAGCGTGGCGCTGCTGGTGTGGCGCGACGGCGAGCGCCTGTTCGTGCCGGTGCCCTTGTCCTGAAATCGCGGGCTTAACTGCCCGCAAAGCCCTGGTTCAGCAATGCCGAATTGCGGTGGGCTGCCTGGCTGGTGACACTGCGGGCGCGCTGGCCTTTGGCCGCGCGCCCAAAAGCACAAGCACCCGCAGGAGACCGCCCCATGTTGCTCACCACTTCGTTGTCCCAACTTGCCAAAGCCGGGGCTGTTGCCGCTCTGGCCCTGGGCGCCGGCTGGGTTGTCGCCCAAGACAAACCCACCGAGCTGAAAATCGGCATCAGCACCTTCACTTCGGGCGCCGCCTCGGTGTTTGGTGTGCCGGCCAAGGCCGCCGCCGAGTTGCTGATCGACGAGATGAACGCCGCTGGCGGCATTGGTGGCGTCAAGATCTCGGCCACCTATATCGACGAAGGCATTGGCGGCGACAAGTTGCTCAGCGAGTACCGCCGCCTGGTGCAAGAGCAGGGCGTGCGCACCATGTTGTCGGCCATCTCCAGTGGCAACTGCAACATCGTGGCGCCGGTGGCCGAAGACCTCAAAGTGCTCAACGTGATGTGGGACTGCGGCACTGAAAAAGTGCTGGAGAACAAACGCTACAAATACGTGCTGCGCACCCAGGCCAACGCCACCACCGAGATGGTGGCCACGGTGCTCTACCTGCTCAAGACAAAACCCAACTTCAGCACCATTGCCGTGGTCAATCAGGATTACGCCTGGGGCCGTGACTCGTGGGAGATCTTCATCAATACGCTGAAGGTCTTCAAGCCCGACGTCAAGGTGGTGGCCGAGATGTTTCCCAAGCTGGGCGCGGCTGATTTTTCAACCGAGATCAGTCGCTTGCAGGCGCTCAAGCCCGACGTGGTGCTCAATACCTCGTGGGGCGGTGATCTGGACACCTTTGTGCGCCAGGCCGGCCAGCGTGGTCTGTTGAAGCAGGGCGCCACCTTTGTGATGCCGCTGCTCGAAAGCTCACTGGAGCGCCTGGGTGATGCGGTGCCCGAGGGCATCATCGTGGGCGCGCGCGGTGATCACTACTGGCTGCACCCCGAGACCGCCAACGACCCCAAGCACAAAGCGTTTATCGCCAAGTTCAAGGCCAAGACCGGCGCCTACCCGATCTACCCCACCTACCACATGGCCCAGGCCCTGGTGGGCCTGAAAACAGGCTACGAGGCGGCGATCAAGGCCAACGCGGGCAAGTGGCCGTCGACCGAGCAGGTGGCCGAGGCCATGCGCAAGATGACTTTCAAGGCGTTTGGTCGCGACATCACCATGCGTGAAGACGGTCAGGGCCTGGAGGCGCAACTGCTGGGCGTCACCAAGCGCACGCCCAAATACCCGTTTGCGGTGATGGACAAGATGGTGCTGGTGCCGGCCGAGCTGGTGACCACCCCGGTGGGCCAGATGTCGCCGGTGTGGGTCAAGTCGATCAATGCGGCGTTGGCCAAAGTCCTGACCACCGACCAATTCAAGACCCACGACTTCAAGTAGTGCCGGTCTTCCTACTGCGCGACCCGATCTTGCGCCTGCGCTGTTGGTTTCGGCGTAACAAGTGCTTCGCACAATTGTTAGCCTTCACCGCAGCTAAAGCTGTCGCCGTACGGGTGTACGGCTGCGCTGCTCGACGCAACCTCGGGCCGCTCGCTACGGAATCTCGGCACTACTTGACGTGCTGATGGCACCGTCTCAAGGTCTTGCGCCGGCGCAGCTCGTCGTACGAGCGTATGGCTGTTGTGCTCGACCTGAGATCGCGCTACTCGCGGCGGAATCCTGGCAACACTTGCCGTGCTGATGGGCACAGCCACAAGGCTTCGATGGACGCTTCCCTGATCATTTTGGCGCTGATGGACGGCGTGTCGTACGCGGCACTGCTGTTCCTGGTGGCGCTGGGCCTGACGCTCATTTTTGGCGTTATGCGCATTCTCAACATCGCGCACGGCAGCTTGTATGCCTGGGGCGGCTACTTTGCCGCCACGCTGGGCGTGGGCATTGTCAAATTTGCGCTGCCGGCCTGGCTGGCGCTGCCGGCCTTGTTTGTGGCGGCGCTGGTGATTGGCGGGCTGCTGGGCACGGTGCTTGAGTTTGTGCTGCTGCGCCGCATTCTTGACAAAGACCCGATCCTGCAACTGCTGGTCACATTTGCGGCCTTCATGGTGCTCGAAGACTTGCAGCGCCTGATCTGGGGCACGCAGCCGGTGTTTGTGTCCGACGTGGTCAGCCAGCTGGGCACCATCAGCGTGGCCGGTGTCACCTATACGCGCTACCAGTTGCTGGTGTTGCCGGCGGTGGCGCTGCTAGCGTTTTTTGGGCTGCGCTGGTTTCTGAGGCGCACGGCGCTGGGCCGGCAGGTCACGGCCGTCACCCACCACCGCGAGGTGGCCACGGCCATGGGCGTCAACACCCACCGCGTCACCTGGCTGACCATCGCCATGGGCGGGGCGCTGGGTGCGCTGGGCGGGGCGCTGGCGTCGCCCACCACCTCGTTCACGCCCGGCATTGGCGCCGACATGATGGTGCTGAGCTTTGCCGTGGTGGCCACCGCCGGCCTGGGCCAGATTGGCGGGGCCGCGTTGGCCGCGCTGATGATCGGCCTGGCGCGCTCGTTTGCCATCTACCTGATGCCCGAAGTTGAGGTCTTGATGCCTTACCTGATCATGGTCGGCGTGCTGCTGCTGCGCCCCGAAGGCCTGTTCTCCACCCCTGCGGCGAGGCGCATCTGATGCTGGGATCCCCCAAACTGCGGCTGTTGGTGGCCGCGCTGCTGGCCAGCGTGCTGGGCCTGTGCCTGGCGCTGCCGTGGCTCAAGACGCCGGTGCTGCTGGCGCTGTCGAACGGCCTGGCGGTGCTGGGCGTGATCGTGCTGATCCGCGCCGGCCAGGTGTCGTTTGGCCACGCCATGTTCGCGTGCCTGGCGGGTTATTCGGCGGCCTTCGTGGGCCGTGAGTTCCATCTTGATGCACTGTTGCTGATCGCGCTGGGCACCGCCGGTGCGGCCGTGGCCGGCGCGGTGATCGGCGTGTTCATGGTGCGCTACCGGGGCATCTTTTTTGGCATGCTCAACCTGGCGTTTTCGATGGTGTTGTTCTCGGTGCTGGGCAAGTTTGGCGCCGTCACTGGTGGCACCGACGGCCTGCGCTTTGACCGGCCCAGCTTTGGCTTTGTGCAGCTGGAGCGCGAGGGCTTCGAGACCGCCTTGTTGTTGTTGGCCCTGACGCTGGCCTTGTTGGCGGGCCTGCTGGTGCAGCGCTACTTTGGCAGCGTCAACGGCCAGGCCCTGGCCGCCATCAAGACCAACGAGACCCGGCTTGAATACCTGGGCATCTCGGCCAAGCGCGTTTTTTGGGGCGGCTACGTGCTGTCAGCCACGCTGTGTGGGCTTGGCGGCAGCTTGTTTGCGCTCACCCAGGGCTTGGTGACGCCGGAGATGGGCTACTGGGTGCGCTCGGGCGAGATTGTGTTCATCGCCATCCTGGGCGGGGCTGGCCACGCGGTGGGCGCGTTTGTAGGCGCCTTCGTGTTTGAGTTTGTCAAACTCTACGCGGCCTCGCTGCTGACCGGCGCCTGGCAACTGGCGCTGGGCGTGGTGCTGATCGTGATGGTGTTTGCGGCGCCCACGGGCTTGTTTGGCCTGGTTGAGCGGCACTTGCGGGCCAAGGGAGAGCAAGCATGAGCACGCCGGGCCGCCCCAAGGGCGAATTCCGGAGTGCGCAGCACGAAGGTTCTTCAATGAGCGCGGCACCCAAAGGCTTGCTGTCGACGCGGGGCTTGAGCTTGTCGTTTGGCGGCGTGGTGGCGGCCGATGGCATTGACTTTGATCTGATGCCCGGTGAACGCCTGGCCGTGGTGGGCCAGAACGGCGCGGGCAAAACCACCTTCATCAACATCTGCACCGGCTACCTCCAACCCAGCAGCGGCCAGGTGTTTTTTGACGGCGCCGATATCACGGGCCGCAGTCCACGCGTGATCACCCGGCGCGGCGTGGGCCGCTCGTTTCAACTGCCGCAGGTGTTCACCGAGCACACGGTGCGCCAATGCCTGATGCTGGCCGCGTCGGCCGTCAAACAGAAGCATGGGTTTTGGTTGCCGCTGGCGGCGGCGGTGGACGCCCACGAGGTGGACGCCACGCTGGAGTTGCTGCAATTGCAAGCCCGCGCGCACGACCTCGCGGGTGCCTTGCCCGAAGGCCAGCGCAAGCTGCTGGACGTGGCCATGGCGCTGGTGCTGCGCCCCAAACTGATGATCATGGACGAGCCAACCAGTGGCGTGTCCAGCGATGAAAAACACGAGCTGATGGCGGTGGTGATGCGCGCACTGGACGAGCGCAAAGTGACCAGCATTTTTGTCGAGCATGACATCGACATCGTGCGCCGCTACGCCACCCGCCTGGCGGCCTGGATCGCGGGCAAGATCGCCGCCGATGGCCCGCCCGACGAGGTGTTGCGTGACCCCATCGTCATCAAGAACGTGATCGGGGAATAGCACAGTGCTGCAACTCGACTACATCAGCGCCACTATCGCCGGCATCCCCGTGCTGCGCGGCATCAGCGCGCAGCTTCAGCGCGGCACTATTGTTGCCGTGGTGGGCCGCAACGGTGCTGGCAAAACCACGCTGCTGCGCCTGATCATGGGTTTTTTGCCGCAACACACCGGCCGCGTGTTGCTGGACGGCCAAGACCTGGCCCGGGTGCCCGCGCGGGGCCGCGCCGGGCTGGGCATTGGCTACGCGCCCGAAGACCGCGTCATGTTCCCCAGCTTCAGCATCGAAGAAAACCTGCGCTTTCCGTGCGAGGTGGTGGGCATGACGCGCCGCGCAGTAGACGAGCGCCTGGCCGAGACGCTGGACATCGTGCCCGAGTTGAAGCCCATGCTCGCACGCTCGGGTGCCGCGTTATCGGGTGGTCAGGGCAAGATGGCCGCGCTGGGCCGGGCGGTGATGGCCGGTGAGCGGTTGGTGCTGCTCGACGAGCCGTTTCAAGGCCTGGCGCCGGTGCTGGCGCAGCAATACTCAGCCTCGTTGCAGCGGCTGCACCAGGTGCGGCCCGAGCTGTGCGTGGTGATCACCGAGTCCAATCGCAGCTTGCTCAAAAACATACCCACCGCCACGCTGGTGTTGGAGCGCGGCGAGCTGAAAAGCGCTGACGCGGCCGTGCCTACCGCCGCGCCGCACTGACAATTCCACCCCCCATCCACCCCCCATCCACCCCAAGGAAGCCCCATGAGACTCAAAGACCAAGTCGCCATCGTCACCGGCGCCGCCAGCGGTTTTGGCGCCGAGATCGCCCGCCAGTACGTGGCCCAAGGCGCCCGAGTGGCGGTGGCCGACATCAACACCGACGGCGCCCGCACTATCGCCGCCGAACTGGGCGAAAACGCCATGGCCGTGACCTGCGACGTGACAAAACGCGCTGACATCGACGCCCTGGTCAAAGCCACGGTGGACCGCTGGGGCCAGCTCGACATCGTTGTCAACAACGCCGGCTGGACGCATAAAAACGGCCCGCTGCTGGACGTGGACGAAGCCACCTTTGACCGCGTTTACGACATCAACGTCAAGAGCATCTTCCACATGGTGCACGCGGTGGTGCC
>JAYWDK010000237.1:0-12963 GCA_043779845.1 Betaproteobacteria bacterium | reverse complement strand
GGCAGCCGCCCGTCACGCTGCCAACCCGCCCGCCCGGCAAACCCAAGTTTCCGCCCGCAAGCCCGCCCATGAAAAGCGCCCTGATCTCCGACCTGCATGCCAACCGCGAGGCGGTTGAATCGGTGCTTGAGCATGCCCGCCATCAAGGGGCCGAGCGTTGGGTGCTGCTGGGTGATTTTGTGGGTTACGGCGCCGACCCCGCCTGGATGGTTGACCAGGTGCGCGAGCTGGTGCGGGGCGGCGCCATCGCGGTGATGGGCAACCACGACCAGGCGGTGGTGCGGGGATCGGCGCCCGGCATGCACGCCGAGGCGCGCTACGTGGTCGAGTGGACGCGGGCCCAGCTCAACAGCGTGCAGCTTGAATTTTTGGCCAGCCTGCCCATGACGCAAGAACACGGCGACCACCTCTACGTGCACGCCAACGCGTGGGCGCCGGCCGGCTGGGAGTACATCGTCGGCCGCGCCGACGCGGTGCGCAGCCTGCACGCCACCATGGCGCGCTACACCTTTTGTGGGCACATGCACGAGCCCAAGCTGTTCAACGTGTCGGGCACCGGCAAGGCGGGTGATTTCATCCCCACGCCAGGCGTGGCCATCCCGGTGCCGCCGCACCGCCAATGGCTGGTGATCCCCGGGTCGGCCGGCCAGCCGCGTGACGGCAACCCGGCGGCGTGTTACGCCATGTTTGATGACGCCGCCAGCACGCTGACCTTTCACCGCGTGCCCTACGACCACGAAAGCGCGGGCGCCAAGATCCTGGCCGCCAAGCTGCCCCAGCGTCTGGCCACGCGCCTGGAAGACGGGACCTGACCGCGATGGACAGCAAGCTCTTCAGCAACACGCTGGGTTACGCCGGATCGGGCGGCCAGGGCGCACCCAGCCGGCTGGCTGCGGGCATGGTGATCGACCGCTTCGTGCTCGAAGAAAAACTGCACGTGGGCGGCATGGCGCACCTGTGGCGCGTGGGCGAGGTCAACCACGCCGGTGACTCGCGCCTGCAACTGATCATGAAGGTGCCGCGCATCAAAGGCGGCGAAGACCCGGCCACCATCGTCGGCTTCGAGGTTGAGCAGATGATCATGCCCATGCTGGCCGGGCGCCACGTGCCCAGGTTCATCGCCAAGGGCGACTTCACGCGCCAGCCCTACATCGTGATGGAGCGCATCGAAGGCGTGTCGCTGCGCCCGCGCCTGGACGAAGCCCCGCTGGCGCTGGACGAGGTGATCGAGATTGGCTCACGCGTGGCCACCGCGCTGCATGATCTGCACCGCCAGCACCTGGTGCACCTGGACGTGAAGCCCAGCAACATCATGTTCAGGGAGGACGGCACCGCCGTGCTGGTGGACTTTGGCCTGTCGCGCCACGATCACCTGCCCGACCTGCTGGACGAGGAGTTCACGCTGCCCATGGGCACGGGGCCGTACATGTCGCCCGAGCAGGTGCAGTTTGTGCGCAATGACCCACGCAGCGACCTGTTTGCGCTGGGCGTGATGCTCTACCACTTCAGCACCGGTGAGCGCCCGTTTGGCCAGCCTGACAGCGTGCGTGGCCTTCGCCGCCGGCTGTACATCGACCCGGTGCCACCTCGCACGCTGCGCCGCGATTGCCCGCCCTGGCTGCAAGAGGTGATCTTGCGGTGCCTGGAGGTCAGGCCCGAGCGCCGCTACCAGACCGCGGCGCAGTTGGCGCTTGATCTGCAAAACCCCGGCCAGGTGGCGCTCACCCGCCGGGCCGAAAAGCTGCAAAAAAGCGGCACCCTCAAAACGCTGAAGCAATGGTTTTTTGCGCTGGGCGCCGAGCCCGCGCACGGGCGCGCAAAGGTCACCGAACAGCTGGATCGCTGCCCCATCATCATGGTGGCCGTGGACACCGACCACGCCACCACCGAGCTGCTGCAACAGCTGCGCGAGACCGTGCGCCGCATCGTGCACACCGAGCCCGGCGCGCGCCTGGCCTGCGTCAGCGTCATGAAGATCAACCGCATCGGCATGGATGACCTGGTGGATGAGCAAGGCCGCAGCCGGCACGTCAAGCAGCTGGTGGCGCTCAAGCACTGGGCGCGGCCGATCAGCAAGGCGCTGGATCTGGACGAAGGGCGGCTGACCTTCCATGTGCTGGAAGCGCCCGACGTGGCCACAGCCATTGTTGAATTTGCGCAGCGCAACCAGGCCGACCACCTGGTGCTGGGCGCACGTGGCGCGTCGCCCTTGCGGCGGCTGCTGGGCAGCGTTTCGTCGTACGTGGTGGCGCAGTCCGAGTGCACCGTCACGGTGGTGCGTGCCGCCGGGCTGGTGCGCGATGCCCCCCCGTCCAACTAAGACGCCCAGCCTGCCTACAGTTGCCTGCTCATGAACCCGCCTACACCGCCCACCTCATCATCCACGGCCGCATCGCCGGACGACAACCACTGCACCCGCTGCGGCGCCTGCTGCACCGGGTTTCGGGTGGACTTCAACCGTGCCGAGCTGCAAAGCGAGGGTGGCCTGGTGCCCGACGGCCTGACCGTGGACTTGACCCACCAGCTGTGCCGCATGCGTGGCACCGACCACGCCCGGCCACGCTGCGCCGCCCTGGTGGGCACCGTGGGCCAACGGGTGAGCTGCGGCATCCATGAATGGCGACCCAACCCCTGCCGCGACTTTGGCCCCCGGGCGCCGTTTGGCATCGGCGACGAGGCCTGCACCCGGGCGCGCGCGCGCCACGGTTTGCCGCCGCTGCCCCTGTGATCTGGCCTAACGCGGCTGCCGCAGGGTCTCTATCAAATCAAGTGAGCGGCCAAAACGCCGCCCTGGGCCTGCTGCGTGATGCGGCTGACCACCAGCACGGCCTGGGTGCGTGAATTGACGCCCAAGGCCCGCAGCACCGCCGCCACATGGTCTTTGACGGTGTCCACCGACACATTCAGCTCCCGGGCGATCAGCTTGTTGGGCAAGCCCTTGAGCAGCAACTGCAGCACGCTGGATTGCCGGGGGGTCAAGCCCAGCGCGGCCATGGATGCCGGCGCCTGGGGGCCGGTCAACGCGGCGGGTGCAAGCGTGGCGGGGGCCTCCACGAGCGGGGACTCGGGCTGCGCATTGGACATGTCCGCGCCCACGTCAACCATGGGGCGCATCACGGCCGTGGTGACGTTGCCCATGGTGCCCGCAGAAGCCGCGCTGGCGCGGCGCAGCGCGTTGGCGGCCCGGGCGGCAGACTCCGCATCGGCGGCGGCCGCCGCCTCAGCGAGCTTCATGCCTGGCATCCGGATCAGCCCCAGCAAAGCCGGTGGAATGAACACACCGCCCGCCAGCACCAGCGCCACCGCCTCAAACAGCTCGCGGCTGGGCGATCGCTTGGGCACAAAACCCATCGCGCCCATGTCAATGGCACGCACCATGTCAGTCAGCCGCTCGGTGGCCGACACCACCACCACTGGCAGCGCCGGATAACCCTCACGCAGAGCGGCCAGCACCGCGAAGCCGTCCACCCCGTCGCCCAGCATCAGATCCAGCAAAACCAGCTCCACGCTGGCATCCTGGGCCAGCAGCGCAAAAGCTTCGTCCGGGTGGTCAGCGGTGAGCACGGCAATCGAATCGTCCAGCGTGTGGATGATGTTTTGCAGCGCCGCCTGGATCAGCGGGTGGTCATCGAGCAGCAGCACTTTCATGGGGCGCGAGCCTTACAGCGAGGTGGCCAAAAAGGCAGCCTGGCAAGCCGGCCGCACCGGTGCATCAACGCGTACTACGTGAACCGGCGCGACACGGTCTCGGCCACGCAGGCCGGCTTGGCCTCGCCCTCACGCTCGATGCTGACTTCCATCGTCAGCTGCGCGCCACCCGGGATCACCTCGTAGGCCTTGAGGCGCACATGGCCACGCAAGCGGCTGCCCGACGGCACCGGCGCCATGAAGCGCACACGGTTCAGGCCGTAGTTGACGCCCATCTTGACGTCGTCGATGTGCATGGCGCTCGCGGCCAGTTCGGGCAGCAGCGACAGCGTCAAGAAGCCGTGCGCGATGGTGGTGCCAAACGGCCCGGCCGCCGCGAGCACCGGGTCAACGTGGATCCATTGGTGGTCACCGGTGGCCTCGGCAAACAGGTTGATGCGGTGCTGGTCAACCGTGATCCAGGCACTGGTGGCCAGGTGTTCGCCTACCAGCGGCAATAACGACGCCAGCGTGGCGAAGCGCACTGCGGGGCCGGGCTTTTCAGCCAAGGGGGCGTGGGAAGGGGTGATCGGCGTGGTCATCGGCGGGCGGCGCTCCGGGGCGGGTCAGTGCTGCTATGTTACGGGCGCACTTTGCCAATCCACCCCGGACAAAACCCCGCCATGCCGCGCATTCTGGTCATCACCGCCCACCCCCAACTTGAGCACTCACGCGTTTGCAGCGCCATGGTCTCGGCCGCCAAACAGGCCGCCAAGCACGGCGCGCAAATCGAGCTGCGCGACCTGTACGCGCTCTACCCCGATTACCTGGTGGACGTGGCCGCCGAGCAAGCCTTGCTTTCCGGCGTGAAGTTGCTGGTGTGGCTGCACCCCATCCACTGGTACAGCGCGCCGCCGCTGATGAAGCTCTGGCTGGACGAGGTGTTCAGCTTTGGCTGGGCCTACGGCCCGGGCGGCCAAGCGCTGCAAGGCGCCGATTTGTGGCTGGCAACGTCCACCGGCGGGCCCGAAGACTCTTACCGCCCCGACGGCTACAACCGCTACTTTTTCGACGCCTTTTTGCCGCCCTACGAGCAGACCGCCGCACTCACTGGCCTGCGCTTCTTGCCGCCGCTGGTGCTGCACGGCGCCCACCGCGCAACCGACGCCGAGATCGGGGCCCACGCCACTGTCTTTGCCGAGCGCTTGCTGAGCTACCCCGACTGGCCCGAGCTTGACGATCTGCCGGGCTGTGCGCTGTGCGTGGTGCCGGTGGATGCACGCCCAGCAGACACCCTCCCCGCCAATACCAGCCCCGCCACGACGCGGCCGGCGGGTTGAGAGGCCCGCCATGGAACACAGCAGCTGGTTGAACACCTCGCTGATTTACCTGGCCGCCGCCGTGCTGGCGGTGCCGCTGGCGCGGTTGCTGGGCCTGGGCGCCATCATTGGCTATCTGGGCGCGGGCATCACTATTGGGCCCTGGGGATTGAGGCTGGTCATCGAGCCCGCCGAGCTGCTGCACTTTGCCGAGTTTGGCGTCGTGCTGATGCTGTTTCTGGTGGGGCTTGAACTGGAGCCGCGCCGGCTGTGGGCCATGCGCCGACCGATTTTTGGCGGCGGCAGCGTGCAGTTGCTGGGCTCGGCCGCGCTGATGCTGGGCGCGGGCCTGCTGGCCGGCGTGGACTGGCGGCTGGCGCTGGTGGCAGGTCTAGGCCTGGGCATGTCGTCCACGGCCATCGGCCTGGGCGCCCTGGCCGAGCGCAACCTGATGGCCACGCGGTCCGGGCAAAGTGTGCTGGCGGTGGCCTTGCTGCAAGACATTGCCGCGATCCCCGTGCTGGCGCTGGTGCCGTTGTTGGCGCTGGGTGGCGCGGCCCAGCACGACGGCAGCGGCTGGCTGGCGGCAGCCAAGGCGTTTGGCGTGATCGCCGCCATTATTTTTGGCGGGCGCTTGCTGCTGCGACCGGCGCTGCGCTGGATTGCGGGCAGCCACACGCCCGAGATCTTCACCGCCGCCGCGCTGCTGCTGGTGGTGGCCACCGCCGCGCTGATGCAGTCGGTGGGCCTGAGCATGGCGCTGGGTGCGTTTTTGGCCGGCGTGCTACTGGCCGAAAGTGAATACCGCCGCGCGCTGGAAACCGACATCGAGCCGTTCAAGGGCTTGCTGCTGGGCCTGTTTTTCATCGCCGTGGGCATGAGCATCAACTTTGCGGTGGTGCTGCAACACCCGGGCCTGATGGCCGCCGTGGTGCTGGGCTTTTTGGCGCTCAAGGCGCTGGTGCTGTGGGGCCTGGCCCAGCGCACCCAACTGCCGCTGCTGGAGCGGCCGGTGTTTGTCATCCTGCTGGCGCAAGGCGGCGAATTTGGTTTTGTGGTGTTCCAGGCCGCCCAGCAAGCCGGCGTGATGGCGGCGCCCACCGCGTCGTTTTTGGTCGCCGCGGTGGCTTTGTCGATGCTGCTCACGCCCTTGCTGCTGCTGGCCGCCGACCGCTGGTGGGTGCCCGGCTTGGCCAAGCGCGCGGCCCAACAAGGCGGCGTGGCCAAACCCGCCGAAATCAGCGAACCCCAAGCCGCGCCCGTGATCATTGCCGGCTTTGGCCGCTACGGCCAGGTGATAGGCCGCTTGCTCAACGCCAGCGGCCTGAGCGCCACCGTGCTGGAGCACGACGCCGAGCAGGTTGAAACCGTGCGCCGCTTTGGCTGGCCGGTGTTTTATGGCGACGCCACCCGGCTGGACCTGCTGCGCACGGCCGGCGCCGCGCAGGCCCGCGTGCTGGTGCTGGCGATTGACGACGTGGCGCAAAGCTTGAAGGTTGCGGCGCTGGCGCGTGAGCACTTTCCCGATCTCACGGTGGTGGCGCGGGCGCGCAACGTCACGCACTACTACGGCTTGCGGCAACTGGGGGTTGAGTGGATCGAGCGCGAAACGCTGGATTCATCATTGATGAGCGGGCGCCGCGTGCTCGAGCTGATGGGCTGGCAAGCGCACAGCGCACGCAACCAGGCGCTGCGCTTCAGGCAGCACACCATCGCGCTGATCGAACAGATGGCGCCGCACGTGGGCGACGAGCAAAAGCTCATCGCCCTGGCCAAACAAGGCCGCCAGCAGCTGGAGCAGATGTGGGCGCAAGAGCGTGCCGGCCAGGCCGCGCAGCGCAACCGCCAGGGCTGGAACCCGGCGGCGGGCGACGAGACGCCGCCACCGGTTTGAACTGGAAAGATCAAGCCCAAAACCGGCTCAAACGAGGCTACAGGCTTCGTCGAAATCCAGCCGCGGGCTGCGCCCAAACACCTTGCTCGGATCGCCCTTGCCCAGCGTGCAGATGAAGTTGGTCTTGACCGGCGTGCCAGCCCAGAACGTGGCGTCAAGCTTGGCGGCGTCAAAGCCGCTCATGGGCCCGCAATCCAGGCCCAGCGCGCGCGCCGCGATGATCAGGTAGCCGCCCTGCAAGCTGGAGTTGCGGAAGGCCGTGGCGTCGATGTTGGCCTGGTTGCCCACGAACCAGGCTTTGGCGTCAGCGTGCGGAAACAGCTTGGGCAGTTGCTCGTAAAAAGCCATGTCCATGCCCACGATCACGGTGACGGGGGCCTGCTCGATCTTGGCCACGTTGCCCGCCGATACGCAGCCCAGCAATTGGGCTTTGGCTGCCGGCGTGCGCACAAACTTGAAGCGCGCGGGCGAGCTGTTGGCGGCCGTGGGGCCGAACTTCAGCAGGTCGTAGAGCGCGCGCAATTGCGCGTCGGGCACGGGCTGGTCCAGGTAGCCGTTTTGGGTGCGGGCATCGGTGAAGAGTTGGGCGGTGGTCAGGGTCATGGCTTGGGCAAATTGTTGGATCGGGCGACAATTGTCAGATGTTCCAGCCCTCCCAACATGACGTACGGCGATTCTTCTGCGAAACCTGGCGCAAGCAGACTGGCGGCTTGCCCTTGACGCCGATGGAGGCAATCGCGGCCGACTGGATCACCGAGCACCCCGAATACCACGCCGACCTGGCCGATGTGCACGCCGCGCTGGCGGCGGTCTACACGGTGGAAGAAGGCAAGAGCAACCCCTTCCTGCACTTGTCCATGCACTTGTCAATTGCCGAGCAATGCGGCATCGACCAGCCCACCGGCATCCGTCAGGCGGTGAGCCTGCTGGCCGCCCGCCGCAACGCGCTGCACGCCGCCCACCACGAGGTGATGGAATGCCTGGGCGAGATGATCTGGACCAGCCAGCGCAGCGGCCTGCCCCCCGACGGCCACGCTTACATCGACGCGGTGCGCCAGCGCGCCACGCGCTGAAACCGCAGCAAGCGGGCGGCACCCAGCCCGTTCAGGCCGGCGCGTAGCCCTCATCGGCCAAGGCCGCCGCAAATGGCTCGGCGGCCAACGTGGATTCAATTTGCACCCGGTGCGTAGGCAAGTCAATTTGCAGCGTTGCGGCGGGGTCAATACGCTGCACGGTTTCGGTCACGGTGCGCACGCAGTGGCCACAAGTCATGGTGGGCAGGGTCAGTTCGATCATGTTGGGCTCCGGGTTTGTGCAGGGCCAAAGTATCACCTTGGCCACCAATACCGCCCGCGTGCGACGCCTGGCCGGCAGCGCGAGCGATGTGGGCTTGCAACAAGCCGTACACCGTGCGGGTTATGAGGCGCGTGCATGAGTTGCTGGCCCTGGCCGCGTCGCTGCAAGCGGCCAGCGAGCACCCGCTGGCCCGCGCCGTGCTGCAAGCCGCCATGGTTCAAGGCTTGGCGCTGCCCACCGCTGACAAGCCGCAAGCCGTGCCGGGGCGCGGCATTGAAGGCCGCGTCAATGGACGTTGCCTCAAGCTGGGCAGCAGCGTGTGGATGGCTGAATTGGGCCTGGCTGACCCCGCGCTCGCCACCTTGGCCGCCCGCTGCGCCCAGCAAGGCCGCAGCGTGGCCTGGTTGGTTGAAGAATCCACCCGCGCCCCGCCACGCGCGCTCGGCTTGCTGGTTTTTGGCGACCACGCCAAACCCAATGCAGCCGCCGCCGTAGCCGCCTTGCAGCGTGAAGGCCTGCGGGTGGTGCTGGTGAGCGGCGACAACCGGGGCGCTGCCGAAGCCTTGGCCAGGGATGTCGGCATCACCGAGGTGCGCGCCGAGGTGTTGCCGGCCGACAAGGCCCGCGTGATCGGGGATCTGCGCCAAGGTTTACGCGCGGGCCAGCGCGTGGCGATGGTGGGCGACGGCGTGAATGACGCACCCGCGCTGGCTGCGGCCGACGTGGGCCTGGCCATGACGCACGCCGACGGTGGCGGCACCGACGTGGCCATGCAAACCGCCGGCCTGACGCTGCTGCGCGGTGACCCCATGCTGGTGGCCGAGGCGCTGCAACTGTCGCGTGCCATCACCCGGCGCATCCGGCAAAACCTGTTCTGGGCTTTTGCCTGCAACGTGGTGGGCATCCCGTGGGCCGCGATGGGCTGGCTCAGCCCGGTGGTGGCCGGCGCGGCGATGGCCTTGTCGTCGGTGAGCGTGATCAGCAACGCCTTGCTGCTGGGGCGGTTCAAGCCACGGGGGCTGGGCGGGCCGATCACTGTGCCCCCCAAATCACCGCCGACGTGACCGTTGCCTGGCGGTGGCTCAGTGATGGCCCTTGAGCATGGCTTCACCCGCCCACCATTCGCTGAGATGCGGAAAGTTCCAGCGCTCGACGGGTTCGCGGTCGGCGATGCGGTCCGGGGCGCCCTGCGCCAGGAGCCTGTCGGGCTTGGGTTTGTCAGGCGCGTCGCTTGAGCGCCACGCGTCAAGCACCCAAAAAAAAACCGCTGCACACGGCAGCGGTTGATCTTCGCCAAAACAGGGGCGGGCAGCGGGCTTCAGCGGAAGCGCGACTGGGGCACCACTTTCAGGTCACCCGGCAACGACGACAAATAAGCCGCCACCTGCTTGAGTTCAACGCTGTTGAACGTGAGCTTCTTCTTGCCGTCGGCTTCTTGCACCACCTGGCTGCGCATCGTGGCGTTGGAGCGGCCAACCAGGCCGTTGCCGTCGGTGTGATAAGCCTTGAGCGCAGCGTACAGGTAGTCAGCATGCTGGCCGGCCAAACGTGGGTAGCCCGGATCAATTGGCGAGCTGAAATTGGCGCCGTGGCAGGCCACGCAGGCGGCCATGCGGTCTTTCAGGGCATCGGGCACGGGGTGATCCAGCGTGGCGGGCGCAGCCGTGGTGGCCACCGCCTTGCCTTGCTGCTCATAAAAGGCGCCCAGATCAGCCATGTCCTGCTCGGTCAACGAACCCGCGATGCCCCGCATGGTGGGGTGTTTGCGATCGCCTTTTTGGTAGGCGGTGAGCGAGGTGACGATGTACTTGGCGCCTTGACCCGAGATCATCGGCACCTTGTAAATCTCGGGAAACGTGGCTTGGTAGCCCACGATGCCATGGCAGCCTATGCACATGGCCGCCTTGGTGGCGCCCCGTGCAGGGTCGCCGGCTTTGGTGTCCTGGGCCTGGATGGAAGAACTCACGCCGGTCAAAGCCAGCACCAGGGGGAACAAGGAAAGCGCTTTTTTCATCATGTCGCGGGGGTGATGTCGCTGCTGTTGAGGTGCGCCGCCAGCCGAATTTGCCGTGGCCTGCACCCGTTGACTCGGCCGAGGTTTGATCCCCATCAACCGTGCATCCATTGATTATAGAGGCCACCCTTATACTGAATTTGGCCTGTATGGCCGACTGACGTTCACACGCGATTCACCTACCCACCCTCTCTTCAACGGCCGTCCGCCGCGGCCCCAAACGCCATGAAGTTTCAAGGATCTGACAACTACGTCGCCACCCAGGACTTGATGTTGGCGGTGAACGCGGCCATCACGCTCAAGCGCCCCTTGCTGGTCAAGGGCGAGCCCGGCACCGGCAAGACCATGTTGGCCGAAGAAGTGTCGGCCGCGCTGGGCATGCCGCTGTTGCAGTGGCACATCAAGAGCACCACCAAGGCCCAGCAAGGCCTGTACGAGTACGACGCCGTGAGCCGACTGCGCGACAGCCAGTTGGCTGACGACGAAAGCTCGCAAAAAGTGCGCGACATCCGCAACTACATCCTCAAGGGCGTGTTGTGGCAGGCCTTCACCGCCGAGCAACCGGTGGCGCTGCTGATCGATGAAATCGACAAAGCCGACATTGAATTCCCGAACGACTTGCTGCGTGAAATCGACCGCATGGAGTTTTATGTTTACGAGACGCGTGAGCTGGTGCGCGCCAAACACCGGCCGGTGGTATTCATCACCTCCAACAACGAAAAAGAACTGCCGGATGCCTTTTTGCGGCGCTGCTTTTTTCACTACATCAAGTTCCCCGAAGCCGACACCATGCAGCGCATCGTGGACGTGCACTTCCCGGGCCTGAAAAAAGAGT
This sequence comes from Betaproteobacteria bacterium, assembly GCA_043779845.1. GTDB lineage: Bacteria > Pseudomonadota > Gammaproteobacteria > Burkholderiales > Burkholderiaceae_C > Pseudaquabacterium. Next base: position 1,978 of record JAYWDK010000237.1, on the reverse strand, counting down.
TGCTGACGGCGGCCATGAAGACGTTTTACGAGGTGCGAAACCTGCCCGGCATCAAGAAAAAACCGTCCACCAGCGAGCTGCTGGATTGGCTGAAGCTGCTGGTGGCCGAAGACATTCCGCTTGAAGTACTGCAAAGCACCGACAACAAAGTCAGCGTGCCGCCGCTGGTGGGCGCCCTGCTGAAAAACGAGCAAGACGTGTCGCTGTTCGAAAAGCTGGTGTTCATGCAGCGCCACAACCGCTGAGCGCCCTGGCTTGGCCAACACTCGATGCGCCCACTTGAGCAAGCCCCGTGCAAAACACGCAACAAGCGCTGCGTGACGGCCTGGCCGACGCTGTGGGGTTTGTCGGTGGCGCGCTGGCCGGCTGGTGGGTGGGCAAGCTGCTGGGTTTTGACGTGTTGGCCGCCGGGCCGATGGACGTGCGTGGCCTGATCGCCTGGCTGCTGTTGATGGCGGGCTGCGGCGCCGGCAAGCTGGCCTCGCAACGCTGGAAACAACGCTGGCGCGCCAAGCCAGACTGACCCGCACGGAGCCTCACCCATGACCACCACCCTGCCCCGCATCGTTTCGCCCGTCACCCTGACGGGCCGCCACGTGCAACTGGTGCCCCTTGCCCCTGATCACGCCCCGGCCCTGGCCGACGCGGCCCGCGACGGCGACCTGTGGCAGCTCTGGTACACCGCCATCCCGGCGCCCGAGCGCGTGGCCGCCGAGATTGACCGCCGCCTTGGCCTGCAAGCCGCCAACGCCATGCTGGCCTGGGCCGTGCTGGACGCCACCGGCACGCCCGTGGGCATGACCACCTTCATGAACATCGACAACACGCACCAGCGTGTCGAGATCGGCTCCACCTGGTATGCCCAACGGGTGCAGCGCACGCCGCTCAACACCGAGGCCAAACGCCTGCTGCTGGCGTTTGCGTTTGACACCTTGCAGTGCATCGCGGTTGAATTTCGCACCCACCGGTTCAATGTGCAAAGCCGGCGCGCCATCGAGCGCCTGGGCGCGCAGTTTGACGGCATGCTGCGTTGTCACCAACGCGCGGCCAACGGCACGCTGCGCGACACGGTGGTGTACAGCATCACCGCCGATGAATGGCCCACCGTGCGGGCGCATCTCGATTTTCAACTGTCGCGTCCCCGTTAAGTTAGGCGCCGCCAGCGCACCAGCCCGCCCCCGCGCATCAACCGGTCAACATTTTGAGGAGCCCGCATGGCCCACACCAAGCCCATCACCGTCGACGACCTGTGGCAAATCGAGCGCCTGGGCGCGCCCAGCTTGTCGCCCGACGGCGCGCAAGTGGTGTGCGCGCTCAACCGCTACTCGATGGACGACAACACCAGCAGCAGCGCGCTCTGGCTGTTGTCCACCTTGGGCGGCGCGCCAAGGGCGCTCACCCATTGCGGCGACAAAGACGGCCAACCGCAGTTTTCACCCCGGGGCGACCGGGTTGCCTTTGTTGCCAAGCGCGAGCAGCAAGGCCACAAAGATGAAGCACCGCAGCTCTACCTGATCGCGGTCGACGGTGGTGAGGCTCACCGTGTGGGCGACGTGGCCACCGGCGTGGAGGCCTTCCGCTGGTGCCCCGACGGCGGGCACATCGTGTTTGTATCCTGGGTGTGGCCGCAACTCAAAGGCACCAAAGCCCAGGCCAAGGCCGCCGCAGATTTCAAGGCCCGCAAAGAATCGGGCTATGCCACCAGCGAGGCGCTGTACCGCTACTGGGACCACTTCAACCCAGCGGGCCGGTCGCCCCACTTGCACATCATCAACCTTGAAACCGGCCGGGTGCGCGACCTGTTTGAAGGCAACGGCCACGAGCTGAGCCGCACCGAACCCTGCATCAACACCTTCGACATTTCGCCCGACGGCCGTCGTGTGGTGTTTGCGTTTGACCCCGCGCCTGAAAAACGCAGCGACGGCCGCTTTGCGCTGGCCGAGGTCGACATCAAGCGTGGTGGCATCACCACCGTGGC
>JAYWDK010000236.1:0-12967 GCA_043779845.1 Betaproteobacteria bacterium | reverse complement strand
CAGCACGCCCAGCACCACCAGATCTTTGAGGTAGCGCGAAGCGGCCTGGCGTTGGGCAATGCCTTTGTCCACCAGGTTGCTTATGCGGCAATACGGTTGCTCGAAGATCACGTCCACCAGCTCGCGGGTATAGATTTTTGGCAGCTGCTGGCGCACATGCTCGGTGGTGTGCTCGGCCAAGCTGCGGATGGCGGCAATTTTGGCAGTGGTCCATTTTGAGGTGGCCGCCACGGCTTGCAGCATGAACAGCAGCCAGGGCTCCCAGGCTTGGCTGCGGGTCACGTCCAGCAGCAGGCCGTAGTAGTCGGCCTTGTGGGCAATGATGTGGCGGCTCAAATACAGGATGGGCAGGCCCAGCAGGTCTTGCTGGATCAGGTACAGGATGTTGAGCACCCGGCCGGTGCGGCCGTTGCCGTCGATGAAGGGGTGGATGGCCTCGAACTGGTAGTGACTCACGGCCATGCGGATCAAGGGATCAAGCTCAAGTTCGTTGTGCATGAACCGCTCCCAGTTGGCCAGCAGGTCGCGCAGCCTGGCCTCGCCTTCGGGCGGGGTGTAGATCACCTCGCCAGTGCGGTGATTGGCCAGCTGGGTGCCGGGCGTGCGGCGGATGTCCAGGTCCACGGCCTTGAGCGTGCGGCAGATGTCTACCGCCGTGGCGGTGCACAGCGGGCGGCCTTTCAGCGACAAATAGCCCCGGTGCAGGGCGGATCGATAGCGCAGCGCCTCTTTGGTGGCGGGGTCGGCCAGTGCGCCGCCAAACAGGTCGCCCTGGGCATGCTGAAACAGCTGGTCGGTGGTGGTGACGATGTTTTCGATCTCCGAGCTGTCCTTGGCTTCCAGCAGCGGAATCGTATTGATCAGCATGGTCTGGTTGGGTATCAACTCTGCTGCCTGCTTCAGCTCAGCCAGCGCGGCGCGCGCAGTGATACAGGCCTTCAGCACGGCCTTTGTCTCCAGATCAAGCCCCGGCGGCAAGCCAGGCAGTCCGTTGTAGGGCAGCTCGGGGCGCCAAGTGGGCAGGGGCTCGGTCATGGTGATGAAATTCGGTTTTGGCGACAGGTGGGCAGCATAGGTCGCCGTCGGCGACAGGTCAACAAAACGCGTCGCTGAAATTTGATTTTGGTGACACGTCACAGCCTCGTGTCGTCGGCGGCGACAGATGCGCAGTTCGCGTCGTCGAACGCAAGGTTTGGCAACGCGTCAGGCCGATGCCTGGCCGAGGGTGACCGGTGCTTGGGCCAGGCGCACTGGGTGCCAGCGTTTTGACTCAATGACGGCACATGCCATCCGCCCGCATGGCGTCGACGTGTCGGGCTGTGGGTTGGTAGCGACAAGGCATGCGGCATCATTGCTTCATGCCCTGTTCGCTTGATCCCCTTTTTGCCCCGCCGGCCATCCCGCCCTTGGATGTCGCGGGATGAGCGTCTTTTTGTTCAAGCGCCTGGCCACCTTCCTGGCCACGCTGGTGGTGGCCTCGGCGCTGGTATTTGCCGTGCTGGAGCTGCTGCCCGGCAACGTGGCCCAGGTGATGCTGGGTGAAACCGCCACACCTGAATCCATCGCCTCGCTCGAAAAAAAGCTGGGCCTGGATCGCCCGCCCGCTCAGCGTTACGGGCTGTGGATCACCGGCTTGCTGCAAGGCCACACAGTCAACAGTTTTTCATATGACACGCCCACCGCCGAGCTGATTGCCGAGCGCTTGCAGGTCACCGTGCCGCTGGCCGCGCTGGCCATGTTGCTGACCACCGTGCTGGCGCTGTCGCTGGGCATTTTTGCTGCGTCTCGCCACAACCAATTAGGCGACGTGGGCGTGATGGCCGCCAGCCAGCTGGGCATCGCCATCCCGAGTTTCTGGTTCGCGATCCTGTTGATCCTGCTGTTTGCGGTCAAGCTGCAATGGGTCAGCGCGGGGGGCTTTCCCGGCTGGGCGGGCGATGGCGACGACGACGGCGGCCTGAGCTTGCTGACGGTCGCGCAGGGTTTGAGATCACTGTTGCTGCCGGCCATATCGCTGGCGCTGGTGCAGGCGGCGATCCTGGCGCGTGTCACGCGCTCGGCAGTGCTGGAGGTGATGCGTGAAGACTTTGTGCGCACGGCACGCGCCAAAGGCCTGAGCCGCCGCGCCACGCTGTGGCGCCACGTGCTGCGCAACGCCATGATCCCGGTGCTCACCATCATGGGCCTGCAATTTGCCAACCTGATCACCGGCACTATCGTGGTTGAAAACGTGTTCGTGCTGCCCGGCATCGGCCGCCTGGTGTTCCAGGCCATCGCCAACCGGGATCTGGTGGTGGTGCGCGACGTGGTGATGCTGCTGGTGGCGGTGGTGGTGGTGGTCAACTTTGCGGTGGACGTGCTGTACGCGTTGGTCGACCCCCGCTTGCAAGCGAGCGACGCGTAGATGCCCAACAATGCCACCCTCAGCACGATTCGGCGCCCACCGGCCGCCGGTTTTTGGCGCCGCGCCGCGCGCCACCCCAGTTTTTTGGCCGGCGCCACGCTGTCGGGGCTGCTGGCGCTGGCGGCCTTGCTGTCGCTGTTTTGGTCGCCTTATCCACCGGCCGACATCGACATCCCCAACAAGCTGCAAGACCCCGGCGCCGCGCACTGGCTGGGCACCGACAGCCTGGGCCGTGACATCGCCTCGCAGCTGCTGGTGGGCTCGCAAAACTCCATCGTGGTGGGCGTCATTGCCGTGGGCATCGGCTTGGGGATTGGCGTGTTGCTGGGCTGCCTGGCCGCTGCGCGCCGGGGTTGGGTTGAAGAACTGGTGATGCGTGTGGCCGACTTCACCTTTGCCTTTCCGGCGCTGCTCTCGGCCATCATGCTGGGCGCGATTTACGGCCCGGGTTTGGTCACCGGCATCGTGGCGATCGGCATCTTCAACATCCCGGTGTTTGCGCGCATCACGCGCGGCGCGGCCAATGCCGTGTGGTCGCGGGAGTACGTGCTGGCCTCGCGCGCGGCCGGGTTTGGCCCGCTGCGCATCACGCTCGATCACGTGCTGCCCAACATCGCCAGCGTGCTGATCGTGCAGGCCACCATCTCGTTTGCCACCGCCATCCTGGCCGAGGCCGCGCTCAGCTACCTGGGCCTGGGCACGCAGCCGCCGCAGCCCAGCTGGGGACGCATGCTCAACGAGGCGCAGGCTTTGCTGTTTCAGGCGCCGATGCTCGCGGTTTACCCGGGCGTGGCCATCGCGCTGTCGGTGCTGGGGCTCAATTTGATGGGCGACGGCCTGCGTGATTTGCTGGACCCGCGGTTGTCGCGGCAGCGCTGACGGTGCTTGTGAGTACAATCGACGGTTCCGTGCGTGGTGTGTCCGCCACAGCGGCGCCTCAAAAATGGGGCCCGCTTTTTGGATGGCCCCGCCCGGTGATTGCCCGATTTCCAGTGCGATGCCCGGCCCGATTGCCAACCCGCTGCTGCGCTTTTTGCCAAGCCAGTGGTCGGTTGTGACAGGTCTTCCGCCCCAGGTTGAAATTTGCAAGCTGCAAATTTTGCAATTCGCCAGGGGCCCCAGGCCGTCCACCTTGCGCCATGAGGTGGGCCCGCGAGGCCGTCAAATTTTTCAAGTGGCTTGCCGATAACGCGACGTTGCTGCGCTTTTGGCGGGCTGTTTTGTCTTTTCTCCAGTGTTGCCAGGCCTTCAAGTCGGCGGCACTTCAAAGTTTTGCAGGAGCTCCCCGCCCAATGGCCAAAGAAGAACTGATCGAGATGCAAGGCAAGGTCACCGAGGTCTTGCCTGACTCGCGTTACCGCGTCACGCTGGACAACGGCCACGTGCTGATTGCCTACACGTCCGGCAAGATGCGCAAGCACCACATCCGCATTTTGGCGGGTGACGCTGTGTCGCTGGAGTTGTCAGCCTACGACCTGACCAAGGGCCGCATCACCTTCCGTCACATTGAACGCCGCGGCCCAGGTCCCGGCGGTCGCTGACCGCGTTTTGCTTGCCGGGCTCCGGGTTGCGTGAACCCAGGCCCAGATTGCCAAGCCACTCCGGTGGGATCGCCAAACCACTTCGGTGGTTTTGTCGCAGGTCACATGGGCATTGCCTTTGCCGCGCATCACGCTTGGCGGGTTTGTCCGCCGAGCCCGCGCGCCCGAGGCCATGATGCCGCTGCCGTGATGGGTTAGAGGTGGTGGGCTTTCAAGGCGCGCCGCATTTACCGCACAATGTTGGCATGCCAGCCAATGTTGAAATCAAAGCCCGTATCACCAGCGTTGACGCCTTGTTGCCTGTGGCCCAGGCCCTGAGTGATGACGAGCACCTGCAACGCATCCACCAGGACGACACCTTTTTCAAGGTGCCCCACGGCCGGCTCAAGCTGCGCGTGTTTGGCGACGGCTCGGGTGAGCTGATTCAGTACCAGCGGCTCAATGGCGATGGCCCCAAGTTGTCTGACTACGTGTTGGCGCCGGTGTCCGAACCCATGAGCCTGCGCGAGGCCCTGGTGCGCGCTTGCGGCCTGCTGGGCCGGGTGCGCAAAACGCGCATCCTCGTGCTGGTGGGCGCCACGCGCATTCACCTTGATCGGGTTGAGGGCCTGGGCGATTTTCTGGAGCTTGAAGTCACGCTCCAGCCCGGCCAAACCGAGGCCGAGGGCCAGGCCATTGCGCAACAGTTGATGGACCGGCTGGGCGTGCGGCCCGAGCACCTGGTCAGCGGCGCTTACCTTGATTTGCTGCGGGCTTTGGAGGCGGGTGGGCCCGACGCCGCCACGGGCTTGGCGTTCTTGCCCGGATGAGCCCACCGCCCTTGCTGACGGTGCAGGATTTGCGCGTCACGCTGGCCACGCCGCGTGGGCCGGCGGATGCGTTGCGCGGCATTTCGTTTTCATTGGCGCGTGGCCAAACCCTGGGTTTGATTGGCGAGTCGGGCTGCGGCAAAAGCATCACCGCGCTGGCCTTGATGGGCTTGTTGCCCGACGGCGCGCGGGTGTCGGGCTCGCTGCGCTTTGACGGCCAGGAGCTGCTGGGCCTGCCCGAAGACGACTGGTGCAAATTGCGCGGCAACCGGCTGGCGATGGTGTTCCAGGAGCCCATGACCGCGCTCAACCCGCTGCACCCGATTGGCCGGCAGATTGCCGAGTCACTGCGCCTGCACAAAGGGCTTGATGCCCGCGCCGCGCGGGCCGAGGCGCTGCGCCTGCTGCAACGCGTGCAGTTGCCGCAGGCCGAGCGCCGTCTCGACGCCTACCCGCACCAGCTGTCGGGCGGCCAGCGCCAACGTGTGGTGATCGCCATTGCGCTGGCTTGTGGGCCCGACGTGCTGATTGCCGACGAGCCCACCACCGCGCTCGATGTCACGTTGCAACGCGAGGTGCTGGACCTCATCGGCCAGCTGGTGGCCGAGGACGGCATGGCGCTGCTGCTGATCAGCCATGACCTGGGCGTGATGGCCGAAACCGTGCAGCAAATGATGGTGATGTACGGCGGCACCGTGGTTGAAAGCGGCGCCACGGACGATGTGTTTGCGCGCCTGGCCCACCCCTACACACGCGGCTTGTTTGCGGCGCGGCCCCGGTTGGGCTTGCCACGCGGCCACCGCCTGGCCACCATCCCCGGCCGTGTGCCCGAGCTGATTGATTTGCCCATGGGTTGTGGTTTTGCCGACCGTTGCAGCTTGGTGATCGATGCCTGCCGCAGCGCGCCACCGCCGGCGGTTGAAGTGAGCGCTGGTCATGCGGTGCGTTGCTTGCGGCTGGATGCCGTGCCGGCTGCGACGTGCGATCCTGCGATGGGCCTGGCATGACCGTGTTGTTGCAAGTTCAGGATCTCGTCAAGCACTACAGCTTGCCGCGCCAGCACCTGTTGGCGGCCGCGCCCGTGGTGCGCGCGCTGCAAGGCGTGAGCTTCACGCTGCAGGCGGGCCGCAGCCTGGGCGTGGTGGGTGAATCGGGTTCGGGCAAAAGCACGCTGGCGCGGCTGGTGATGGCGCTCGAAGCGCCCACCGCCGGCACGGTGCGGCTGGCCGGGCAGGATTTACAGGCGTTGAGCGCGGCCGAGTTGCGCCGCGCGCGCACGGATTTCCAGATGGTGTTCCAAGACCCGTTTGGCTCGCTGGACCCCCGGCAAACTGTGGCCCGCATCGTGGCCGAGCCCTTGGCGGCGCAGCGCCTGCCACGCGCCGAGCAGCAAGAGCGCGTGGCCGCGATGCTTGAATCGGTGGGCCTGCGCGCCGCCGACGCCAGCAAGTACCCGCATGAGTTTTCAGGCGGGCAGCGCCAGCGCGTGGCCATCGCGCGCGCCTTGGTCACCAGCCCCAAGCTGATCGTGGCCGACGAGCCTGTCAGCGCGCTCGACGTGTCGGTGCAAGCCCAGGTGCTCAACCTGATGCAAGACCTGCAAGACCGCCTGGGCGTGACCTACCTGTTCATCAGCCACGACATCGCCGTGGTGGATCTGGTGTGCGACGAAGTGCTGGTGCTCTACCAGGGCCGGGTGGTCGAGCAGGGTAGCCCCGAGACCTTGTTCGTGGCGGCCGCCCACCCCTACACCCGGGCGCTGATGGCCGCCGTGCCGCAGGCGCGGCCGGGCGTGCAGCGCCGCGCCAAGGTGCTGCAAAGCATGCCGTCAAGCGTGTTGACCGGCGCAGCCCGGACCGAACCCGTTGAGTGGGCAGCGGGTTGCGCCTTTGCGCCACGCTGCGCCTACCGGCAGCTGGCCTGCCAACAAACCGCCCCACTGCTGCGGGATTTGAGCCCTGGCCACCAAGCCGCTTGCCACCGCGCCGAGTTTGTGCTGGCCGAGGCCGCAGAATCCACGTCCACCTGACCGGCACTGCCCTGAGCCGGTCCTCTTGAGGAGCCCCCATGACCATTCGCCGCCGCACTCTGGCCCAGGCCGCCGTGTTGTTGACCTTGCCGCTCACGGTGCCCGTCGCCTTGGCCCAACGTGACCGCGACACCGTGGTGCTGGGCATGGTGCTTGAGCCCACCGGGCTGGACCCCACCACCTCGCCGGCCGCCGCCATTGGCGAGATCGTTCACTACAACGTGCTCGAGGGCCTGACCAAGATCACCAGCAGCGGCGCCGTGCTGCCCTTGCTGGCCGAAGACTGGAGCAGCGAGCCCGATGGCAAGAGCTATACCTTCGTGCTGCGACAGGGCGTCAAATTTCAAGATGGCACACTATTTGATGCCCAGGCCGTGCGCTTCAGCTTCGAGCGCGCCAAGGCGGAGGGCAGCACCAACAAGGCCAAAAAAACGGTGTTCGACAACATCTCGTTGATCTCCACGCCGTCGCCATTTTTGGTCATCCTCACGCTCAACAACCCCGACGCCACGCTGCCGTTCAGGCTGGGTGAAAACACTGCCGTGATCCTGAGCCCCAAGAGCGCGGCCACCACCGCCACGCAGCCCATTGGCACCGGGCCGTTCAGGTTCGAGAGCTGGCAAAAAGGCACGGCGGTCACCTTGGCGCGCTGGGACGGGTTCCGCAACCCGGAGTCCATCAAGATCAAGCGCGCCACCTTCCGGTTCATCAACGACAACGCCGCCCAAGTGGCCGCGCTGCTGGCGGGCGACATTGACGGCATGCCGCGTTTTGGCGCCGTGCAAAACCTGAAGCAGTTCCAGGCCGACAAGCGCTTCACGGTGGAGATCGGCAGCACCGCCGGCAAGGGTTTGCTCGCCATCAACAACAAGCGCAAGCCGCTGGACGACGTGCGGGTGCGCCGCGCCATCATGCATGCCATCGACCGCAAGGCCTTCATCGACGGCGTGCTCGAAGGCCTGGCCAAGCCCATTGGCAGCCACGCCGCGCCCACCGACGTGGGCTATGTTGATCTGACCGGCGTGTACCCGTTCAGCCCTGACAAAGCGCGGGCCTTGCTCAAGGAGGCGGGCGTCACCACGCCCTTGAACCTGACCCTGACCCTGCCCCCGCCCAGCTATGCGCGCAAGGGCGGCGAGGTGATCGCGGCCATGTTGGCCAAGGTGGGCATCATCGCCAAGATCGAAAACGTGGAGTGGGCGCAGTGGTTGTCGGGCGCCTTCAAGGGCAACTTTGACCTCACCATCATCAACCACGTCGAGCCGCTGGATTACATGCAGTACGCCAACCCGGCTTACTACTGGGGCTACGACAGCAAAGCCTTCAACGAGTTGGCCAAAAAGCGCGCCGAAGCCGGCCGTGGCCGTCAACAAGTGGCGCTGTACGGCGACATCCAGCGCCAGTTGGCCACCGACGCCGTGAACGCCTTTTTGTTCAACCCCGCGCAGGTGTCGGTGGCCAAGCGCAGGCTCAAGGGCTTGTGGGCCAGCTCGCCGGTGTTTGCCAATGATTTGTCGCAAGTGAGCTGGTCCTGAGCTGATTCTGAGAGCGCAGGCCGCCATCGCCACCGACCTGAAAACACACCCGAAAGCCAACATGAACGACGATCTGAAAGCCGAACTGCGGGCACTCGAAGAACGCCTGCTTGACCCCGTGGTGCGGGCCGATCCCGCTTTGGTGCGGGCCTTGCTCTCGCCCGAGTTTGTTGAGTTTGGCGCGTCGGGCCGGGTGTTTGACCGCGACGCCATCATCGCCGCGCTGGCCAACGAGGGCCCCCGCGTGGCGCGCCAGGCGCGTGGCTTCAAGGTGCGCCCGCAGGGGCCGGGCGCGGCGCTCACCACCTGGCGCGTCAAGCGCGACGACGGCATTGAAACCCTGCGCAGCAGCGTCTGGCAACAAGTGGATGGCCGCTGGTTGATGGTGTTCCACCAAGGCACTTTGGCCGCGCAAGACGACGAAGCCACGTCATGAGCGCCCCCAAGGCCCCCGCCTTGCGGGGCCCGCCCCCCCGAGGGGGAGGAGAAACACTTGGGGCGGCCCGGCGTTTGTTTCTCATGAACGCGGCCGGCCAGAGCGAGATCATCCGCCTCGGCGCGGCCGAGCTGTCACAGGCCTTTGCACGGCGCGAGTTGTCGCCGGTGGAGGTGACCCAAGCCGTCATCAGCCAGATCGAGCGCTGCGAGCCGCACTTGAACGCGCTGTACGCCTACGACCCCGAGGCCGCGCTGGCCCAAGCCCGCGCCAGCGAGGCGCGTTGGTTGGCCGGCACGGCGCTGTCGCCACTGGACGGCGTGCCCGGCACGCTGAAAGAAAACATCGCCACCCGGGGCTGCCCCATGCCCGTGGGCACGGCCGCCACCGATCTGGCGCCCCTGCTTGACGATGCGCCGCCAGCCGCGCGCTGGAACGAGGCCGGGCTGGTGCTGCTGGCCAAAACCACCATGCCCGACTACGGCATGTTGTCGTCGGGTCTGTCGAGTTTTCACAAGCTTGCGCGCAACCCCTGGGACACCCGCAAAAACCCCGGTGGCAGCAGTGCTGGCGCCGGGGCCGCTGCGGCGGCGGGTTATGGCCCCTTGCACGTGGGCACCGACATCGGCGGCTCGGTGCGTTTGCCGGCGGCCTGGTGTGGCCTGGTGGGGCTCAAGCCCAGCGGCGGCCGCATACCGATCAAGCCGCCGTATGCCGGCCGCGTGGCCGGGCCCATGACGCGCACAGTGCGTGACGCCGCCTGGCTGATGAGCGTGCTCAGCCAGCCCGACTGGCGCGACGCCACCAGCCTGCCACCCTGCAACACGCCGTGGTTGCAACTGGGCCGCGACATCAAGGGCCTGAAGCTGGGCTTGCTGATGGACGCCGGCTGGGGCTTGCCCGTTGAGCCTGAAACACAAGCCGCCGTGCTGGCCGCAGCGCATGCGTTGGCGGCCGCCGGCGCCACCATCGAGCCGCTGGCGCCGTTTTGCACCCGCACCATGGCCGACGGCATGGACCGTTTCTGGCGCATGCGCAGCTACCTGGACATGCAAGCTCTGCCCGAGGCCAGGCGCCAAAAAGTGCTGCCCTATATCCGTGAGTGGGTGGCCACCGGCGCCAGCTTGACGGCCGCCGACGTGTTCACCGGCTACAGCCAGATCGCCGCGCTGCGAGACGCCACCGTGGCCGCCTGCCAGCCGTATGACTTTGTGCTGTCGCCCACCAGCCCGGTGCCCAGCTACGCCGCTGAATGGGCCAGCCCCACCAATGATCCAGCGCGGCCGTTTGAGCACATCGCCTTCACCCTGCCGTACAACATGAGCGAGCAGCCGGCGCTGTCGATCAACTGCGGATTCACCGCCGGCGGCTTGCCGATTGGCCTGCAGATCGTCGGCCATCGCCACGATGACCTGGGCGTGCTGCAGGTGGCGGCCGCCTACGAGCAACTGCGTGGCGCGATGCCGGATTGGCCGATGGGGCTGGGCGCGGGCTGAGCCTGCGCCTGCGCCTGGGCCTGCGCCGCCCGTGCGTTAGGCCGGAAGGCGGCCAGCTGGGCATCACCCGCGCCGGCCCCGTCAACACCTGGTGCACCGCGCTTCAGCTTGAGCCTGGTTCGGCGCTGGCCTCGGACAACAACCGCAACTCATCAGCCGACAAGCGCAGCCGCGCCGCGCCGGCCAGATCGGCCCACTGCGCCGTGCTGGTGGCGCTGACGATGGGCGCGGTGAGGCCGGGGCGCGCCATTTGCCAGGCCAGCGCCACGGGGGCCGGCGTGGTGTTGTGGGCCTGGGCCACGGCGTCCAGCGCCCCCAGCACGCGGTGGCCGCGCTCGGTCAGATAGCCTTTGACGCCCGCGCCGCGGGTGCTTTGGCCCAGGTCGGCCTCGCTGCGGTATTTGCCCGTCAAAAAGCCCTTGGCCAAGCCATAAAAGTTGATCACGCCCAGGCCTTGTTCGCGGCACAGCGGCTCCAGCTCGGCCTCGTAGGCGGCGCGGTCCATCAGGTTGTACAGCGGCTGCAGACTCTCGTAGCGCGGCAGGCCCAGACGGGTGCTGGTCGCCAAGGCGTCAGTCAAGCGGGCGGGCGTGAAGTTGCTGGCGCCAATGGCCCGCACCTTGCCCTCGGTGATCAGCTCGGCGTAGGCGGCCAAAGTTTCTTCCAGCGGGGTTTGGGCGTCGTCGTCGTGCGACTGGTACAGGTCGATGTGATCGGTTTGCAGGCGTTGCAGCGAGTCATGCACGGCTTGCCTTATCCAGCGCCGCGACAAACCCATGCGGTGCGGCCCCATGTCCTTGCCCACCTTGGTGGCGATCAAAACCCGGTCACGCTTGCCGCCGGCCGCCAGCCATTGGCCGATCAGCGTTTCAGACTCACCACCCGCATGGCCGGGCACCCAGCGCGAGTAAACATCGGCCGTGTCGATGAGGTTGAAGCCGCCGTCGACAAAGGCGTCTAACAAGGCGAAGGAGGTGGCTTTGTCAGCGGTCCAGCCGAACACATTGCCGCCAAAAACCAGCGGGGCGATCTGCAGGCCTGAGCGGCCAAGTGGGCGGTATTGCATGGAGGTCTCCTTGACGTTACGGGTGATTTTTTTGGGCGGCTACTCGATGGTCAAACGGTTGAACCAGCGCGCGCCCGGGGCAATGTCGTCGCGCAGCGCGGCCCGGTAAGGCGGCACGCCGGGCCGGGCTGGCGGGGCGCTGATGGCGTTCAGGTCAATGGCTTGCGGCCTGCCCTCAAGCCCCAAGTCGGTCAGGTGCAGCTTGAAGTAGATGCCGTTCCACAGCTTGGCGCCAAACTCGGAGGGCGTCTTGAACATGAACAACAAACTGTGTTCCAGCCAGGCCAGATCGGTGGCGCTCACGGTGCCCGGCTGTGGGTAGGGGTAAGGCACGTGGCAGAGGATTTCAGTGCCGCCCTCCACGCACTTGAACTCTTTCATCGACAAGAAAAAGTCCTTGAAGCGCTCGGTTTTTGGGGTCAGCACAAAGCCGATGCGGCCATCGGCCTGGGGCGTGAACACCACCGTGGCGATGGGCAGCGCCGTGCCGTCGCGGCCGTGCAGCAACACCTGGCGGGTGCCGGCCAGGTCCCAGGCCATGGCGGGCCATGCGGCCAGCGTGAGCAGAGCCGCCAGCAGGCTTGCAAGCGCGGCACGCAGTGACCTGCGAGGGGCCATTTTTGCGGGCGCAGCTTGGCTGGGCGACGCGGCCTGTTGCAGCCTCGGTTTGAGCCCGGGTTGGGTGGCTTGTTTGGCGGCGTGCATCGTGGCCTCGTGGGTGGCAGCGTGGGTGCGCCATGCTGCCATGCCGCCACCCACCATTCGCTGCGGATTTGCGTTGTCTTGCGGATGGTCCGGCGGCTGGCGGGCGCCAAAATCAAGGCCGAGCCCAAACCACAACACTCAACCCCACCACCGCGATTTCAGGAGTCCACCATGACTGTGCAAGTTGATTCTTCGCGCCGCCTGCGTCCGGCTTGCTGCTGTTTCATCATCCCCGCCGACGTGCTGCGCCGCTACGCCGCCGATCCGTCGCTGGACGACGCCACGCGCCGGGGTTTGCAGGCCACCATCGCCGAGACCGAGCGCCTGCGCGGCCTGCGCGAGGCGCACCGCATTGCCAGCCTGCGTGACCCGGATCGTTTGCTGCCCGACGCGTCGCCGCAGCCCGCGCGCCAGCATATTTTTGATTGCCAGAACCGCAAAAACATGCCGGGCAAAGTGGTGGCCAAACCCGCCGGCGGCTTCAAGACGGTGTTCGACACCACGGCCAAGGTGGCCGAGTTTTACCTCACCGTGCTGGGCCGCAATTCGGTCGACAACAAGGGCTTTGATCTGGTGTCCAGCCTGCGCTACAGCGTCGCCTACGACAACGCCTTCTGGAACGGCCAGCAAATGGTTTACGGCGACGGCGACGGCAAGCTGTTCACGGAGATGTACCTGTCGGCCGACGTGATTGGCCACGAGCTGACCCACGGCGTGACGCAAAACGAAAGCGCGCTGCGCTACGAGGGCGAATCGGGTGCACTCAACGAGAGCATCAGCGACGTTTTTGGCGTGGTCTTCAACCAGTGGCTGAATCAATGGCCAGTCACCGAGCCGCGAGGCTGGCTAGGAGCCTGTCGGGCTTGGGGTCGGGCCCGCGCCGGGGAGAGTTTCGGTGCCGGGCTAGGCGCAGGCGAGGCGTGTGGCCCAGCCACACAACGAGTCG
>JAYWDK010000235.1:0-13029 GCA_043779845.1 Betaproteobacteria bacterium | reverse complement strand
GCCCCTGCAAAAGCGCTTGCGCCACCAGCGCCGCGTAACCCCGCCACCAACCGTGCGTGGGCCGCGCTGCACCAGGCCGCCACGGCGCCCTACCGGCGCCATGGCCGGTTTGCCTGGCAATTTGCGCGAGGCAAGCTGGGCCATGACCCGGTGTTCCGGGGCCTGATTGAACGCGGCCTGATCCCCGCCCATGCGCACCTGGTGGACATTGGCAGCGGCCAAAGCCTGATGGCCAGCGTGCAGCGCGTGGTGGACACCCTGGTGCAACAAGGCCGCTGGCCCACGGGTTGGCCCAGCCCGCCGGTGCATGGCCGCTACACCGGCATCGAACTCATGCCCCGCGACGTGGCCCGTGCCCAGGCGGCGCTGGCCGATCCGGTCGATCCGGTCGACGGCGCGGGTGCCACGCCCCCGCGCGCCACCTTCATCTGCGGCGACATGTGCCAGGTGGCCTTGCCGCCCTGCGACGTGGTGCTGATCCTGGACGTGCTGCACTACGTGGACCATGCCGCCCAGGCCGCGTTGATGGGCCGCGTGCATCAGGCCTTGGCACCCGGCGGGCGCTTGCTGCTGCGCGTGGGTGATGCCGCGGCCCGCAAGGGCTTCAGGGCCAGCCAGTGGGTTGACCGCATCGTTACCTTGGTGCGTGGCCACAGCGTGCCCCCCACCTTTGGCCGACCGCTGGGGGATTGGGTGGGCCTGCTGCAAGGCCTGGGCTTTGAGGTGCAGGCCTTGCCCATGAGCCAGGGCACGCCGTTCGCCAACGTGTTGCTGGTAGCGGACCGAGGCGCGCGATGACCACCAAGCTCGCCGTGCCGTCTGTCGCGCTGTCCATCGCGCCGTCCATCGCGCCGATCATGGCGTCCGCCCCTACGGCGGCCACGGCGGCCACGCTGGACCATGCCGGCATTGCCCAGCGCATTCCGCACAGCGGCAGCATGTGCTTGCTGCATTCGCTGCTGGATTGGTCGACTGAGCACGTGCTGTGCCATGCCACCAGCCACGCCGACCCCGCCAACCCCTTGCGCAGCGCCAGCGGCCTGCTGGCGCCCTGCGCCATTGAGTACGCCGCGCAGGCCATGGCGCTGCACGGCGCCCTGCTGGCGCCCACCGGAGCCGCGCCCACGCCGGGTTATCTGGCCAGCGTGCGGGCCGTGCAATTTGCCGTGGCCACCTTGCACGATCTGCCCGGCCCGCTGGCCGTGCGCGCGCAGCGCCTGGCCGGCGATGGCCGACAAATCCTGTACCAGTTCACGGTGCGGGACGGCGCTGGCCAGGCAGTGGCCGACGGCCGCGCCACCGTGGTGTTGAACACCCCCATCGTCCCCATCCCCGCAGCCCCACCAGGATCCGCCCCATGACCGCCTCCACGCCCACCAGCGCATTGCCGACCGGCGCCCTGCACGGCAAACGCGCCTTGGTTACCGGCGCCAGCGGCGCATTGGGCCAGGCCATTGCCCGCCGCTTGGCGTTGGACGGCGCCACCGTGCTGCTGCATGCCAATTCACGCGGTGACGCGGTGGCCACGCTGGCCGATGACATCCGCGCGGCCGGCGGCAGCGCCGAGTGCCATGTGTTTGATCTCACCGATGCTGCTGCCAGCGCGGCAGCGGCTGCACAAATGCTTGCGGGCGGCGTGGTGCAAATCATCGTCAATAACGCCGGCGTGCACGACGACGCGGTGTTTCCGGGCATGCGGCCCGCGCAGTGGCACAAGGTGATCGACGTATCGCTGCACGGTTTTTTCAACATCACCCAGCCCTTGTTGCTGCCCATGTTGCGCACGCGCTGGGGCCGCATCGTCAACCTCTCGTCGGTGGCCGCGCTGATGGGCAACCGCGGCCAGGTCAACTACGCGGCGGCCAAGGGCGCCATCAACTCGGCCACCAAGGCTTTGTCGCTGGAGGTGGCCAGCCGGGGCGTCACGGTCAACGCGGTGGCGCCGGGCATCATCGCCTCACCCATGACTGACGCCTCGTTCGACGCCGACATGGTGGCCAGAATGGTGCCCGCCAAGCGCGCTGGCACGCCTGCCGAGGTGGCCGACTTGGTGGGGTTTTTGGCCAGCCCGCAAGCCGCATACATCAGCGGCCAGGTGATCGCCATCAACGGCGGGATGTGCTGACCAGCCCCACGCGGCGTCAAGCATGAAGGGGCCTCAAGCCTGAAACGGCGGCAAGCGCAGCACGCGCCGGGCCAGCAGCAGCGGCAGGCGCAGCACAAATTCAAGCATCAAGCGGGTGTGCATCCAGGTCAGCAGCAGGTTGTCGCGGCCGTACTTGAAGTGCGACACACCACCGTCCTCGGGCCGGGGGTACTTGACCGGCGCATCCAGGTTGACGGGTTTGACGCCGCGCCAGGCCAGGCGCACCACGGCCTCGGTATCAAAGTCAAAGCGCCGCATCCAGGGCTGGCGCTTCATCACTGCGGCCAGCGCAGCGGCGGGGTACACCCGAAACCCGAACAGCGAATCGCCGATGCCCGCGCCCAGGGTTTCAAGATCGGTCCAGGCGTTGGACACCTTGCGCCCACGCACCCGCAGCAGCGGCGCGCTGGCGTCAAACACCGGCCGGCCCAGCACCATCACCTCGGGTGCCTGCATCGATCGGCGCATGAAAGCCGGGATCAGCGCCGCCGGGTGTTGGCCATCGGCGTCCATCGTCAGCACGTGGGTGAAGCCCGCCGCCAAGGCTTGCTCAAGGCCGTGCAGCACGGCCGCGCCCTTGCCCTGGTTGCTGGGGCGCACGATCACCCGCAGCGCCGGGTCAGTGGCGGCCAGGGCCAACAAGCTTTGCTCCGAGCCGTCGGTGCTGCCGTCGATCACCACCCACACCGGCGCCCATAACACCCGAGCCGAGCGCACGGTTTCCAGCAGCAAGCGGCCGGTGTTGTAGCTGGGGATCAATACCAGGTGGGTGCGCGACGGCGCTGGCGTGCCGGCCTGGCTTGGCGCCGGTTGGGGCTCAATGGCCGGTGGGATCGGGGGCGGCGGCGTCATGCGGGTCGGGGGCGGTGGGTGAGCAGGTGGTGGCGGTGGGTTCAGGCGTGGTAACAGGCGATTTGAGACCCTGGCGGTAGTACAGCTCCAGCTCGCGCAGCAGCGCGTCGGCGTCGGCGCTGGGCGCAAAGCGCTCGCCAAGGCGCACGCTGAACACCACCGGCAGTGGGGGCAGCTTCCAGAGCGGCCAGCCCTTGCCGGCGTAGGACGAGCTGGTGTCGATGAACACGGTCTGGATCGGCACTTTGGCCAGCTTGGCGATCAAGGTGACGCCGGGCAAAAAAGCATTCAGCGGCGCGGTGGTGGTGCGCGTGCCCTCGGGGAACATCACCAGTTGCCCACCCTGCTTGAGATCACGCACCGCCAGGCGCACCATCGTGAGCGGCGCCTTGTTGCTGACATAACGCGCCAGCCGGGCGCCCGCACCCAAAAACACGTTGCGCATCAGGCTGGCTTTCATGATGCAGGCGCTGCGCGGCAGGCGCGCCACCAGGATCAGCGCGTCCAGCAGGCTGGGGTGGTTGGCCACGACGATCAAGCCGCGCTCCTGGCGCAGCGCGTCCAGCACGCCAGCGTCCAGCCGCAACATGCCAAGTGCCGCCGACGCTGACCAGAAGACGCGGTAGATGTGGGCAATGGCAGCGCGGCCAATGGCCTGCCCAGTGCGCTGCGGCAGCACGGGGTACAGCAGCATGGCGATCAGGTTCCAGGCCAGCGACAAACCGCCCACCATCAACAGCAAGGCGTACAGCATCAGCGTCATCGGCACGGCCGCAGGCCAGCCGGACGCACGCTCGGGCGCGCTCGTCTCAAATGCGCCCTGTGGTGATTGGCGCGAGCTTCGCTCATCGGAGCGGCCGGGTGGATTCATGGCGCCGTGCTGACCCCGGCGGACGACTGGAACAACACCCAGGACATGGCCACGCCGGCTGCCCACTGCTGCCGCTGACGCACCAGCGGGCTGTCGGCAAACGAGGCGCCGTTCAGTTGGTCGTATTTGACAAAGGCGCCGAGCCAGCGGTTGCCGTCGCGGCGCGACAGCCCGGCCGTGGCGCGCAGGCCGCCATAGCCGCCGGGCGCCTGGTAGGCGGGCCGGGTGGCGGTGGCCCCCGCCGTGGGCACATCATAAAAATAGCCGTTCAGGCCGCGGCTGCTGTACACCGGCCCGCCCAGCAGGCCGATGTTCCAGCCCGACGCGGTGCGCATGTCGAGGTTGAGGTTGGGCGTGGCGGCCCAGCCCAGCAAGTGGGGGTGGCGGTCCAGGGTGGTGGCCGCGCGCACGGGCAGCCTCAGCTCAAGCGACCAGCCCGGGCCGCGCTGTACGGTCCAGTTGACGTTGGGGCCCAACTCGATGGTGGGCGACAGGTTGGCCATGCCTTGGCGCGCGTGGTCATCCTGGCTGCGGGTGGGCGCGCTGGCGGCCGCGCTCATGTCGATCTCGAGCTTGTCGCCGTCAAACAGCACGGCGCGCGCGCCGTCTTTGTCGGCCTTGAAGATTTGGCCCCGGTAAACCACGTAAGGCACGGGCAGTAGCCAGGTGTGCTGTTGGTCGGAGCCGCGGTAGTGCGGCAGGCGCAGCACGCCCGCGCCCAGCCCCAGCTCCCACAGCGGCTTGGTGCCGGTCTCCTGGGCCAGGCTGCCCAGGCTGGTCAGCAGTGCGGCGCAGGCCAGCACGGACCGCAAAACGCCGGGTGAAAAACACCGGTGGGCAGGGCTCAAGTCAGGTCTCCCGCAGCCAGCGCGTAGGCTTCAATTTCCACCAGCAAGTCGGGCCGGCAAACCTCGGCTTGCAGCAGGATCAGCTGCTGCAACGCCGGGCTGTCGGCACCCAGGCGCCGCGCCAGATGGGCCCGCAGCACGGGCGCCTGCTCAGCGTGGCGCAAGTACGCGGTGCAGCGCAGGGCTGCCAGCGTAAAACGCGCCGTGCAGCGTGTATGCGCGGTATCCAGCAGGGCTTGCAGGTTGGTGAGGGTTTCGTCAATTTGTGCCGGCAGGTCACCCACATGCTGGCTGGCGTGGCCCGTGATGCTGGCGGTGCCCGAGATCAGCAACAGCACTTGGCCGGCGCTGGCCTTGACCAGCGCCGCCCGCGAAAACGTGGGGCTGCTGGGGCCGTAGCTGGCGGGGTAGCGGTAGGCTGAAACCTGGCGTGGGTTCTCCAGCGCCACGGGGGCCTGGCGGCCGGCCAGAAAGCGCAGCCGCAACAGGCCACCTGGCGTGCCCAGCGCGCAGGCCGCTGGCGCGCCGTCAAAGGCGGCCTGGCCAGCCGCCAGAAACGCCTGCTGGCGCCCGCGGTTGAAGTGGCGATAGCGCTCCTGACCAGCGTCCAGGTCGTGGATGTGGGGCACGTAGTTCCACAGCCTTTGCAGGTGTGCCACGCCGGTTTGCCGCAGCGTGGCAAAGACATCGCCATAAGCCGATTGCACGGTGGCCGCCAGCAACTCGCCGGGCGCGTCGGGCAGGTCGGCCACGCCCCAAAGCCAGTGGCCGTTGTGGCGCCAGCGCACGGCGCCACACTGACCTTCGGTGAATGGCCCCGCGCTGCACCAGGCGTCGACTGGTTTGGGTGTTTGTGAAAAATCCGCATGCAACACGCCCAAGCCCACATCGGCAAAATCCGACTCGGCGGATGCCAATCCGTAAATCAGGCCGCCCAGCAATCCGGGTTCGACGGACGGTGTGGCGTTGGCGTCAGCCCAGCGCCGGACCAACAAGCCATGCCGCCCCGACCCTGCGGCAGGATCCGGCTCGGCGCCCAGGCCCGAACCGGCATCGGCACCCACCAACGCCCGATTCATCGGGCTTCGAGCACGGTCTCGCCATTCAGGGCGCCGAGATCACGGATGTTGCGGCGCCGGCGCAACCAGGCGCGCACCGTGCGGGGCAGGTGAATCAGCGAGAACAGGTAGTACATGGCCTTGAGCTTGCGCAGCGCGCCCCACAAGGGGGTTTTGCCGTGGATGTCGCCGGCCAGCAGGCCCAGCAGGGCCTCTTTGACGCGCATCGGGTTTTGCGGGTACATGAACAGGTTGCGCATCACCGGGTTGGTGACCCGGAAGATGAACCATGAAAACTCACGCGGGCCGTGCCGCATCATGGCTTCGAATCTGCGCCGCAGGGCTGCCGCCTGGGCGGGTTGATCCAGGTGCGCGGCCACCAGCTCGGCGCCCTCAAACGCGCTGTGCATGGCCAGGTAAACGCCCGACGAGAACACCGGGTCAATAAAGGCGTAGGCGTCGCCCAGCATCAGGTAACGATCCCCCGTGCAGTGGTCGCTGCTGTAGGCGTAGTTGCCGGTGGCGTGCACCTGGCCGCCCACCAGCAGGGCGTCTTTCAGGCGCAGGGCCAATGGTGGGCACAGCGCGATGGTGTCGGCAAAAAACCCGGGCAGCGGCTGGGTGCGGCCCTTCAGGTAATACGGCCAGCACACCGCGCCAACGCTGGTGCTGCCGTCGGCCAGCGGAATGAACCAGAACCAGCCGTGCTGAAACCAGAAGATCGTGATATTGCCTTCAAGCTTGCCGGCCAAGCGTTCAGCACCCGTGAAGTGGCCAAACAGCGCCGAGCTGTTGTGCTTGCTGTTTTTTTGCTTGCACTTGAACTTGTTGGCCAAGAAGGTGTCGCGGCCGGAGGCGTCCACCACGAAACGCGCGGTGTAGTTTCGTTCGGTGCCGTTGTCCAGCGAGGTGCGCAGCGTGGCGGCTTGCGGGTTGGCGGGGTCGTCGAATAACACCTCACGTACGCGACAGCCTTCGACGGTGGTGGCGCCCTCGGTGGCGGCGTTGCGGAACAGCAGTTCGTCCAGCTGATCCCGGCGCACTTGCCAGGCGTAGGGCATGGTTTTGTCCCACGCGTCGGCAAACTCAACAAAGCTGTGGTGGTCGTGGTCGGGTGAACAAAACTCGACGCCGTACTTGGCCATGCCGATTTTTTCAACCTGCTCGCGCAGCCCCAGCTTGTCGAACAAGGCCGCGTTGGCCGGCAGCAGCGATTCACCGATGTGAAAGCGCGGGTGATGGGCTTTTTCAAGCAGCACCACCTTGCGGCCCTGGCGCGCCAGCAAGGCGGCGATGGTGGACCCGCCCGGGCCGCCGCCAATGATGGCCACGTCGACCGCTACATCGGCTATCACCGGCGTGGGCCTGTTGGCTGCCAAATCCATGGCGGCCATGATGGTTCCGGCGCTGCGCGGAAAACTGTCTTGCATTGCTGAACCTTGCCTGTGGCCTTGCTCTGTGAATCCCAACGCACCCCACGCCTTTGTCGACGCCGTTGTGCCTTCCCAGCCCGGATTATGCCGAACGGGGGTCTGGCCCCGATCCGTGGCGGGCGGGTCAAGGACGGTGGCCGACAAGCGTGTTGCTGCGTTTGTTGCCACGGTCATTGCAAGGTTTGCCGGTGCCAAACCGGCCTGGGCAATGCCCATAATGAGCCGCCCGGGATCGGGCTTACAACACCAACAGGGAATCTTCAGATCATGTTCAACTTCAAATTTGGCCGCATCCTGGCGCTCGGCGCCGCGTTGTCTACGCTGCTGCCCTTGGCCGCCACCGCCCAGCCCAAACCAGAGGGTTTTTTGTGCTGCAACCTGCGCACCGATGGCAAGTGGATCAGCGACATCAATTACCTTGAAGCCGGCAAGCGTTTGGTGCCCATGGGCACCCCGGCCAAGGTGACGGGCTACGGGCGTTACCGCGTGTTGGTGGACTTGGGCGACAACACGCGCCAAGCCATTGGCAACGACTACAGCCGCGATATCGAACTGGGTGCCTTCGCGCAGCGCTACGTGGTGACCGAAGACCCGCGCCAAAAACTGGGCGCCATGCCTGCCCGGCAGCAAGAAGCCATCAACAAAGCCATGCTGATGCCCGGCATGACCCGCGCGCAGGTATTGATGTCAGTGGGCTACCCTGTGAGCAGCGAAAACCCGTCGCTGGACGTGCGGGTGTGGCGCTTCTGGCTGGAGAGTTTTGCCGAGTTCCAGGTGATGTTTGATGACGCTGGTTTGGTCAAGGAGATCAGCACCGACCCACGTACGCTCAGCTTGGTCGTGATGGAGTAAAGCCGGCCTATGGCGTTTGGGCGTGTCTTCACGGCGGGCAGCAGCCCTGTGGCAAACTCGCCCGCTCTCCAGTTTTGAGGGCCCGGCGGGCCAGTCGACTTGCACAAAATCCTTCTTCAAATTGCGACCGAACTGAAGGTTGCGCCGCGTCAAGTGAACGCCGCTGTTGACCTGCTTGATGGCGGCGCCACGGTGCCGTTTATCGCCCGATACCGCAAGGAAGCCACCGACGGCCTGGACGATACGCAGCTGCGTGATCTGGAGTCGCGGCTGATCTACCTGCGCGAGCTGGAAGACCGCCGCGAGGCCGTGCTCAAAAGCATCAATGAACAGGGCAAGCTCACGCCGGAGCTGCGCGCCGCCATCGACGCCGCCGGCACCAAGCAGGACCTTGAAGACCTGTACTTGCCTTACAAGCTCAAGCGCCGCACCAAGGGCTTGATCGCCCGCGAGGCCGGGCTGGAGCCGCTGGCCGACCGCTTGTTTGACGACCCCACGCGGGACCCGCAGGCCGAGGCCAGCGCTTTTGTCGCGGCCTACCCGGGCGGCGCGGCGGCCTTGCTGGAGGCGGGTTTTGCCGATGGATTTGCGGTGCTGGATGGCGTGCGCGATCTGCTCAGCGAGCGCTGGGCCGAAGACGCCGCCTTGGTAGGCAAGCTGCGCGAGTGGCTGTGGGCCGAGGGCCTGCTGCGCAGCAAGCTCAACGAGGGAAAAGACCCGCTCAACGCCGACCACGCCAAGTTTCGCGACTATTTTGAGTACGACGAGCCGATCCGCACCGTGCCATCACACCGGGCGCTGGCCGTGTTTCGGGGCCGCGCGCTCGAGATCCTGGACGCCAAGCTGGTGCTGGACGAAGCGCCCGTGCTGGCCAAGCCCGCCAGCCCCGGCGGCACGCCAGCGGTGACTTTGGCCGAGGGCCGCATCGCCATCCACCTGGGCTGGAGCCACGCCAAGCGTGCGGGCGACGAGCTGATCCGCAAGACCATCGCCTGGACCTGGAAGGTGAAGTTGTCGCTCAGCCTGGAGCGCGATTTGTTCACCCGCCTGCGCGAGGCCGCCGAGGCCACTGCCATCAAGGTATTTGCCGAAAACCTGCGCGATTTGTTGCTGGCCGCGCCCGCCGGCAAGCGTGTGGTGATGGGGCTTGATCCGGGCATCCGCACGGGCGTGAAGGTGGCGGTGGTGAGCGATACCGGCCGTGTGCTGGGCACTTGCGCCGTGTTTCCGCACGAGCCGCGCCGGGACTGGGAAGGCTCGCTGCACACGCTGGCCAAGCTGTGCACCGAGCACGGCGTGAACCTGATCGCCATTGGCAATGGCACCGCCAGCCGCGAGACCGACAAGCTGGCCGGTGACCTGATCAAGCGCCTGGTGGCGATGGCGCCCGATCTCAAGATCGAAAAGGCCGTGGTCAGCGAATCGGGCGCGTCGATTTATTCGGCCAGCGAATTTGCCAGCAAAGAGCTGCCCGATCTGGATGTGACGCTGCGTGGCGCCGTGTCCATCGCGCGCCGGCTGCAAGACCCGCTGGCCGAGTTGGTCAAGATTGATCCCAAGAGCATTGGCGTGGGCCAGTACCAGCACGACGTCAACCAGAGCGACCTGAACCGCATGCTGCACACGGTGGTGGAAGACTGCGTGAACAAAGTGGGCGTGGACCTGAACACCGCCTCAGTGCCGCTGCTGGGCCGGGTGGCGGGTTTGTCGCCGGCGGTGGCAGCAAACATCGTGCGTTGGCGTGACGCCAATGGCGCCTTCCGCAACCGCAAGCAATTGCTGGACGTGAGCGGCCTGGGCCCCAAAACCTTTGAGCAGGCGGCGGGTTTTTTGCGCATCAGCGGGGGCGACAACCCGCTCGATTTTTCAGGCGTGCACCCTGAAACCTACCCGGTGGTGCAGCGCGTGCTGGACAAGCTGCAGCGCCCGGTGACTGAGGTGATGGGCCGGTCGGATGTCATCCGCACCGTACTGTTGCAATACGGACCCGAGGCTTTTGCCGATGAAAAATTTGGCGCCATCACAGTCAAGGACATCTTTGCCGAGCTTGAAAAGCCAGGCCGCGATCCCCGCCCTGATTTCAAGGTGGCGCGCCTGACCGATGGCGTGGAGCAGATCAAGGACCTGGTGGTGGACATGGTGCTTGAAGGCACCGTCAGCAACGTGGCGCAGTTTGGCGCGTTTGTCGATTTGGGCGTGCATCAGGATGGCCTCATCCACGTCAGCCAGCTCGCCAACAAGTTTGTCAACGACGCACGCGAGGTGGTCAAGACCGGCGACATCGTGAAGGTCAAGGTGCTTGAAATTGACCTGGCGCGTGGCCGCATCTCGCTGACCATGAAGCTGGACGCCAAGCCCGGCCAGGGCGGCGGGGCAGGGCGCTCGGACAACGGCTTCAAGCCCGCGCTGCGCGGCGAGCGGGCCAGTGGGCCTACACGCAGTGGCAGCGGCAGCGGCGCGGGCGCTCAGCCTGCGGCCGGTGGCGCCATGGCGGCGGCGTTTGCCAAGTTGCAGACCAAGCGATGACGATCTGGCGGGCGGTGTGAGCCGGCGTTTGGGGCTGCTGCTCGCGGCGGGCCTGACGGCCCATGCGCACTGCCAGGTCATTGAAAAATCGGTTGAAAAATCGGCGGATGGCGCGGCCACTCAGCGCGTGGAGATCAGCGCCCAGCCGGTCACCCTCAGCGACACCGAGCAGCGCCGCCGCGACCCGGTGGCCAAAACCGTGGTGGGCCGCGACGAGCTCGACAAGTACGGCGACTTGACTGTCAGCGACGTGCTCAAGCGCCTGCCCGGCGTCAACATGCAGGGCGGCAACCCCAAGCTGCGGGGCCTGGGCGCGGGCTATACGCTGGTGCTGATCAACGGCGATGCGGCGCCGCCCGGGTTTTCGCTCGACAACCTGTCGCCGTCTCAAGTGGAGCGCATCGAAATCACGCGCGGCCCCAGCGCCGAGCACAGCGCGCAGGCCGTGGCCGGCACGCTGAACATCATCTTGCGCGAGGCGCCGCGCCAGCGCCAACGTGAGCTGCGCGCCACCCTGGGCTACCAGGCGCAGCGTCCCGTGCTATCAGTCAACGGCAGCTGGGGTGATCGTGATGGGCGCCTGAGCTATTCGCTGCCCTTGGCTGTGCACCAGTGGCGGGGTCGGGCTGATTCAATGAGTGATGCGCAAGGCCTGGGCCTGGATCAACAGCCGCAGCGCTGGTTGGCCTCCGGTGCCGATGTTTACTGGGGCACGGGCTTCAACTTCAGCCCGCGTCTAACATTTAAGCTGAGCGACACCGACAGCTTGAACTGGCAAAGTTTTGCGCAAGACCACCGCTACAAGAGCCAGTCGCACACCGCAACCGAGGTGCTGCAGGGCGCATCACCCCTCAGCGTGGATGACGAAACCGCCAACAACGGGCTGTGGCAGATGCAGCGCAGCAGCCTGCAATGGCAGCAGCGCTGGGCCGACGGCAGCAAGCTCGACATGACAGTGGGTGGCCAGGCCACCGACAGCCGCTACCACACGCTGACCCAAGGCCGCAACCTCGCCGGCGTGCAAACGCTAACCCGCGATACGAATGGCCACAATACCGAGCACGGCCTCAGCACCAAAGGCAAGCTGACGCGCCCGCTGGGCGAGGCCCACACCTTGGCGGCGGGCTGGGACGCCGAGCAACGCAGCCGCACGTCGAGCAGCACCATCATCGAGAACGGCGCGTCGCAGTTGCCGGGCTACGACGACCAGCCGCTCACCGCCACCGTGCGGCGCGCGGCCTTGTTTGTGCAGGACGAATGGGAAATGGCGCCGCGCTGGTCCAGCTATCTGGGGCTGCGCGCCGAGCGCATCAACATCACCAGCGCCGGCGTTGACAGCGAACTGAGCAACGCCAGCCAGGTGATCACGCCGATCTGGCACCTCAACCACAAGCTCAACGCCGCCGGCCGTGATTTGCTGCGCGCCAGCCTGACGCGCAGCTACAAGGCGCCCGAGCTGAGCGCGCTGGTGGCCCGGCCCAGCATCAATAGCAGCTACCCGCTGCCCGGCGCCAATACCGAGCTGACGCCGGATCGATGGGGCAACCCGGTGTTGCGGCCCGAGCTGGCCACCGGCCTGGATCTGGCGCTGGAAAAATACCTGCCGCAAGGCGGGGTGCTGAGCGTGAGCGGCTTTTACCGCAGCATCACCGGCTTGATCCGCAACCAGGTGACGCTGCAATCCGTGCCCGGGGCCAACGTGCAGCGCTGGGTATCACAACCCGTGAACCTGGCGCGGGCACGCAGCACGGGCGTCGAGCTGGAGCTCAAGGGCCGGGCCGACGAGCTGTTGCCGGCCGGGGTGGTCGATTGGGTCGATTGGGCCGAGTGGGCGGAGTGGGCGGCACCGGGCAGCGCCAAGGGATTGAGCCTGCGCAGCTCGGTCAGCATTTACCGCTCAGCGGTGACCGGCCTGCCCGGGCCCGACAACCGCCTGGAACAACAGCAGCCGTGGTCGGCCACCGCCGGTTTTGACCAGGTGATGACCGGCGTGCCGCTCACCGTGGGCGCTAGCCTGGCCTGGACACCCGCCTACCGGGTGCAGCAAACTGAGCGTCAAAGCCTGACCCAGGGCCGAATTCGCACGCTGGACTTTTATGCGCTGTGGGCCCTCAACAAGCTCACCAGCCTGCGCCTGGCGGGCAACAACTTGCTGGCCGACAACAGCGTGAGCCTGACCGAGTTGCCGCCCGACGCGGGATCAAAGCAATCCACGCTCAACACCCGCAGCCAGCGCCGCTCGGTCAGCGCCAGCTTGTTGGTCAAGTTCTGACTGCAGCAGGCGCTGCCGCTGTAGTTTTGGGCAAAAGTTGGCGCTAGTGGCCCGGTTGAGGCCAGCAAATCTGCGGTTTTTGCGCCCTTTGGCAGGGCTACGCATGGCTACAATTGCGACCATTCAACTCAATAAGAGCGAGAAGGGCACCATGGTTATGACACCGCGAAC
>JAYWDK010000234.1:0-30504 GCA_043779845.1 Betaproteobacteria bacterium | reverse complement strand
TGGTGGGAGGTTTGGCGCGCGCTTGCTGCGCAATGCGGGGCTATTTCGGCGCCTCACCAAAGCGCATTGTCCGCTTCGCAGTGCACAGTGCGCATCGGCACCAGTTGCGGCCGAAAATTAACCAGATCATACGTTGAATAGCGGTTTCGGCACATCCCCAAAACGGCGGAAAACGGCAAGGCCTGGCTTGATCAGTGACTTCTATTGTTGGGCCATGTATCGTTCGCTGCTGGGGCGCGGACGTCGGTTACTCTTGAGAATCAGCCACCGCGCTTTGCACAAAATCCCGCCGCGAGATGGCCTGCATCCAGCCCGCCGTCCTCCAAGAACACGCTGAACCAGAGCCCGCACTATGACTTGGCATAACAAGGTGATGTGGACCGAGGGCATGTTCCTTCAGCCACAACATTTCCAGCAGCAGGATCGTTTTATTCACCGGCAACTTGAGGGCCGGCTGTCGTCCACGGTGCCTTGGCCCTGGGGCTTTGTCGCCTTGCAGCTGGATGACGCCGCGCTGTTGCAAGGCCGCGTGGCGTTCAATAGCTTGCGCGGTGTTTTGCCCGACGGCCTGGTGTTTTCGGTGCCCGGCGACGACCCGGCGCCGCCGGCCTTTGAGGTGCCGGCCGACGTGCGCGACCAGGTGCTGGTGCTGGCCATGCCTTTGATGCGCCTGGGCGTGGCCGAGAGCGACGTTGAAGCCACCGACAGCGCCATGTCGCCGCGCTTTCACGCCGCCAACATTGACGTGGCCGACAGCCACGCGGCCAGTTTGCGTGAGGCGCCGCTGCAAATCGGCCGCCTCAATTTGCGGTTGATGCTCGCGCGCGACGCCAACGAGGGCTACGCCACGATCGGCGTGGCGCGCATTGTTGAGCGCCGGGCCGACGGTCGCGTCACGCTGGACCCCCACTTTGTGGCGCCGATGTTGCACGCCCCGGCGCATGGGGTGCTGGACAGCTACCTGCGCGAGGTTCACGGCATGCTGCACCAGCGTGGCGAGGTTTTGGCGGCGCGCATGGCCCAGCCCGGCCGGGCCGGCGTGGGCGAGATCGCCGATTTTTTGCTCTTGCAGGTGGTCAACCGCTTCCAGCCGGTTTTTGCGCACATGCACCGTTTGCCGGTGCTGCATCCCGAGCGCCTGTACGAGTCGTTTCTGGGCCTGGCCGGTGAGCTGTCCACCTTCCGCGAGTTGCGCCGCCCGGTGGCCTATCCCGAATATCGCCATGACGATCTCGCGGGCTGTTTTCGGGCGGTGATGGCCGATCTGCGGCAGTCACTGTCGATGGTGCTTGAGCAAACCGCGATTCCGATTGACCTGCAAGACCGCAAACACGGCATGCGGGTGGCCCTCATTCCTGACGTCGAGTTGCAGCGTACGGCCAGTTTTGTCTTGGCGGTCAACGCGCAGATGCCAGGCGACGCCTTGCGCGCGCGCTTTCCCACGCAGGTCAAGATCGGCCCGGCCGAACGCATCCGCGACTTGGTCACCCTGCAACTGCCCGGCGTCACCTTGCGCGCGCTGCCGGTGGCGCCGCGTCAAATCCCCTATCACGCAGGCTTCACGTACTTTGAGCTCGACACCCGAGGCAACGAGCTCTGGAAGCAGCTTGAAACATCGGGCGGCCTGGCCATGCACATTGCCGGTGAATTCCCGGGACTCGCGCTTGAGTTCTGGGCCATCCGGGGTTGAAAGCACACGATGAGTGACCCAGATCCGCCGTCCGATCCGTTTGCCGCTTATGGCTCTGATCGAACCATCATCAAGCCCAGCGCGGGCCGTGGGCCACGCCAAGCGGACAGCGCCGTGCCTGCCGCAC
Organism: Betaproteobacteria bacterium; assembly: GCA_043779845.1. GTDB lineage: Bacteria > Pseudomonadota > Gammaproteobacteria > Burkholderiales > Burkholderiaceae_C > Pseudaquabacterium. The sequence continues at coordinate 28,687 of JAYWDK010000234.1, read as the reverse complement.
CGGCCCCCGCGCCTGCGGCCGCCACCGGATGGGCGCCCGCGCCCGCCGAGCTGCCCTCAGACCCAAGCCAAAAATACGCCAGCCTGAACCCGCTGGTGCAGGCCGCCGCGCCCCTGCTGGCCGCCGCGCCGCGCCTGCGCGCCATGGCGCGCCACGCCAACCCGCAAGCGTTGCGTGACTCCCTGGCCGAGTCGGTCAAGCGCTTTGAGGCCAGTGCGCGTGCGCTGAACCTGCCCAACGAGCAAGTCATTGCCGCGCGCTACGTGCTGTGCACCTTGCTCGACGAGGCGGCGTCCAGCACGCCGTGGGGCGCGGCCGGCTGGTCGGCGCAAAGCCTGTTGGTGCAGTTTCACAACGAGGGCTGGGGTGGCGAGAAAGTATTTCAGCTGCTCACCCGGCTGGCTGAAAACCCGGCCCAGCACCGCAATTTGCTTGAACTGGTGTATGTCGCCTTGTCACTGGGTTTTGAAGGCCGTTACCGGGTGCTCGACAAGGGCCGCGCCCAGCTTGATGATTTGCGGCAGCGCCTGGCGCTGATGCTGCGGCAGCTGTCGGGCACGCCCGAAAAAGCCCTCTCCACCCAATGGGTGGGCGTGCTGGCCGCGCCCCAACGCCTGCGCGACGGCATCCCCTTGTGGGTATTTTGCGCAGCGGCGGCGCTGCTGCTGATGCTGGTTTTTGTGGCTTTGCGCCTGAGCTTGAACGCACAAACCGACGACACCTTCAACGCCATGCTGGCGCTGGATGTCAAAGCCGCCGTGGCCGCGCCTGCTGTGGCGTCGCCCGTGGCCCAGCCGGCACCTCCACGTCTGGCCAAACTGCTGAAGTCGGACATCGACGCGGGCGCCGTGCAGGTCAAGGACCTGGCCGACCGCTCGGTGGTCACACTGCACGGTGACACCTTGTTTGACGCGGGCAGCGCCAATGTGTCGGGCCGCTCGGTGCCGCTGTTCGAGCGCATCGCGGCGGCGCTCAACCAGGTGCCTGGCCAAGTGCTGGTGAGTGGCCACACTGACCACCAGCCGATACGCTCGCTGCGTTTTCCGTCCAACTGGCATTTGTCCAAAGAGCGTGCACTCAGCGTGCGCAATTTGTTGGCGGCCACCGTCAAGCCGGATCGGCTGAGCTCCGAGGGCCGCGCCGACACCGAACCCGTGGCCGACAACAGCAGTGCCGAGGGCCGTGCCCGCAACCGGCGCGTTGAAATCACGCTCACTGCGGTGGCCCCGAACTGACGTGCCGACACTCTCTGACGGGATGACCCGATGAAGCGATTTTTTCGATGGCTCTTGAGCCCGGCCGTGATCGGCAGCCTGGGTCTGCTGGCTTTGTCAGCCTTGATTTGGTGGGTGGGCCCCTTGCTCGCCATTGGCAGCGCACGGCCACTCGATGGTTTGTGGAGCCGCGTCTTGGTGCTGGCGTTGTTGTGGGCGCTGTGGCTTGGCCGGCTGGGCTGGCTGGCCTGGCAGCGCCGCAAGACCAACGCTGCGCTTTTGGCCGGCTTGGCTGCCGGGCCCTCGGCCAGCGACAAAGAAGCCCAGCAACTCGCCCAGCGCTTCAATGACGCGGTGCAGCGGCTCAAAACCAGTGGCGGTGGCTCGTGGCTGGGCGGCGGGCAGTATCTTTATGAGCTGCCGTGGTACATCTTTGTGGGGGCGCCCGGCTCGGGCAAAACCACGGCGCTGATGAATGCCGGCTTGCAGTTTTTGCTGGGTGACGCGGCCAAGGGCGCGGTGCAGGGCGTGGGCGGCACGCGCAACTGCGAGTGGTGGTTCACCAAGGACGCGGTGCTGGTGGATACCGCCGGCCGGTATGCCACGCAGGAAAGTGACCGCGACGTTGACGCCACCGCCTGGGACAACTTTCTCGCGCTGCTGAAAAAAACCCGGCCGCGCCAGCCCATCAACGGTGTGCTGCTCACGGTCAACATCCAGGATCTGTTGCAGCAAGGCCAGCCCGAGCGTCAGGCGCATGCCGCCCAGCTGCGCGCGCGCCTGCAAGAGCTGCAAACCAAGCTTGGCGTGCGCGCGCCGGTGTACGTGCTGGTCACCAAGGCCGATTTGATCGGCGGCTTCAACGAAAGCTTTGAGGCCTTGAGCAAAGAAGAGCGCGAGCAAGTGTGGGGCTTCACCTTTGCGCCCGACGCGGCCACGGCCGACGACCCGCTGCCCCATTTCACCGAGCTGTACCAGCAGCTGCAAAAGCGCCTGATTGAGCAGTTGGTGGACCGGCTTGAGGCCGAGCGCGACGTGCTCAAGCGCAGCGCCATGTTTGCGTTTCCCCAGGAGTTTGCGGCGCTGCAAGCCGTGCTGGCCGATTTTTTGCGCCAGGTTTTTGCAGGCGGTGGTGCGCTTGAAAAGGCGGCGCTGGTGCGTGGGGTTTATTTCACCAGCGGCACGCAAGAAGGCTCGCCGATTGACCGCGTGATGGGCGCGCTGGGCCGGTCATTTGGCATGGACGCGCGCAGCGCCGCCGTGCCCGGTGGGCGTGGCAAGAGCTTTTTCTTGCACCGTTTGCTGCAGGGCGTGGTGTTTGCCGAGCGTGGCCTGGGCACGGTCAACCCCGTGGCCGTGCGGCGTCGCCGGGTGCTGCGCGGCGCCACCATGGCGGCTGTTGGCCTGGCCAGCGTGGGCCTGCTGGTGGGCTGGGCGCTGAGCCGGGCCCGCAACCTGGACCACGCGGCCCAAGTGGCCGAGCGCTTGCCGTCGCTCAAGCAAGCCGTTAGCAACCTGCCCCCGCCCACCAACGCCGATGTGTCGGTGCTGCCCGGCGTGCTCACGCAAGTACGCGACGTGGCGCACCTGGACGCCTTCGACATCAGCCACCCGCCACTGCTCAATGGCCTGGGCTTGTACCAGGGCGACAAGCTCGACGCGGCCGGCCAATTGGCCTACGCCCGCCTGCTCGAGAAAACCATGCAGCCCCGCGTGGCCCGCAGGCTGGAAGAGCGCCTGCGCGCGGCCAGCAAAGACAACCTTGAAAACGCCTACGAGGCGCTCAAGACCTATTTGATGCTGCACAGCCCTGAGCAATTTGACGCGCCCGCGCTGCGCGCCTGGATCACGCTCGACTGGGACAACAACTTTGCCCGCATGGCGCCCGAGCAGCGCAGCGCGCTCGACAGCCATCTTGACGCCATGCTGGCGCTGGGCCCGCCGCGCGGCGTGGTGATGCGGGACGATGCGCTGGTGGCCAGCGTGCGCGACATGCTGGTGGCCTACCCGCTCGAATATCGCGTTTACAGCCGCATCAAGCGTCAGTACCGCACGGGTGATGCGCCTGAGTTCACGGCGGCGGGCGCGGCCGGGCCGAATGCGGCGCAGGTGTTTGAGCGCGGCACCCGCGAGCCCCTGACCAAGGGCATTTCGGGCCTGTTCACCAAGCAAGGCCATGAAAAACTCGTCAAACCAGCAGTTCAAAGACTGAGCCTGCAACTGGCCCGTGAGGAATCCTGGGTGCTGGGCCTGAAAAACGACCCGGCACGGCTGAAAGACCTGGCCGTTGGTACGGCACTGACCGACAAAGTGCGCCGCCTGTACTACGAGGACTACATCAAGACCTGGGACGCTTACCTGGCCGACGTGCGCCTGGTCAAGCTGGGTGGGCTGGAGCGCAGCATCGCCGTGTCCAGGTTGTTGTCGTCGGTCGATTCACCGCTGGCGGCTTACCTGCGTGGCATCACCGCCGAGACTCGGCTGGTGGCCACGCCGGGCGCGGGCAACGCCCTGGCCAAACTGGCCGAGCAGGCCAAGGCCGACGCAGCCAAGCTGGCCGGCGCGGCGCCGGTGGATGCGGGCTCGGGCGGGCCGCTGGAGCGTTTGGTGGACGACCACTTTGCCGGCATCCACCGCCAAGTGACGGGCCAGCCCGCACCGATCGACGACACACTGAAGATGTTCAACGAGATCTACACCCAGCTCAGCGCCGTCGACGCGGCGCAAAAAAGCAAATCGCCACCACCACCCGGCGGCGGTGCCGAAAAGATCAAGGCGGCGGCCGGCCAGCAACCCGCGCCCATCCGTGCCATGCTGGAGCAACTCGCCGACGCGGGTGCCAGCCAGAGCCGGGGCGCCGAGATCCAGGGCTTGTCGGCCGAGCTCAAGCCCATTGCCGATTTTTGCAACCGGGCCATCACCGGGCGCTACCCGTTTGCCAGCGGCGCGCGCGCCGACGTGCTGCCCGAGGACCTGGGCCAGTTGTTTGGTGGGGGTGGGCTGATGGATGATTTTTTCCAGCGGCGCCTGGCCACCCTGGTTGATATCTCCACCGCCACCTGGACTTACAAACCCTTGAGCGACGGCAGCAAACCGGTGCAGGCCGCGGCGCTGGCCGAGTTCCAGCGCGCGGCCCGCATCCGCGATGTGTTCTTCCGCAGCGGTGGCAAGGCGCCGGCCATGAAGATCGAGATGCGGCTGGCCGACATCGACCCCTCGCTCAAAGAGCTGGTGCTCGACATCGATGGCCAGGTGCAAAAGCTCACGCCGGGCGGCCAGTCCATCACGCTCAACTGGCCCAGCCAGCGCGTGGCGGTGCAGATCAAGCTCAGCACCGGGCTGGGCGCGACCGGGCCGCAGGTGATGTTTGAAGGGCCGTGGGCGCTGTTCAGGATGTTTGATCGCTATGACGTGGTGCCCTCGGCCGTGCCCGAGAAATTCAGCCTGGGGCTCAATCTTGAAGGCCGCCGGGCCCGGATCGACGTGATCTCGGCCAGCGTCTTCAACCCGTTCCAGATGAAAGAGATGAAGCAGTTCCGCTGCCCGGCGGCACTGTGAGCCGCTTGCCGTCGCCCATGCCATTGCACGCGCTGCCGCTCATGCCGACCCACCCAACTGGTCACCCAAACAGCCACGCAGCCGGGCACGCGCCAACCGATACGCCAACCGGTACGCCAACCGGTACGCCAACCCACGCGCCCCCGGGCTGGCACGGCAAGCTGCCGTCGCTGGGTGACTTTGCGTCGCGCCGGCTGGATGCGGGTTTTCTGGAAACCTGGGACGCCTGGTTGGCCGCTGGCCTGCTGACCCTGCGGGAGCGTGATCCGGCTGGCTGGCTCGATACCTACCTGGCCAGCCCCAGCCGCCGATTTGTGCTCATGCCCGGCGCGATGCCTGGCGCCGCTGGTGGCCAGGGCTGGGCCGGTGTGCTGATGCCATCGGTTGATCGGGTTGGGCGTTATTTTCCGTTCACCCTCGTGCAGCCGCTGGGCCAGATGCCTGCGTCCGCACAACAAATGCAGGCGCTGTGGCACTGGTTGGGGCGCCTCGATGAATTGGCCGCCGACGCGCTGCAAGACGACTGGTCGGTTGAGCGTCTTGAGGCGGAGTTGGCACGCATGGCCGCGCCCAACCTCGACCCGCTGGTGGGTGGCTGCGGCCAGTTGCCGCAAGCGCCCGGCAGCCTGGTGGCTTTGCGCCTGCCTGCGGGCGTGGATGCCGCGCTGCACATCGGCATTGAGGCGCAGGCCCTGTGGCGCAAGCAGGCCGTGGGCCTGGCTTACTGGTTTGCCAGCACCGAGTTGCTGCCGCCCAGCTTGCTGGTCTCACGCGGATTGCCTGGCACGGCGGCTGATCTGCTGGGCGCCCCAATTCATGCCGTCGAGCACCGTTCCCCGCCATGACCTCTGATTCCCAAGACGACGACCGCACGGTGATCCGGCCCCAGGGGCTGGCAAATTTCACCACACCGGTCACCACAGCGGCCGCCACACCACCCAGCCCGCCCGAACCAACGCGCACGCCCGACGACGAGCACGACAAGACCTTGCTGATGGCGGCCGCGCCGGCCGCGCCGCCACCCATGGCGCCACTGCCCGCTGCGCCACCGCCCGCTGCACCACTGCCCGCGCCCGCCTTGCACGACATGGGCAACGGCTTGCCCGTGGGCACGCACCTGGCCGAGTTCGAGCTCACGGCCTTGCTGGGGGAGGGCGGTTTTGGCATCGTCTATCTCGCCCTGGATCACTCACTGGGCCGCCGCGTGGCGCTCAAGGAGTACATGCCCTCGGTGCTGGCCGCGCGCACCGCAACCAGCCAGGTGCAGGTCAAGTCAGAGCGCCACCGTGACACCTTTGAGGCCGGCCGCAAGAGCTTTGTGAACGAGGCCAGGCTGCTGGCCTCGTTTGACCACCCGTCCCTGGTCAAGGTGTACCGCTTCTGGGAGGCCAACGGCACGGCCTACATGGTGATGCCGTTTTATGAAGGCAAAACCCTGAAAGACACGCTGCGCGAGATGGGCCACGCGCCCGACGAAGCCTGGCTGCGCCGCCTGCTGGGCCCGCTCACCGAGGCGCTGGCAGTGGTGCACGGCGAGCAGTGTTACCACCGGGACATCGCGCCCGACAACGTGATGATGCAAGCCGGCAGCGGGCAGCCGTTGTTGCTCGATTTTGGCGCCGCGCGCCGCGTGATCGGCGACATGACGCAGGCCCTGACCGTGATCCTGAAACCGGGTTATGCGCCGGTGGAACAGTACGCCGAGATCCCGGGCATGAAGCAAGGCCCCTGGACCGACGTGTACGCGCTGGCCGCTGTGGTGTACTTTGCCATCGTCGGCAAAACGCCGCCGCCGTCGGTGGGGCGCTTGCTGAACGACACCTACGTGCCACTCGCCGAGCAGGCCGTTGGCCGCTATGACCCGGGCTTCCTGGCGGCCATCGACCGGGCGCTGGTGGTGCGCCCCGAGCAACGCACCCAGACCGTGGCGCAGTTGCGGGCCGAACTGGGTTTGGGCGGTGGTGCGGTGGCGGCGCCCATGCCGCCATCCAGCCCCACGGCGGCTGTTGCCTCAGCGCCGCCTGGTACACGGGCGGGGGCGTCGCCCACCGGCTTGCCCAGCCCGTCAACCCCCCAAGACGGCGCGCGCAAGAGCAGCCCCCTGGTGGTGGTTGGCGGCGCCATGTTGCTGCTGGCGGTGGCCGTGGGCGCGTACATGGCGCTGAGCCCACCATCGCGGCCGGCGGCAGGTGCTATGGCTGGCAGTGCCAGCCCCGCGCCAATCCTGACGCCGCCACTGCCTTCGGCGCCCGTGGGCGCTGGTGCCACGGTGGCCGTGGCGCTGCCCGCCAATCTAGCCAGCGCGCCAGCCAGCACCCAAGCTGTCGCGCGGCCCAACGTGTCCGGCCGGTTTGACGTGGGCGCCGAATTTGACAAAGTGGTGGCGGCACAAACACCGGGCTTCGAGCTGGATGCCCGGCCGGGCAAATCCGTGCTGCGCATTGGCCGTGACGAGCTGACCTTTAACGTGCAAGCCGAGCGTGACGGGTATCTGTACGTGCTGGTTTTTGGTGCCGATGGCGCACTCACCTTGCTCTACCCCAACACCACCTCGGGCGCCCTGAAGGTTCGCAAGGGCCATGCCCTCAAGCTGCCGCAGGCACCCGTTTTTTTTGAAACCTCCGAGCCGGCCGGCCCGACGCTGCTGCTGGTGATGGTGTCCAACCGCCAGCGCGATTACGGCGCGCTGCAGCCCCGCAAGGACGGGCCCTACCGCCTGCTGCCAACGGGGGCCGCCGCGCAACGTCTGGCCACCGCGCACACCGGGCCACGGCCGCTGTTGGCCGGTAGCCCGATTTGCCCCAGCGCGGCGGCTTGCGACGATGAGTTTGGTGCCGCGTTGATCAAGGTGGATACCGTGCGCTGAGCGCAACCAGCCCCTCTGCGGACCTGACCTGACCGGCTGCCCACTGGAGTACCTTCATGCTGCGCGCTGCGGAATTCGCCCTTGGGGCGCCCCGGGGCGCTCATGCGGCCTGGGTCAGCGCAAGCCGTTGGCCGCGCGGCAGCGTGCAATGTCGCAGGCCGTGGGCAACAGGGCGCGGTACTCCACCACGGCTTTGTACGAGGTGCCGTCTCGGGTGTGGCATAGCTCACCCTGGCCGTTGTCGTAGTAGCTCATCACATCCACGCAGCGGCGAGAGTGCGCCATCAGGCCAAAAAAGTGGCCCATCTCGTGGCTGATGGCCATTTGCAGCGTTTCATACGCCGGGTGCCTGGGGTTGCGCGTGGCCAGCAGCCCAAACATGGCCGCGCTGAGCGACAAGCGGCGCTGCCCCAGATCGGCCAGCGCAAAGTTGCCCCGGGTTTGGGCTTCGCTCCACTGCACCACCGCCACCGAGGCCGGGTTCAGGGCCGCCGCTGTCTCGGTGATCACCTCGGCGGGCACGCCGCAAGCGCCCCAGGCCAGCGCTGCGCGCTGCACGGCGCCCAGCACCTGCGCCTCGTCAAACCAGGGCGGTGCGCCCGCGTGGCGGTACACCAGCCGCACGGCGCCGCTGGCGGCCGGCCGGTCACGGCCATCGGCCCAGGTGGCCAGCTCGCCGGGTAGGCAGGACGCCATCTCTTGCGCGCGCACGGATTGCGCGTGGACTGCACTGCCGCTCATGGTCAGCATTAGCAGCCAGGCTGCAAGCCAAAAAACCGGCCCGGGCCCTGCGGCGCAAGCAGCGCTGGCGTTTGATGGAGCGGGGGCTTGGGGCGTGGAGTCAGGGCGCATGGGCGGGGATTGTCGGTGGGCGCCGTGCCGGTGGCGCGGGGCCGCCGGGCAAGGCCACAGTGCCTGGGCCCCAGGCCCGGCTACAGTGCCTGCCATGCCCGCATCCTCATCCGCCAGCCCGACGGCAAGCCCGTTCTCCAGCTCATCCGCCAGCCCGTCCGTCAGCCCGTCCGTCAGCCCATTCACGCCCCAATCCGCCAGCCCACCCATGGCCTCAAGCTCAGCCCTGCCCGTCCTGCAAGTGCAGGCGCTTTGTTTTGCGTTTGCCGATCAGCCGCCGCTGTTTACCGATTGGTCCATGGGCTTGACTGCGGGCGTCACGCGCTTGGTGGGCGACACCGGCAGCGGCAAGACCACGCTGTTGCGCCTGCTGGCCGGCGAGTTGCGTGGTGGTGGCCAGCTCACTTTGAACGGGCGGCGCCTGGATGCCGACCCCGTCGCCTACCGGCAACAACTGTGCTGGTTTGACCCGCGTGACCCGGCCTGGGATGCCCTGACGCCCGGCGGCCTGATGGATGCTCAACGTTGCCTGCACCCCGCACTGGACGAGGCCGCCTGGCAGCGGCACTTGCACGGTTTTGACCTGCTGCCGCACCTCGCCAAGCCGCTGTATGCGCTGTCCACCGGCTCACGGCGCAAGACGGGCCTGGCGGTGGCGCTGGCGGCAGGGGCCTCGCTCACGCTGCTGGACGAGCCCACCGCCGGGCTGGACACCGCGTCGGTGGCTTACCTGCTGCGGGTTCTGGCGGATGTTGCGCAGGCTGCCCGTGGTCCTGACCGGCCTGATCGGCCCCCGCAGGCGCTGCTGTTGACCAGCCACCCGGCGCTGGAGTCAGTGCTGCAGGCCGGCGTGATCCAGTTGCCAGATCACCCCCTAGGCGGCTGACGAACCGCCGCCCGGCACGCGGCGCTCAGCCTGTCCGCTGGTATCGCGGCCAGGCCTTCGCTGGCCAGCGGTGCCCTTTCGGGCGCCGCTGCGCGAGCTCAGTGATTGGCGAGCAAGATGGGTGCCTTGGGCGGCAGCACAAACATCAGGTAGTGGCGGGGCGAAAAGTCAAAACCCTGCCGATGCTTGGCCACGGTGATGTTCTGCCAGTGGGGCGACCATTCGGCGGCGTGGTCGGCACAGAGGGTGTCGGTGTCGGCGCAAATCACCACGCCACCGTCGGTAAAAACGCGGGCGCTATCGGCCCAGGGGGTCTCGAGCGCCGTGTTCCAGAAGCTCCAGTAGCGTGGATGACTGCTGGCGTAGAAGGCCACGGACTCGGCCAGCACCCGGGTGCCGGTGACCCAGGGCAGGCGACCGCCAAATTGTTGCTGCCAACGCTTGTCGATCTCGGCGGCCAACTCTTCGCGCGGCTCGCTGGCCCCGGCCGAGCCCAGGCGCGCCGAGTACAGCCAAAGCATAGGCGCCAACACCACCACAAGCAGCCAGGCGCCTATCAGCCCATGGGCCGCGCGTTGCAAGTCGATGCGGGCGCCCGTGCCGCGTGCGCGTGACAAGGCCAGCACGCTGACGCCGGCGGCGATAGGCAGGCCCCAGACGCTGGCCGTTCTGGCGCCGGTGATCATGGTGGCGGCCATGGTGGCCACGATGGGCATCACCGCCAGGAACCACACCGCTTCGCGCCGCGGCCGCACCAGGCAGGTGAGGGCGGCCAGCACGGCGGCGCCGCGGCGATCACGGTCAACCGCCAAGGCCAGCAAGCCAAACGCCAGCAGCGGAAACAACCATTGGGCCAGGCCAAAGTGCAGCGCACGCATGGTGGCCGCAGCGTGGCTCTCATGGGCCGCCGCCTGGGCGTACTGGATCGGCCCGTCGGTTTGCGCCAACAGCCAGTTGGCATGCGGCGCCAGGCAAACCAGCATCGTGGCGATGGCCAGCCAAGGGGTGAGCGTGGCAAAGCGCTGCCGCCACGCGGGCAACATCAGGCCGCAGATCAACAGCGACGCCAGCAACACCCCCGAGTAGTACTTGCCCAGCATGGCCAGCGCGCAGGCCACGCCACACATCACGGCGTCGCGCCGGCGGCCGTCTTGCATCATGCGAACAAACATCGCAATCGCCCAGGGCCAGGTGGACACCAGCACCGCGTTGGCGTTGAAGCGCATGGCCAGCGTGGTGATGCCGGGCGTCAGGGCGGCGGCCGCCACGCACAGCAGCGCCCAGTCGGGCGGCAACAGACGGCGGGCAAGCACGGCAATGCCGGCCAGGCCCACCGCCGCGTTCAGCGCCGCGAGCACGGCGTAACCGAGGTGGCCTTCGGGCACGATGCTGAACCAGGCGCCCACGATCCACGCCGACAGCGGCGGGTGCTTGAAATAGCCCCACTCGAAGGATTGCCCCCAGCCGTAGGCCTCCACCATGTCGCCAGGCATGTCGAGGTTTGAGCGGCCAACCACCCCCACCCAGGTCCAGACCGAGACGTGAACGATCAACAGCAGGCAGATGCACACGCGCCAGCTGAGTGCCCACGGACGCGCGCCGGCAATGCTTGAGTCGGGCCGCAGCGCGGCGATGGATTCGGTCATGGGGGCTCCAGCTAACCGCTAAGTGTAGCCGGGGAGCCGTTGGCGTAAAGAATTGTGAGCTTGGCAAGCGCTGGTATCGCAGCATTTGCACACCTCATTTGAAGGGGCTGGCGGCAATTGAATGCTGCTATCCACGAAGCTCAAATACGGTTCTGCGTGGGCACTGCAGCCGACCACCGTGGCGTCATCGGGGCCGTGGCCAGACCATGGGCCATCGGATCTGCGGGCGCCTCCCGGCGTCGTTCCGAAGCTGACTTCGATAAGTAGCCTGCTTTTTTGCCGACGCATTGGCTGTCGGGCGACCTGCGCCCGTGCTCAATTTCAGCCAATACCCACTGAGAACCATTCAAACAAAAGCCGACCTCGATAGTCGGCTTTTGTGCCTCGGTTTCAGTGATATTTCTGATGGGTCAAGAAATCATGAATCAAGCAAAAGTTTGGCCTGAGCGCCGCCGGGTCAATCTCAGAACAACACCCAAACCAGCCAGTATCATTGCCAGGGTTTGTGGCTCGGGCACCGCTGCAAGGTTGGCGGCACCGTTTTGGGCGCCCAGATATGTTCCAACATCGCCCAAGCCGGGGTTTGAATCATTGCCAATCAATATTGCGTGATGATCGGTGGTGTCATATTCTCCGCCGAATTTATAAAACTCATAGCGACGAAGAATGGAGGCGGCCTTCGGTCCGACCGGCGCGCCGTAGCCGCTTTCCAGTATGCCCGACAGGGGATTTCCCGGATCTTTCTGAAGCAGTTGCCATTCAGTTTCTGTTTTCAGATTATTGAGAATTGGATTGCCGCCGATCAGGTCTTCCAATTTTGGTGGCTCCTCAAGTTCAGTGGTGAACACCTTGACCCAAATCGCCGTACCCCATTGCGGCTCAGGCTCGTTGGGCGGTTGGATGGGCGCCGGCGCCAAAACCACGGCACCCACCACCGGAGGCGCGGGGGGTTGGCCTGGCAGCGGTGGCGACGCCGGCCCAATACTCCACACTGGGGCGGGTAGATTCACGACACCGTTGTTCAGCACCCCTGAATTGGGCGCTGTTTCAAGCAGCCAACTGTAGGTCGTTTTTGAGGCATTTTTTGTCGTGCCAACCCCGAAGTGATCGCATGGCGTGCTGGCGTTGTAGCTCAAGCCGCCGCCCGACCAGCAGTTGTCGCCAGGCGTGATGAATGAGCCGCTGGGGGTTCCGTAATCCCAAGAACTGCCATTGAACAGCCCTTCGTAAATAACCTTGGTGCCGAATGTTGCGCCGTTGCTGTATTCGGAGACAAGGGGCGAGCCGTAGCGCTCCACACTGCCTGCACCAAAACCACGCCCCGTTGGGAACCCTCGGCCGGGACCGCCAAAGGTGTCTGAAATGTCGGACGCATGCAGGCCCTCCAGGTCAATCTCAAATCCGTGGGCGTTGCGGCCGGTGTCATTGATGACATCGAAATTACCTAAAAAGCCGACAATTGCCGCGAAAGACGTCGGCGATACGCATGCCAACGTGGTGGTGGCAAACACAATGATGGCGGTTTTTAGGGGGTTCATGGGAATGATTCCTTGAAAAAAACGGTTTGAATGACGGTTGGACCAAACAGGGGCTGGAATGATTTGGGGGCATTCTGGCCCAACAGCGTACTGATGAATTTTGCGTCAGTCGGTTAGCGAAAAGTGGGATACCGCTGACTTCGTTGATTCAAATCAAAAGGATTCTTCAAAAATGGCGAAGATACGCTTCGCATGACGAACCATTCGCACAAAACGGCGCTGCGCTCAATGCCCAAATGGTGTTTTGGGGCTCGAACCGTGTCAAGCCGCAGTTGCCAATCCACACAATTGAGACATTTCCGAGTCAACTCCGCCGGGCGCCTTTGACACCCCGCGCGATTGACGGCCGGCACGCCAGGACGTCGGCAAGGGCGGCGCCGATGAAGGCTGGAAGCCCCTGGCGGTTGGCGTGGCGTGGCTTGCAGTCGGGGTGGCGGCGGTTGGCATGGGGGCGTGTTCGTCGGGGCGCATGGCATTTTGTGCCGGCCCCAAAGCGCCAAAACATTACAGCAGTTGACATTCGTGGTCGGCATGTGTAATTCTCGGCGCCGCCATGCCAAAGAACCCCCGGCACCTGATCCTGAACCTGCTGCTGGGCAGGGGCGGTGAGCCCTTGACGGCCAGCGAGGCGGTGGCGTCGTGTGCCTTGTTCGGCATCAGCGAGAACAGCACCCGTGTTGCGCTGGCCCGTTTGGCTGCGGCCGCCCTGGTGGGGGTGGCCGGCCGAGGCGCGTACGTGCTGGGGCCCAAGGCGGCCGGTCTGGCCGCCGACGTCGCCTTGTGGCGCGGCGCCGAGCAGCGGGTCATCGACTGGTCGGGTGCTTGGATAGCGGTGCACGTGGCGGGCCTGGGCCGCAGCAACCGGGCCGCGACAAAGGCCCGCGAGCGGGCGCTGGGCCTACTGGGCCTGCAGGCGTTTGAGCGCGGCTTGCACCTGCGGCCCGACAACCAAGTGGGTGGCGTGGTGGCGGTGCGTGCGCGCCTGCTCAAACTGGGGCTTGAGGCCGAGGCGCTGGTTTTTGTGGCACGCGATCTTGACCCCGTGGCTGAAAAGCACGCCTGCGCGCTGTGGCAGGGCCCCGTGCTAACCCGGCACTACCGCGACACTGGCCAGCGCCTGGCCACCTGGTTGGCCGCTGCGGGCTCGCTGGCGCCCGACGTGGCAGCGCGTGAAGCCTTCAGCCTGGGCCATGACGCCATTCGCTCGCTGGTGTTTGACCCGCTGCTGCCCGCGCCGCTGGTGGACGTGGCCGCGCGCCGTGAATTTGCCGACACCGTGGCGCGTTTTGACGCGGCGGGCCACGCCCTCTGGCGGCGGTTTTTTGACGCGCAACAAGCGGGCTCGCCGCCTCGCGCGGCGGCCCGGGGGCAGCGCCTGCGCGCCGGCCGCCACCCGACCCCCGAAACGTCCGCTGGAGACCCCCATGAACGCCCCTGACCCGCGTCTCAACGCGTCGCTGTATTTGGCCGATACCCATCAAGTCACCAACGTCTCGCACGAGTTGGTGGGTACCAATTTGTACCTGCAAGATGCCGCGCTGCAAGAGGCAGTGGCGCGTGAGGGCGCCGCCTGGGCGCAGGGTGATCTGGAAGCCTTTGGCCAACTCGCCGGCGCGGCCGATTACCTGGCCTTGGGCGCTCAAGCCAACCGTTATGGCCCCGAGCTTGAAACCCATGACCGTTTTGGCAACCGCGTTGACCTGGTGAGCTTTCACCCGGCCTACCACGCGCTGATGAAAACGGCCATCGAGCACGGCCTGCACTCGTCGCCATGGACCCACCCCCGGCCCGGCGCCCACGTGGCGCGCGCCGCGCATACCTACCTGCACACGCAGGTGGACGCCGGGCACGGCTGCCCCATCACCATGACTTTTGCCGCCGTGCCGTCACTGCGCAGCACGCCCGAGCTGGCCCGGCTCTGGGAGCCCAAGATCACCTCGCGCATTTACGACCCGCGCAACGTGCCTGATGCCGCCAAGCAAGGCCTGACCATCGGCATGGCCATGACTGAAAAACAGGGCGGGTCCGACGTGCGCGCCAACACCACGCGCGCGCACCTCGTGGGCCAGGGCGGGCCGGGCGAGGCCTATGAGCTGGTGGGCCACAAGTACTTTGTCTCGGCCCCCATGAGTGACGCTTTTTTGGTGCTGGCGCAGGCGCCGGGTGGGCTGTCGTGTTTCTTGCTGCCGCGTTGGCGGCCCGATGGCAGCAAGAACCCGATGCAGCTGCAACGCCTCAAACGCAAGATGGGGAACGTGTCCAACGCGTCCAGCGAGACCGAGCTGCGCGGCGCGCTGGCGTGGGCGGTGGGCGACGAGGGGCGGGGCGTGCGAACCATCATCGAGATGGTGGCCATGACACGTTTTGACTGCATGGTGGGCGCGTCGGCCGGGCAGCGCGCGGCGGTGTCGCAGGCGCTGCACCACTGCGCTACCCGGTCGGCTTTTGGCAAGGTTTTGAACCAGCAGCCGCTGATGCAAAACGTGCTGGCCGACTTGGTGCTGGAGCACGAGGGCTCACTGGCGCTCACTCTGCGCATTGCCCGCGCTCTGGACCACCGCGACGACCCGCACGAGGATTTGTTGGTGCGCCTGTGCACGGCGGTGGGCAAGTACTGGATCTGCAAGCGCACGCCCAACCACGCCTACGAGTCGATGGAGTGCATTGGCGGCAGCGGCGTGATGGAAGACAGCCCCATGCCGCGCCTGTTTCGTGAATCGCCGGTCAACGCCATCTGGGAGGGTAGTGGCAACGTGCAGTGCCTTGACGTGCTGCGGGCGATGCAAAAAACGCCGGCGGTAGTCGACGCCTTCTTCCGTGAAGTGGCCAAGGCCCGCGGCGCCAATGCTCACCTGGACCGCTGGGTGACGGCGCTGCACGCCGAGTTTGTCGACCTGGCCGACGCGCAATACCGCGCCCGCGACATCGTGGACCGTTTGGCGCTGGCCATCCAGGCGGCGCTGCTGGTGCAGCACGCGCCCGCCACTGTCGCCGATGGCTTTTGCGCCTCGCGCCTGGCCCCGGGCGGCCACCGCAACTACGGCACGCTGCCACGCGGCGTGGATTGCGCGGCCATCATCAAGCGCGCCACGCCCCGGGCTTGAACGACCGGCGCGCAGCAACGCCTTGTTTCAGTGCCACTGTGGCTAGCGATCACTGCAATCTCGGCTGGCTGATTGCGTCGAGGCGTCAAGGTCTACTGGCCTAGGAGCCTGTCGGGCTTGGGGTCCTCTGGCCAAGGCTTGGCTCGGGCTTTCATACCAGCGTAGAGTTCAACATTGCGCCAGACGGTTTCCTCCAGCATCGACTGCAATTTTTTGGGTTCGTCTTGTCTGAGAAACTTGAGCGCAAAGGTCTGCTCGGCCATGAGTGGACTCAGGTTGAATTTTGCGAACCGCTCGTCCCATTCGTTTGAGACGCGCCACAAGGCCACTGCGGCGCCACCCACTGCGCCCGCCAGAACCAGCGCGACGCTAACCATCAAAGTGCAAAGTCTCACTTTTTTCCTCGAACGACCGGATGTCTACTTGAGTGGCCGCCGTGGGCGCGCCGCTCAAGTTATTGGTTGGTCTGCACTCACTGACTGGCGCGTAGCTTGCAAACAATCGGGGTCACGACGACTTTTTGCGGGCAGACGACTTGTTGGTCGCGGCAGCAGATCGAATCAACTCTTTCAGGGCCTGTTCATCAATGGCGGCGCCCTCTTGGAAGTCGATGGCACGTCTGACGTTGCCGTCCAAGCTGGCGTTGAAAAGGCCGGCGGGATCAGGCACCGAGGCACCCTTGGCGAAGGTCATCTTCACCACATTTTTGTAAGTCTCACCCGTGCAAATGATGCCCTGGTCTGACCAGACGGGAATGTTCCACATCCACTCCTCGATCACGTCCGGGTCAGCGTCCTTCATCAGTGCGCGCAGCCGCGAGAGCATCTCGCCTCGCCAGTCGCCAAGCGCTTCAATCTTGGCGTCAATCAGCGTGGCTGGCGGCACGCCGACAGCCTCGGCCGGCATCTTTCTTGCGGACACCTTTGCTTCAGGCGGCTTGGTTTTTGGGGTTGGCATTGCTGTCTCCGGAAGGGTGTTGCCTGCGGCAGTCTGTGCGCCAGGGGGCGGGTGTGGGAGCAAAAACCGCCAAGTGACGTCCAAGCAATGAGGCCATGAGTGGCGCCGCGTTGCACTGCGGCTCGATTGTCTGCTGCAAGGCGCGAGCGCTGTATTTGGTGATGCCTAGCGATTTACATGAGCGGCTTTTTGAGGGCGAATGGCGGAAAGTTCGCCAGTAAGCACGCCGGGGCGCCCCAAGGTTGAAAGCCGGAGTGCGCAGCACGAAGATACGCCAGTAGACACGCCGAGGCGTGTCGGGCACCGATCCAGCCCTGCGGCAGCCGTTCCGCCCAGGGTTGGCGGCCAGGCGCGATGTGTTGACCGTGGCTTGTGCCGGCGCCCAATTCACCGCATTTGCTCAACGTGCTGGACGACGCCGGCTTGTCACGGCATTTCACCGTGGTGGGCACGCATGCCTTGTACGCCTTTGAGACGGCCGCCATGGTTCGGATCATCCCGGGCGCCGTGGCCACGCAGGACGTTGATTTGCTGTGGGACGCCCGCCGGCGCGTGCAGTTCATGTCCGATCTTGAGCAACTGGACGCCTCGATGCTGAGCATGCTGAAGCGGGCCGCCCCCAGCTTCGAACGCAAGGAGGGGCAGAACGAGGCGGCGATCAATGCGCAGGGATTTGAGGTCGACTTTCTGCGGCGCCAACCCGAAGGCAGCGACCCGCACCCTTTTCGTTTTTCAGCCGACGAAGGCGACCTGTGGCCCGTGCAGGGCGTGCGCGCCTCGGAGCTGACGACCGCGCCACGGTTCGAGCACGCGGTGATCTCCACCACGGGCCGTATGGCGTTGATGCGCACCATCGCACCCTCGGCATTTGTGGAGTTCAAGCGGTGGATGGCCGAGCAAACGCCCACGCGCGCGGAACCCAAACGGCGACGTGATCGATTGCAGGCCGACATCGTTCAGCAATTGCTGGACGAGAAGCTGCTGATGGTTTGACACGCGCACCTGCAACGAGGTGACCCTCAAGGGTTCTGTCGCAATGAGCCGATGCGGGTTGCCTGATCGCCCAGCACAAGCGCGGAATGGCGATGATTGGCGTGCCGATACCGCCTAGCTGATGCAGCGCGGCGGTGTTGTGTTTTTGCGGGCGGTTTTTCTTGGTCAAGTTTGGTCGAAAATGCCTACTACGCCGCCGGCCGACGACGGCTCGAACCAACCCAACCTAGCCCAACCCACACGGAGACCACCATGGCCACCCAGCCCGCCCCAACAGCTGCCACCAAAATTGACGTCAAGGCCATCGCCAACGACAGCGGCGTGGCCGTAGAGGCCTACGACACCTACGACACCGACGAAGAGACGCTGGCGGCGGCCCACCGTTTTGCGGCGGGCCTGCTGCAACGGGTTGCGGTGATTTGCGAGTCGCAGGCCGGCATCAAGGTGATGGATGCCGCCGCGCTGCGCCGCCTGGCTGCGGGCTTGCTGCCGGGCTGAGCGGCTTCAAGGTGGGCGCTTGGTCCACCCCGCAAGTCCGTCATGGGGGGCACGCCAAAGGCGCCGCACAAGCGCCACACCAGCCAAAAACGCCGGCGTGACCCTCACCCAAATCAAGCGATTACTGGCCGTGCTGGCGGTGTCCCATGCCCTGGCCGCGACCGCCCATGTGCCCCGCTTGCTGGTCGGCGATGACACGCTGTTCAGGCGTTAGCGCGGCGTACATATCCTTCATGGCGGCGTTCATGGTTTCCATGCCGGCCAAGTGTTGCTTCATTTCAGCGATGCGCGCGGCCATGCGCTCGGGCGCGGGCATTTTGGTGTCGGCGGCTTGGCGCTGGGCAAAATCAGCTTGCATGGTTTTGGCTTGCTCGGTGGCCTTGCCCGCAAACGTCGCCCAGGCCGGTTCCTGGGCCGCCGTGATCTTGAGCACGCTCTTCATTTTTGCCAAGTGCTTCTCGGCCATGGCGCCAGGCGCGCCGCCATGCATGCGGCCCATGCCCATGTGGCCCATGCCCATGCCCATGCCGCCGCAGCCGGCCATGCCATCGGGTGCTGCCACCACCACCGTGGCGGCCACCAGGGCCAAGGCGCCAAGCGCGCCAGCGATGATTTTGTGAACTTTTTTCATGGTGCTATTTCCTTTGGGTGCATTCAGTTTTGGTCGACCCGTGGTTTCGGGCTGGGTGTATTTCAGCCCGCCGATGTAATCCTGTGGTGTCAATACCGGGCATTTTTGTAGCGCCGGGTGTCGGCCAGCCCGGTTGACACACTGCGTTACGCTGACGCGCCCACGGCGACATGCCAACCTGCGCCAAACCGACTTCAATCAGACCATGGACGCACCCGACCACATCCTGATCGTTGACGACGACGCTGAAATCCGCGCCTTGCTGGGCACCTACCTCACGCGAAACGGCCTCAAGACCACCGCAGTGGGCGACGGCCGCGCCATGTGGCGCACGCTGGACGCGGGCGGCGTGGACCTGGTGGTGCTGGACCTGATGCTGCCGGGCGACGACGGCCTCACACTGTGCCGCAACCTGCGCGCCAAGTCGGACTTGCCGGTGATCATGCTCACCGCCCGGGGGGATGAGACCGACCGCATCGTGGGCCTGGAGATGGGCGCCGACGACTACCTGGCCAAGCCCTTCAGCGCGCGTGAGCTGCTGGCGCGCATCAAGGCCATCCTGAAACGTGTGCGTTGTCTGCCGCCCAACCTGCGGCCCGACGAGCGCCGCGAGCTCAGTTTTGCGGGCTGGCGGCTGGATACCGCGCACCGCCACCTGGTGTCGCCGGGCGGCGTGGTGACGCCGCTCAGCGGGGCCGAATATCGCTTGCTGCGCATCTTTCTCGATCACCCCAACCGCGTGCTCAACCGGGACCAGTTGGTCGATCTCACCCAGGGCCGCGAGGCCGACCCACTTGACCGCAGCATCGACGTGATGGTCAGCCGCTTGCGCCACCGCCTGGGCGACGATTCCAAAGACCCGCAGTTGATCAAGACCGTGCGTGGTGAGGGTTATGTGCTGGCGGTGACTGTGGCCGGCACGGGCCCGGGCGACGGTCACGGGTTGGGGCGCCTGGGGCCAGAGCGCAGCGGGTCAGAGCGCAGCGGGCCAGAGCCATGATCAAGCGCCTGCCATCACCCTGGCCAAAATCGCTGTTCGCCCGCTTGGTGGGCGTGTTGTTCATCGGCCTGGTTGCGGCTCAAGGCCTGAGCGCCTGGATCAACTGGGCCGAGCGCGACCGGCTGATGCTGCAAGCGGCCGGCATGCAGCCCGCGCAGCGCGTGGCCGACATCGTTCATTTGCTTGATTCACTGGATAACACCGAACGTGAGCGCATCGTCAACATCCTGAACGTGCCCCCGCAGCTGGTGACGCTGGGCGCGCCCGGCCTGCCAGCCGGCCCCAACGCCGAGGCCAGCCCCGAGCCCAACCCCGATCCGCAGACGCCAGTCAACGCCCACGCGCTGATGTTCACTGCCCTGCTGCGCAGCGCCCTGGATGACAACCGCGCGGTGCGCGTGGTGGCGCGCGGCGTGCCGCCCGCCCGTGGCGCGGTTTTGCTGTCGTGGCAGGCCCACCACGAGGCCATGATGGGCCATGTTGCGTCGGCCGCGCGACGCCACGGCTTGGCGCCCGGTGGCATCTTTTTGCTCACCCAGGTGCAACTGCGTGGTGGCCAGTGGGTCACGTTTGACACCCGCTTGCCGCGTGAAGCCGGCAGCCTGCCCACCCGCTTGTTGCTCACGCTGGGCGTGTTGCTGGCGGCCGTGCTGGGGCTGTCGTCGATCGCCATGCGCTGGCTCAGCCGGCCGCTGTCAACCCTGGCCAAGGCCGCCGAGGCGCTGGGCAAAAACATCCACCAGCCGCCCTTGCCCGAAGACGGCCCCACGGAGGTGCGCCAGGCCGCCGTGGCCTTCAACACCATGCAGCAGCGCCTGGTGCGCTTTATTGACGACCGCACGCAAGTATTGGCAGCGATGTCGCACGACCTCAAAACGCCGCTCACGCGTTTGCGGCTGCGCGCCGAGCTGCTGGACGACGACGATTTGCGCCTGCGTTTTGAGCGTGACCTGCACGAGATGGAGGCCATGGTGACCGACGCGCTGGCGGCGCTGCGCGGGCTGGATGGCCCCGCCGAATCTGTGCCGGTGGACGTGATGGCGCTGCTTGAAAGCCTGCAAGCCGACAACGAAGAAATGGGCCGCCCGGTTGGGATCAAGGGCAGCACCGCCACCCCCTTGCTGGGCGACCCGGCGCGGCTCAAGCGCTGCATCGGCAACCTGGTGGACAACGCCGTGCTGTACGGCCAGCGCGCGCTGATCACCATCGACGATACGCCGCAAGCGCTGACGCTGTGCATCCGGGACACCGGCCCCGGCATCCCCGAGCCCCTGCTGGAGCGCGTGTTCGACCCGTTTTTCAGGCTCGAAGCCTCGCGCAGCCGCGACACCGGCGGCACCGGCCTGGGCCTGAGCATCGCCCGCAACATTGCCCGCGCGGCCGGCGGCGACCTGACGCTGCGCAATCGGCTCGAGGGTGGGCTGGAGGCGCGCCTGGTGTTGCCGCGCTGAGAGGCTGAGGGGCTGTTTGCGGCCGAGGCTTGGCACGTCAACCAGGGGCAGTTCGGGCTTGGGCATCGTTGGCTGCGAATCAACCGCGACAGTTCAACTTGGCGTGAAAAGTTTGACTTCATCCAATGTTTCCAACAAAATGGAAATATGGAAGAAAAAGCCGCTGTTGCCTTGCTCGCTGCCCTGGCCCAGGGCATGCGCCTTCGTATCTTTCGCGCCCTGATTGGCGCAGCGCCGAATGGCCTGACGCCTGGCGAGTTGTCTGCCACGCTGGGCGTGCCCGGCTCAACGCTGTCATTCCACCTGAGGGAGCTGACGCACGCCGGCCTGGTTTCGCAGGAGCGACAGGGCCGCAATCTCAGATACCGCCCATCGCTCGCGCAGATGAACGATCTGCTGGGCTACCTCAGCGCGCACTGTTGCCAGGGCGCGGTCTGCGAGGTGGCCGCCGCCCCCACTTGCACCACTTGCTGATCCTGAGATCACCGTGACGCGTGGCCTCTTGTACCCGCCTGCCGGCGATCTTGCCCAGTGCATGCCCGAACACTCACCGGTCACCCTTGCCAGCGCCCTGCACGGCGCCTGAATCCATGACCCTCCACGTCCTCATCCTCTGCACCCACAACTCGGCGCGCAGTGTGCTGTGCGAGGGCATGCTCAACCACTGGGCCAGCAAACTCGGTCTCGACGTCAAGGCCCACAGCGCCGGTAGCGCGCCCAGTGGCCGTCTCAATCCGTTCGCACTCGAGGTGCTCAACAAGGCCGGCATGGCCACCAGCGCCTACTGCAGCAAAATCTGGGACGAGTTCAGCGCCGATGGCGCGCCGCCGCTCTCCATCGTCATCACGGTGTGCGACAGCGCCGCGGCCGAGACCTGCCCGGTGTTTTTTGGCGGCACCGGCGGCCAACCCGTCAAGGTGCACTGGGGTTATCCCGATCCGTCCAATGCCGACGGCGGCGACGAGGGCCGGCGGCGGGCATTTGAGTTGACCCGCCAGGCCATCGGCTACCGCATGCTGCAACTGCTGGCCTTGCCATTGCAGACGATGGATCGCCCCGCGCTGCAATCGGCCTTGGTCGAAATCGGCCGCAGCTAATGTTGGCTGATGTCTCAATCCACCACACCGCCATGACCACCACCGTCCTGCCTCTGCCCACCACGGCGCCCGCGCCCATGAGCGTTTTTGAGCGCTACCTCACCGTCTGGGTGTTTTTGTGCATCGTCGTCGGCATCGGCTTGGGCCAGCTATTGCCGGGGCCGGTGCAGGCCATTGGCCGCATGGAGATCGCCAAAGTCAACCTGCCCGTTGGGCTGCTGATCTGGGTGATGATCATCCCGATGCTGTTGAAGGTGGACTTTGCATCGCTGTCTCAAGTCAAGCAGCATTGGCGCGGCATTGGCGTCACGCTGTTTGTCAACTGGGCGGTCAAGCCGTTTTCGATGGCGCTGCTGGGCTGGATTTTCATCCGCCACGTGTTTGCGCCCTACCTGCCTGCGGGCCAGGCCGACAGCTACATCGCTGGCCTGATCTTGCTGGCTGCCGCGCCCTGCACGGCGATGGTGTTTGTGTGGAGCCGGCTCACGGGTGGGCACCCGCTGTTCACGCTGAGCCAGGTGGCACTGAATGACACCATCATGGTGTTTGCGTTTGCGCCCATCGTGGCGCTGCTGCTGGGCCTGTCGTCCATCATCGTGCCCTGGGCCACGCTGATCACGTCGGTGGTGTTGTACATCCTGATCCCGGTGGTGATCGCGCAGCTTTTGCGCCGGGCTTTGCTGCAACGCGGCCCCGCAGTGTTTGACGCCGCGCTCGAAAAAATCGGCCCGTGGTCAATTTCCGCCTTGCTCGCCACGCTGGTGCTGCTGTTTGCCTTTCAGGGCAAGGCCATCACCCGGCAGCCGCTGGTGATTGCGATGCTGGCCGTGCCCATCCTGATCCAGGTATTCTTCAACTCGGGGCTGGCTTATTGGCTGAACCGGCGTCTCGGTGAGTCACACAGCGTGGCCTGCCCGTCTGCCCTGATCGGCGCGAGCAACTTCTTCGAGTTGGCGGTGGCCGCAGCCATCAGCCTGTTCGGTTTTGAGTCGGGCGCGGCACTGGCCACGGTGGTCGGCGTCTTGATCGAAGTGCCCGTGATGCTGCTCGTCGTCAAGCTGGTGAACCAGAGCAAAAGCTGGTACGAGGCCGGACTGAAACCACAAGGAACGCCATGACTGACATCCCAAAAACCCCCAACACCTCCATCACGATCTACCACAACCCCGCTTGCGGCACGTCTCGCAATACGCTCGCACTGATCCGCAATACCGGCATCGAGCCGGTGGTGGTGGACTATCTGAAGACGCCGCCCGGCCGCGCCAAACTGCTTGAGTTGATCGCCGCGATGGGCCTGCCCGTGCGCAGCGTGCTGCGACCCAAAGGCCCGCTACACGACGAGTTGAAACTCGACGACCCGAACCTGACTGACGAGCAACTCATTGATTTCATGGTGTTGCACCCGATCCTGATGAACCGGCCCATCGTCGCAACCGTGCTGGGCACGCGCTTGTGTCGCCCGTCCGAGACGGTGCTGGGCATCCTGCCCTTGCCGCAACTCGCGCCCTTCGCCAAAGAAGACGGCGCGCCCGTCATTGACTCAATATCTGACGCCAAAGGCCAACATGTCGCTCCTTGATCTCAGCCTGCCCAATATCGACTCGGCGTTGTTTGAGTCGCCCACTGGTGCGTGTTTGGCGGGCGTTGGCACGTCCATTCACGCGCCGCGTTTTTTGCTGCTTTACGGCTCGCTGCGTGAGCGCTCGTACAGCAAGCTCTTGACGCTGGAAGCAGCGCGCCTGCTGATCGCCATGGGCGGCGAGGTGCGGGTGTTTGACCCCGCCGGCCTGCCGCTGCCCGACGCCGCCCCCGACACCCACCCCAAGGTGCAAGAGCTGCGCGCGGCCGCCGCCTGGGCCGAAGGCATGGTCTGGACCTCGCCCGAGCGCCATGGCGCGATGACCGGCATCATGAAGGCGCAGATCGACTGGATCCCCCTCAGCGTGGGGGCCGTGCGCCCAACCCAGGGCAAGACGCTGGCGGTGATGGAGGTGTCCGGCGGCTCGCAGTCGTTCAACGCCGTGAACCAGCTGCGGGTGCTGGGCCGCTGGATGCGCATGATCACGATCCCCAACCAGTCGTCGGTGGCCAAGGCGTTTTTGGAGTTTGACGACGCGGGGCGCATGAAGCCGTCGGCCTACTACGAGCGCCTGGTGGACGTGATGGAAGAGCTGATGAAGTTCACGCGGCTCACGCGCGACGTGGCGCCCTATTTGGTGGACCGCTACAGCGAGCGTCGGGAGAGCGCCGAGGCGCTGTCCAAGCGAGTCAACCATCGCTCGATTTGAACAAGTTCAGGTTGACTCTCGCACTGAAACCGTTGAGACGATGCGATGCCTATTGGAACCAGCAATGAGTCGAAATTTATTGGATTGACTGCGGCGTCGGCTCGTGCCCCGGCCACACAAGGTTTGACTGCCGCTCATGATCATCAATGACTGAAAAGCTCTCGCTGCAGTTGGCGCTCGTCTTGCCCGGGGTTCCCGACGAGCGCGATGCCTGCATCGGGCGTCTGACCGACAAGCTGCAAGCCCAAGGGCTGGAGCTGGTGCTGTTCAGCCTGGGCTACGCGCTGGAGCACCTGGCCATGGATCGGGCGCGCCACGCCATGGAGGCGCTGGCCGACCTGGCCCCCAAGACGGCCTGGGTCGTGCGGGACGGCATCGAGCTTGACCTGCCGGTGGACAAGCTGTTGCGCGGCGACCAGGTGCTGGTGCGGCCGGGGCAGCGCATCCCCGCCGATGGCCGGGTGCTCGAAGGCAGGTCGGCCGTCGACCAGGCGGCCATCACGGGCGAGTCAATGCCCGTTGACAAGTTGGCAGAGGCATGGGTCTTTGCGGGCACGGTGAACGGTGAGGGGCTGCTGCGCGTGGAGGTGTGCAAGCTGGCCCGTGACAGCTCACTGGCCCGCATGGTGCGGTTGGTGGCCGAGGCGCAAACCGCCAAGCACCCACTCAGCGCTTCGTCACAAAGTTCGAGAAGGTGTTTGTCCCGCTGGTGCTCGCGGGCGTGCTGGCGCTCATCATGATCCCGCCGTTGATGGGCTTTGCTTTCGCCGATTCGTTCTACCGGGCGATGGCGGTGCTGGTGGCAGCGTCTCCTTGCGCCTTGGCCATTGCCACGCCTTCGGCGGTGCTGGCCGCAGTGGCGCGTGCGGCGCGGGGCGGCGTGCTGATCAAGGGCGGTGCACACCTCGAAAACTTGCGCTCGCTGTCGGTCATCGCGTTCGACAAGACCGGCACCATCACCACCGGCAAGCGCAGCGTCACGGACGTGGTGGTTTTGAATGGCGACGAAGCCCAGTTGCTGGCGACTGCGGCCAGCGTCGAGAGCCGCAGCGGCCACCCGCTCGCACTGGCCGTGGTGCAAGCGGCCCGACTGCGCAAGCTGGATTGGCCGATTGCCAGCGACGTGCAGGCCGTCACTGGCAAAGGCCTGCACGCGGTGGTGTCGTCCAGGCAAGTCAGCATCGGCAATTTGCGTCTGTTCGCAGACGATGTTGTGCCCGACACCGTGCGTGATCGAGTGGCGCAGCTTGAGTCCCTCGGCAAGACCACGATGCTGGTTCGCGCTGACGGCATCTTTCTGGGTTGGCTGGCATTGGCAGACACACCACGCCCCGGCACGCGAGACGTGCTGGCCCGACTGGCGTCTCTCGGCCTGCGCCAGACCGTCATGCTGACGGGAGACAACGAGCCCGTTGCCAAGGCCGTGGCCGCGTCGGTGGGCATCACTGACGTGCGTGCGGGCTTGCTGCCCGAAGACAAGCTCAAAGCCATCGGCGAGCTGATGCGGGGCGGCCGCCAGGTGGCCATGGTGGGCGACGGCGTGAACGACGCGCCGGCGATGGCGCGCGCCACTCTCGGCATCGCCATGGGTGGCGCTGGCACTGACGTGGCGCTGGAAACGGCCGACGTGGCATTGATGGCCGATGACTTGTCGAGGCTGCCGTTTGCCATCGCCCTGAGCCAGGCTTCACACGCGGTCATCCAGCAAAACCTGTGGGCCATCTTCGGGGTGGTGGCACTGCTGATTCCGGCCACGCTGTTTGGCTGGGCCAGCATGGGCATCGCCGTGCTCATCCATGAGGGCGCGACCGTGTTGGTGGTGCTCAACGCGCTGAGGTTGTTGCGGTTTGAGGACGCTGATGACGAGCGGGCCCCGCAGCCAAATGAGGGTGCGTTGACGTACAGACCCCAGGGCGAGCGGCGCGCACCATAAAACATCAACTCAAGCAGCGCCGGCCAAGCCAGCGCGGGCTGTCACAGCATTCAAGACGAGGGCATCAAGATGGAAATCAAAGTTCTGGGTTCGGGCTGCAGCAAGTGCCGCAGCACCATCGGCATCATCGAGCGCGCCGCATTGGATTTGGGGGTGCCTGTCCAGATCGTCAAGGTCGAGAACCCGGACGAGATCAAGCGCTACGGCGTGCACGCGACGCCCGCCGTCGTCATCAACGGTCAGGTGGTGCACAGCGGCGGTTTGCCGTCGCATGATGAGGTGCAAGCCTGGCTGAAGCCCTGCGCCATCGGCTTTCTGAGCCACCCGACCCGACATCTGTTCTTCACGGGCAAAGGCGGCGTCGGCAAAACCTCGCTGTCAACTGCTGCGGCCTTGACGCTGGCGGATGCGGGCAAAAAAGTGCTGCTGGTCAGCACCGACGCCGCGTCCAATCTCGACGAAATGCTGGGCATCGAGTTGCGCAATACGCCAGTGCCAGTGCCAGGCGCGCCGGGTTTGTCAGTGCTCAACATCGACCCCGACAACGCGGCCGAGTCGTATCGCCAGCGGGTGCTGGCCTTGATGGGCGCGGGGGCCAGCCCAGACGAGCTGGCAACAGTGCGCGAGCAGTTGTCTGGCGCCTGCACCACCGAGATTGCGTCGTTTGATGAGTTCTCCACGCTGCTGGCCGACGATGCCGGGCTCTACGACCACGTCGTCTTTGACACCGCACCCACCGGGCACACGCTGCGGCTGCTCAGCCTGCCCAAGGCCTGGACCGGTTTTTTGAATGGCAATGACCGTGGCGCCTCGTGTCTCGGGCCGCATTCGGGCTTGAAGATGCAAGAGCAGCGCTTCAAGGCCGCGCTTGAGGCCTTGAGTGATCCGGCCAAGACGACGGTGATCCTGGTGACTCGGCCAGACGCGGGCGCTATCGCCGAAGCCGCGCGCACCTCGGGTGAGTTGCAAACGCTGGGCTTGAACAACCAGCGTTTGGCGATCAACGGCGTGTTCCATGCCAGTGATGCCACCGACGCAGTGGCCATCGCCATCGAGACGCTGGGACAGCAGGCACTGGACGCGATGCCAGCGTCTCTGCGCGCACTGCCGCAAGATCGCGTGCCACTGCGGGCCTTCGACACGGTGGGCCTGCCTGCTTTGCGCGCGCTGCTGGGCACCACTGCGGCGCCGATGTCTCCGATCAATCCGAGCGTGACGCTTGTCGCGGCAGACAGCGCTGACCTACAGGGCCTGAGCGCACTGGCCGACGAACTGGCCGCCGCCGGGCACGGCTTGATCATGGTGATGGGCAAGGGCGGCGTGGGCAAAACAACCGTGGCCGCCGCGCTGGCTTTGGGGCTGGTGCAGCGTGGCAAAACCGTGCACCTCAGCACCACCGATCCGGCCGCGCACCTGGCGGGCACACTGAACGGCGAGGTGACGGGGTTGACCGTGAGCCGCATCGACCCGAAGGTCGAGACGCAGCGCTACATCGCCAAGATCATGGCGGCCAAGGCGCCCAAGCTCGACGCCGCCGAACAGGCGCTGCTGCTGGAAGATTTGCAGTCGCCCTGCACCGAAGAGGTGGCCGTCTTCCACGCCTTCTCGCGCATCGTCAGCGAGGGCCGCAGCGCCTTTGTGGTGCTGGACACCGCGCCCACGGGCCACTCGATGCTGCTGATGGACGCCACAGGCGCCTACCACCGGCAAATGACGCGTGAGTTTGAAGGGCACGGCGCCGCCCGTGTCGTCACGCCGCTGATGCGGCTGCAAGACGCCGCCTACACCAAGATCATTCTGGTGACGCTGCCCGAGGTGACGCCGGTGTCGCAAGCCGCCGCCTTGCAAGACGACCTGCGGCGCGCGGGGATTGAGCCCTACGCCTGGGTGCTCAACAAAAGCGTGCTGGCGGCCGGCACGCATGATCCACTGCTGGCAGCGCGACTGGCCGGTGAACGCAAGCAGATGCAACGACTGGCTGCGGGCTTGGCCAAGCGGCGCTTCACCTTGCCTTGGTTGACCGTGCCGCCGATTGGCGTGGCCGAGTTGAGCAAGTTTGTCAGCCAGCCGGCGGCTGCGGGGGCAACGCCGGCCTGACGGGTGTGGCGCGGATCGCCCCCTCACCCCAGCCCTCTCCCCCGGGTACGGTGGAGAGGGAGCCCGGAATTCCCCCTC